>JBDLJN010000162.1:0-5684 GCA_039714335.1 Planctomycetota bacterium
GGCTATCCCTGATCAGGTACAGATAGATGAAATTGAACGCCCAAAACACAAAATTACCAAACGAACCCATTTGGTAAAATAGGTAAAAAAGCATTACTGAAACGTGTTGTCCTTGAAAGGTTGCGTTTAACCGTAAAAAACAAGGAATTACCAAACAAACCCATTTTTCAGTAAATATGAATGGTTGAGCATTTTTAAGAGCACTTTCATCTTTTCTGCTCTGCTTTATGCCGCCAGCCAAAGCCGCAACAGGCAAAAAGCGAGCACGAAAAATTAAATTGCTCTAAGTGATGACGATGACAAATGCATTTTCCGGATGCCCGGAAAAGCGATGAATGAAGACACCGAAGACAGCGGGTTGCAATAACACGCTAAGATTAATAAATGACAGGACTTATGTTATATTAATTGACATGATGAACCAACTTGTTTGGATGAGAGCCAAATATTATTAACACTGAAAACGGAGAATTAAGATGAGAAATTCGGCAGTTCTTTCAGTCGTTTTGTTAGCTGTTTTGAACATACTGCTCATCGGCTGCGGTCATGATGCTCAGCAGGACACTCAGCAAGAGACCGCAAGGTCCGTTTCCCCTACGATTGAGACGAATTGTATCGTTCATTACTATAAGACAAATGCTTCAGATTATATTACCTGGCAGCAGCACGGATACAATCCGGAAGCCGGATTTTTTACAGCGGTTTCAACGGAACCGATTGGGACCGTCCAGTGCTCGCTGCAGGAGGACGATTATGACTCATCAGGCCAGAAAGAGGAGTCTCTATCGGACTTTCCTGGTTCGTTCTGGAGCAAGGACCTGGCGACTATTCTTTTTTACAGTTTTTGTGCCGGCGCCGATCTTTTGGAAACAGAGTCTATGGCTGCAGGTGAAAATATAAAGATCGAAGGCCAGTGGTATAAATCTTTGAAGACCGCATGGCCCCGTGATGTGAGTGTGACTGTTCTTCAATCCTTAGTCTCGGGTCGAATTGAATGGGTTCAACTGGATAATTCCCAGGATGGTTTGGTGTGGTTGGCAAGATGTTATAACCTCCGCTATAACAATGAGTTAGACAAAAGAATTCCGCGTGCAATTGATGTTTTTGATATCCGTAACGGAATTGCTTCACGAGATTTGATGGTTCGATTTGATTACAAAGATATCCGTGGGGCGCAAATCCCGGAAGTGACAGATTAGCCATTTCGGCGGTTCACAATTTCCTGTTTTTAATGAACATTTGGCTTCGCAGGCGAGTATAGTGAAAGCCTTCCCGTGGTTCAACTTACCGTGAAAACATGACATTTGGGTGACGAGAGAGTCTTTTTTTATTATGGGGATGTCTTTTTTTTGTATTTTTATTGGTTAAAGTGCTTTGTCGCCGAAATTATTGATAAAGAGACACTAGAAACTAACCGAACTAATGTTTGAATTTTCGTTTAATGGGACGAGTAGCGACCCAGTTTATGGATGACAAATGTACTATTTTTTGATGGGTTAGAAATCATGACGAAAAGAGGCATTATTTGGGTTTTCATCGCCTGTCTGTTTGTTGGGTTTAGCGGATGTTACAATGATGTGCTGGATCCGACGGCGCAGGGGCGTTTTGAACCGACCCCGACAGTTAACGTGATATTGAATACTTTAGGTGTGTCTGATGAACCGCCTCCGACCTATACCGGCGCCGAAGAACCCCGGCCCGAAGACCTGCTGCCATACGAGCCGGATTATGTATTCAGCGCAGGTGATGTGATTCAGATCTCAATCTTTGAGCTGTACAATGAAGGTCAACAGTATGTAAACCAGTTTATTGTGACTGAATCAGGTCGAATTTCGATTCCTGATGTGGGTACTGTGACAGTTGAAGGACTGACTGAGGCGGAACTTGAACGCGAAATCGTTACTATTCTTTCGCCGAACATTATCAAGCATCCTTCTGTTATTGTTACGCTCCTGAATTCAGAACGTCGGTTGTTTTCGATTGTCGGGCAGGGTGTTGCGCAGTCGGCACGGTTTCAGCTGCCGCGGTATCCGATTCGTCTGACGGATGCCATCGCATTGGCAGGCGGTGTCGGGGATTTCAATGTTGAATACATTTATGTATCCCGCGATGTCAAAATTGAAGAGCTGCCAACGTTCGAGATGCAGCAGGATTTTGACTCAAAGCCCGTTGAACCGAAGCAAAAAAGCGCCGAAGATGAAATGCTTGAGATGATTACACCGAGCACTCACCCTGATGACCGCCTGATTACGACCGCGGAAATGGGAACGCGGGATGAGTTTGACCCATTAGACGAATTCTCCGATGAGCTGGATACGGCCGGTGATATTTCGCCAAATCCAACGGCGTCACGTATTGAGTGGATTTTTGAAGACGGTAAATGGAAGGCCATTGAAGCGGACTCCGAAGGGATCGAGATTGCAGTTTTGCAGCCGGATCTGTTGGAGCCCGGGCAGTTTGCTTCTGAGCGGAAAAAAACAGAACCGCTAATCCCGTCGGAGTTTGGTTTATCTGATATTAGCGAAAGTGATACCGTAACACGGGTTATCCAGATTCCGGTCGATCGATTGTTAGCAGGTGATCCGCGATATAATATTGTGGTCCGTCCGGCAGACCGAATTACGGTCCCGCGCGATCTGGTGGGTGAATTTTATGTGGCGGGCAATGTCAATGCACCGAATGCTTATCCGATTACAGGCCGCCCCATTACACTCAAACAGGCGATTACGATTGCGGGTGGCCTGGGTCCGATTGCCTGGCCTCAAAAAGTCGAGGTCGTTCGCCGTATTGGAAAAAACAAAGCCGGATTGATGCAGGAAGAGATCGTGCTGGTTGATTATAAAAAAATCATGGATGGCACGCTGCCGGACTTTTTTATTAAGCAGCATGATTATATCAATGTCGGCACTCACGGGACCGCCCGCTGGCTGGCGGCGTTGCGAAATGCTTTCTTTGCGAATTATGGCTTTGGGCTTTCTTATAACCGTAACTTCGCCTATGATGATTTTGGCGACAATCCCATTAACCTCTCCCCGTTCTAAAAAATATGTAAAGCAGACAGCATGGATCAGTCCCAGTCAACCGAAACAGTTCAACCGACAAACGAAACGGCTCAGGAAAAGAGCTGGCTGGATCTGGGTGTGCCTGCATTTATCAAGATCGCCATTGTTTCAGTGCTTATCTGGTGGATCTTTCGTGAAGAGATTAACGGCATTGTTCGCCAGTGGCTGACCAACCCAAGCTGGTCACACGGTTTTCTGATCCCGCTGTTCAGCTTGTATTTTCTCAACCAGAGCAAGGATGAAATCCTGACGATCGAAGAACCCCGTCCGAGTTGGCTTGTGGGCTTGTTCTGTCTTCTGTTTTTTATTGTCCTGTATCCGGTCAATGTTGTCATGCTGAAGTTTATGTACGGCAAGCCGCTGATCATGATCGCGGTTATTGGCTCGGCCGTCCTGTTTGTCGGTGGATGGAAGATCCTTAAATATACCTGGTTGCCCGTTGCCTATCTGTTCTTTGCCGTGCCGCTGCCCGGACGGCTTTATTTTCAGTTGACCAACCCGATGCGGCAGTTGGCGGCGCAGGTGGCGACGCTGATACTGAATCTGGTTCCGCAGTTGGAAGCCACTGTGCAGGGTTCGACAATTGATGTTGTGCACAAGGGCGTAGTATTGGAACCGGCGCTGGATGTGGCGGACGCATGCAGCGGGATGCGGCTGGTGATGGCGTTCGTGGCGCTGGGCGTGGCAATGGCCTATCTGCACTGGCGGCCGATCTGGCAGCGGCTGGTGCTGCTGGCTTCGACACTGCCGATCGCGATACTCTGCAATATCGTTCGGGTAACGATTACCGGATTTATTTATATCTTCGGCGATCCCAAGTATGCCCAGGGGATCTATCATGATATGCTGGGGATGCTGATGCTGCCGCTGGCGTTTGTACTGTATGGCGCCCTGGCGTGGTTGATGAGTAATTTGTTTATTGATGAAGATGAGGTTGAACACGAGGACATCATTGTCCGTAAAGCCGCTGATTCATCGACGCAGGAGACATAATTGACAGCAACAGAAACAAAATCTTTTTTGAAGCCGGCATTTATTGTGTGTGCGGCGATTCTTTTGTCTGCGGCCATCGCCAAGGAAACGGTGATCCGTGCGCTGGGCGTTCAGATGGTCAAACAACCCATCGCCCTGCAGCATCCGCTGGACGAAATGAACGCCGCTGCATTGGCTCCATTTGAACTGAAAGATAGAAAAAGAATTCAGAATCGTGATGTGCTGGATAGTTTGGGCACTGAAGAATATTTGCAGTGGATGCTGGAGGATTCCGAGGCCGATCCGGACAGTCCGATGCGCCACTGTTCGCTGTTTATTACCTATTATACCGGCAACCCGGATATGGTGCCGCATGTGCCGGATGAGTGCTATGTCGGCGGCGGCAATACGCGACAAGGCGGCGGGGTTGTTACGGTCAATATCCCCCGCGATGATGGTGAGCAGAAACTGGACTTCCAATATGTTGCCTTTAGGAGTATTGACCGGCGAACGATGCGCGAGGATAATTTCTCCGTTCAGTACTTCTTTCATGCCAATGGAAAGTATTCCGGCAGTCGTACCGATACGCGGTTGATCCTCGGCAGCAACTGGTTTAGCAAGTATTCCTATTTCTGCAAAGTGGAGTGGAAATTTTACGGTATCGGTTCCTTTGGCTTGATCTATCCCGACAAGGAACAAACACTGGCGGCCAGCAAAAAATTGATGGAAAAACTGCTGCCGGAACTGGAAAAAAATCATTGGCCCGATTGGGAAAAGATTAATAACGAATAAATTGAAATGATTTTCGATTAAAGGGTGATCGAAAAGGTAAAGGATTGATAAAGGAAAAGGATGTTATGGCAAAAAAATTAAATATGACAGTTGTGATTATCGGGGTGGTTCTGCTGGCGATGACGATTGTGGCCGGCGGCGGTTTGTTCTACTTATATCAGGTACGCCGCAATCCGGATCGCGCCCTGGGCCTGGCACATCAGGCACTGGAGGCGGAAGACTACAAAGAAGCGGAGACGCAGTTGGGCCGTGCCTACGCATTTGGAAAAACGGATGAAGACAAGGTACAGCGGCTGTTTGAACTGGCGGATCTGCATTTGATCCACAA
This sequence comes from Planctomycetota bacterium, assembly GCA_039714335.1. Classification (GTDB taxonomy): domain Bacteria; phylum Planctomycetota; class Phycisphaerae; order Sedimentisphaerales; family Anaerohalosphaeraceae; genus 4572-13. The sequence goes on from JBDLJN010000162.1 coordinate 5,155, forward strand.
TGATCAGCATGAGGCCGATTGGCCCAAGGTGATGGGTTGCTGGAACAAGATCATTACCATCGATACTGAAAATATTGACGCCCGCCGGAAGTTGCTGGACTTTTACTATCAGGCCGCTGATGCCGGCGATGCGCGTTCCTGGGGTCCTGTTGAGGAACAGACAACGGAGATTCTTGATATCCTTGAGCGTGAGGGCACTGAACCGGATACATTTCTCTTAATGGCGAATGCAAAAGCGGAGTTGTCGATTGCTCGGCGAGGGGCCACCCCCGACCGCAGAACACCATTAGACAAATGTATTGCGTCCTTAAACCAACTGATCAAAGCCGAACCGCAGAACGGCGAACTCTACACATTGATGGCAAACGCAGTGATTGTAGAAGGCGAGTTAAATGCACTGGCCGGCGTCATTGATGCAGAGACAAAAGCCCGCGAAAAGGCGGCCGGTTTTCTGGAGACGGGGACTGAGCAGGCCGACGATAAGGCAACAGCGATGGCGGATTTGATGCTTTACAAGATGCAGATGTCGC
>JBDLJN010000163.1:0-5662 GCA_039714335.1 Planctomycetota bacterium
GTTATGAACGCAGGTCGGACATCCATGAAGCATTTGTCGAAATAGGTTGTATTCTTATTTGTCATAATGTGTTACAGAATAAGTTTTGTTAGAAGCTCTTAGTAATTAATGTGTCTTTCCAGCTATCCAAAAAATCCATAAATCGGCTCCGGCATATAAAAAAACTTCCTGCCATTCCATCCTTACTGTCAAACTGTCGCTTTTTACACCAGAATTTTTTAGCTACCGGGTTAATAAGTGCCCCCAATAGTCATCACGACTAATACCCCTTCAACAGAAATCCGAACGTTTAAAAACGCTGTAATATTGCAAAAAAACATGTTTTCCGCTCAATATTTCACATTGCCCCACTGGGTTAAGCACAAGGTTGCGGGCAACGCTCTTCGCAAGGCCCAAGTGAACCAAACTGTCAGATTGATGTTTATTCCCAGCAACAGGCGGCATAAGGTGTGTACTTTAACCTCTTTGCTCATTATAGGTTCCCCACACCTATTGTCAAATTGGAACTGTCAATATTCTTTTCTTTATCGTTCTTTCAGTGGGCATAACCGCTCTCTCATGACCGACTCTGCCATTGGCGCGTTTTCCATTCCGCGCATACCTGTCTTACGCAAAAAACAGCCTTTGGGGAGTAAAAAAGAAAACTCCGGAAATCCCCCTAAGTCATTTCTTCATCTGATGATAACACTTCAACAAGCACCAAAAAGTGTTTTTATCGGCGTAACCCGGACAAAAAGCAGATCTATACTGTCCACAGACTAATCCTCTTGACTTTTTGGAGAAATGGTGTTATAATTTGGTTAATCTTCGGCAGGAACAAGTGCCTTGAAAAGGAGGCCTCTGACAATGCTAACCCCTGCGTAAGATATGCTGTTTGTGAATCGGCAATGAGTTCTTTTGGGGTACATATGGGTGATGGTGAGGTAGGTCTATTACAAATATCAAAACATCCAGTCTGGCTGAATCCGAAACCACAAAGCGGTGGTCTGCATTAAGCATACTCCCCCGACGTGGAGGCGGTTCAGGTGTGCGTTCTGAGAGGAAGCCCTATCAGTTCATCCATCGCAGAAACAGCGCAGATAAGATACTTTCCTGTCGGTATGAGCTGAAATACCGTATCCGGGAAACAAAGGCCCACGCGATCGCTCAGTATATCCAATCGTATATTTCACCGGACCAGTACGCTCGAAAACGCCCCGGCCATGAATACCCTGTTTCCAGCTTGTATTTCGACTCCGACAGCCTTCATCTGTGCAAAGAAACGCTCGAAGGCCGCAAAAATCGATTTAAGTTACGCGTCCGCTGTTATGATGATAATCCGCAGTCGGTCTGCTTTTTTGAAATTAAGCGTCGGATCAATTCCGTCATCTTCAAAAACAGGGCGCGAATCCCAAAAGTGCACCTGCTGGATGCAATCCGTGGAAATATGGCAACCGCCGGGCTTTACAAGAAAGATAGAGAAACACTGGATCAATTCAGCTTCTATCTCCAGAGTCTCCGCGCAAATCCCATCCTTTCGGTGCGTTATATACGGCAAGCATACGAGGGAGATTCGAGCAATCGGGTTCGCATTACATTCGACCGCGAGTTGGCCTTCAAGGCAGTGGACACGCCCAAGGTTTCCGTTGACGGACAGAACTGGCATACGGTACCGATGGACTTTGTCATTCTCGAAATTAAGTTTTCGGACCGCTATCCGTACTGGTTAACGGATATGGTGAAAATATTCGATCTGAAACAAACCGCGATGTCCAAGTATGTCTCGTCAGTTAAACAATCGTGCAGTTCGGGCTTTTACACCCCCATGTGTTCGATCGGACAGCAATAATGGATAAAATCTGGCAAGTAATTGAAAGCAATTCACTAAACAGTTCAGAGTTTTCTGTTCAGGGGGTCCTGCTGTCTCTATTACTGGCCTTTGTTTTAGGGCAATTGCTGGCATGGCTGTATTATTTTACCCACACCGGCCTTTCTTATTCTCGTTCATTTGTCCAGTCGCTGATCCTGATCACTGTCATCGTGTCGATGGTCATGTCCACAATCGCCGGCAGTTTTGTCGTCGCGGTCGGGTTGATGGGAGCACTGTCGATCATCCGCTTCCGTAATATCATCAAAGATACACGCGATATCGCGTTCATTTTCAGTGCACTAGTGATCGGCATGGCCTGCGGGTCCCAGCGATACGGCGTCGCGATTCTCGGAACTCTTGTTATTGGCGGCATTATCCTCTATCTGCACTTGTCGGAGTTTGGGACGCATCGGCCGCATAATGCGTTTCTGCGTTTCTGTCTCAAGGATCATATCGGCTCAGGCCATCCGATTTTAAAAATCTTAGACAAATTCTGCAGTGCCCATACCATGATCTCTTCGCAGGATGGGGACTTCGGAGACCGAACGGTAGAGTACGCTTACCAGGTGATGATTAAAAATGTTACCCGAAACGAACAGATGGTTTCCGAGCTACAGAAAATCGAAGACATCGCCAACGTAAATCTGACGGTTCAGGAACAGTTGTTACAGATTTAGCCAAGGAAAGTTCCGAATATGAAACTTTGGTTCAAACAAAGTAAATTGGTAACACGCGTGTTGCCCATGCTCGTATGGGCAGCGGCAATCGTGGCCGTAGCAGCTCTGTTTCTGCATCAATCCGAAACGGCCCAGCTTAAAGGGATTGCATTCAGTCACGAACAGACGATCAACAGTGTTGAGACAGGATACCTGCGATCGATCGCCGTGTCGCTTTACCAAGAGGTCAAAAAAGGCGACACGCTGGCCGTCATTAAAGAAAATACCGTCGCACGGGAAGAATATGTGGATACCCTGCTCCAGGCCCAACGGGCCACCGCCGAGGCCGAACTGGAACAACTCAAAGCGGAATTGGCCGCCGCCGAAGACCGGCTGATTGCCGATCAGTTTGAACATAACAGCGATGTAGCCGCCCAAGAACGCAGGCTGGCCATTGATCTGGAACAAGCCCGTCTGGAAACGCTTGAAATTAAAGCCGCCCTGGGACCGGACCAACTCTTATTGAAAGATCTGGAAGTCGAGCTTGAGATCGTTAAACGTCTTGTCACCGAACAGGCCACTGAGGAATACGAACTCCAAAGAGCCCAGGCACAGCATGGTATCCTGAAAGAAAAAGTGGATCAGACCCAGACCCTGCTGAAACAGGCCCAAGCCAACTATGAGCTCGCACAGATTCGCAAGGATGAGTTTGATCAAAATATCCCAAACTCGCCGCTGCTTAGCAACAAGGAGTTGGCGCCGATCCGAAAAGCTATTCTTGTTCAGGAGAAAAAAATCGCTGAAATTATCAAGCAGCGCGGGATTATTGTCCTGACCGCTCCATTTGACGGCATCGTGAACACCCTGAATTGCAAACCCGGACAAACCGTCGTCCGTGGCGATGCAATTATGACGATCGTCAAGCCAACCCCCGAATCCATTACGGCCTGGGTACCCCAAAAAAACATTGGGCAATTTGCACAAAACATGAAAGTCAAAGTTGTCTCGCTCAATGCGCCGCGGCAAACCTTTATTTCGCAAATATCAAACATGGGCCCCTCGCTGGAATTGATCCCGCAACAACTTTGGCGCAATCCCACGGTTCCGGAATGGGGCCGATCCATTCAAATTCCCATACAGCCGAGTTTTGCCTGTCTTCATAACGAAATAGTCGGGATTACAACGGTCATTCAGTAAGCCTTGGGGGACAGCAATGAAACAAAAAGTTCTGACATCCCTGTGTCTTGTGTGTGCCGGTTTGGCATTGACCGGTTGCAATACCGATCTGGCTCAAACCGTTGAACAGACCGATGCGGCCGTTTACAAGACCATCGACAATACCTGGGACGAAAGTTATGGCGACCGAACAAATTACAGCATCAACGCCGCCGACCCTAACGGCACATCCGGCAACATCGAAATCGGCGTTTTAGATCGATTGACCCTGACTTCAGCGGTTGCGATCGCAACGGCCCAAAACCGCACCTATGCCACGGAAAAAGAAAAGCTGTATCTAACCGCACTGGCCCAGACGGATGTTCAGCATCTCTATGAACCGATCCCCTTCGTCGGCGCAAGCGGCGGCTATCGAAAAGACGGCAGCAACGAAGGTGTCGGCGCGATGGGCGGCGCCGGATTTGAGCAACTGCTGGCCACCGGAGCACAGATCGGAACCGACATCAGCTTCGGTTGGGTGGATATCCTTTCCGGCGACTACAGAAGCGGTTTCTCCACGATCGCCACAGCGATCATTACCCAGCCCCTGCTGCGCGGGGCGGGGCGCAAGATTGCCCTGGAAAACCTCACACAGTCCCAACACAATACCCTTTATCAGATTCGAACTTTCAACCGTTTCCGCAAAAAGTTCGTCACTTCGATCATGACCGACTATTACCGCCTCCTGCAGTTAAACGACCATCGCATCAACGCACGGGATTACTACTTCGCACTGGCTAAGATGCACAAAAAACTCCAAAAACGAGCCGCCGCCGGCAAACTGCCCCGGCACGAACTCCAGCAGGCCAATCAGGACCGGATGGAAGCGATGAGCCGTTACACACAAGCCCAAAAGGATTATGACAATGCCCTGGATGCATTTAAGATGCAGATGGCAATCATTCCCAGCACACCCATTCAATTGGATATGAATGAATTGGCCGCTCTGTCTGAATCTGTCGTCGACGACATTGCCCTCTCGCTGCCGCAGGCGATTGAGAGCGCATTGAATCAGCGGCTGGATCTGGCCAACGCCGCCGACGCCGTCATCGATGCCGAGCGTAAAGTCGATGTAGTCGCCGATGCGATCCGTGCCGAGTTGAATCTCGTCGGCTACGCAAATCCGCAAAGCAACGGAAAAACCATCTTCGGAGCCAACCCCGGTGAACTGGGAAGCACTCGTGACCGTTATGAACTCAGCTTGCAGTTGGATCTTCCCATTGATCGGCATTTTGAAAAAAATGCCTACCGCAGATCGCTGATCACACTCATGCAGAAGCAACGGGCACACCAGCAGGCAACCGATACCGTCATCCTTGAAGTGCAAACATCTCACCGCAGGATGATCGAGGCACGCCAGCGCTATCAGATTGAACAGAAAAGCGTCCAAATCGCTGAAAAGCGAACATCAAACACACTGCTCCTGATGCAATACGGCCGAGCCAGCACGCGAGACGCATTGGATGCCAGGGAAGATTATCTGGACGCAAAGAATGCTGCGACCGAAGCGATCGTTGATTATGCCATCGCCACACTGGACTTTTTCCGCGACACCGAGATCATGAAGATCAAACCCGACGGCATGTGGAAAAAACACCTGTCCTCAATGACAGACTAAGACACTCTAAAGCACTACACCCTTTAACTTCACAAAGGCCGACCCACCAGCCACCAGACCTATTTTCTTTTGGACCTGCGAGCCCCCTCTGTAAGTCTCGGGCCATCGCCAGCATCGCCGGCTGTATTGAATCATAATTTACTCCAACCAGTACTCACCCATTTCAGCGAAATCCAACAGGTCTACATATTGAAATGTCTTGATACAGCATACCCAAGAAAATAAAATCACTAGCCACCGGCAGAGCCGGTGGTATGAGGAAGGCCCCTAAAAGGGGCCAATAAATTAGGTTATGTTAATTCTCTTGGTTACGATCATGTTCAT
>JBDLJN010000164.1:0-5576 GCA_039714335.1 Planctomycetota bacterium
AAATGCCCAGGAGAGGATTTGAACCTCCACGGGGTATTAACCCCACTAGGCCCTCAACCTAGCGCGTCTGCCAATTCCGCCACCTGGGCATCAAGAAGCAAGATTCTACCGAAATTTCCCCGTTTGGCAACCCTTTTCTTGTGTCAAAATAAAATTAGGATTTTCATATAAAAATCCAAAAATAATTTGATTTAATGGTTTTTATGGCTAATATAGTTCTTATGGCACAGAAATCACTCTCAACACGATGTCCCTGTTGCGGGCTGAATATGCAGGTTTCGGCGATGAGTTGTACCGCCTGCGGCGTCAAAGTCGAGGGCCCATATACTGAATCTCCCTTGAATCGCCTCTCCCCTGACGACCAGCAGTTTCTGCTGGATTACCTGCTTTCGGGCTTCAGCATCAAGGCTCTTGAAGAGAATACGGATATGGGTTACGCCGCGATCCGTAGCCGGCTGGATAAACTCATCAGCAACACCAAAACCGTCATCCGCGCCGAAGACCAGAAAAAGGCGATATTAGAAAAACTCCGCTCCGGCGACATCACCGTCGCCGAAGCCAAACGAAAGTTAGGGAAGCTGTAAGATAGCTCAGGCATCTTGCCTGAGTCGGATCGGTTTGCGACACAGGCTGGAAGCCCGTGCTACCTTGTTCAACCCCTTTGGGGTTGTGGGATTTTGTGGTATCGTTACCACGGGTTACGGCCTGTCGGCCTTCACCCGCGGCTGTTATTGTTAGAAGTCCTGCGGGCTTTAAGAGAATAATTGATATTTGAGTGAGTATTGAAAAATAGGAGCATACAAATGGAACCAACCAGCGAACAGGAATTGAAGCAGTTGCTCGAAGAGGGCAGGATTACCGAAGAAGAGTATCAGGAACTGCTGGAGGCAATCCGGCAAAAGGAAACGGTGCAGAAACCGGTCTCAGTGCCAAACGAATCCAAACCCCGCCCCAACTACGGCAAAATGGCATTGGCTTTGATGCTTGTGGGGCTTTTGTTGCCGCTTATGCCTTTGGTTTTAAATGTTATTCTGTCTATGCAGGCAACTCATGGATCGACTCCAAGAGGGGTGATGTTATACGGATGCCCCTTTTTATTCTTAGGATTTCTATGTTTATTGCTGGCCTTTATCTTCGGCATCATCGGTTGGAAGACGACTCAGGGAAAGATCGCTGCGATTGGCGTGCCGTGCCTGGGGCTTTTAGGTTTCCTTGGAATCCTTACGCTCATTCCATTATTCCGTTTCTATCCTCAAGCAATCAAAGAGTCAGAGCAAAGAAATCGTGTCAGTCATAAGGCGTATCCATTAGATACTTTGGAAGGGCTATTGGTACAGGATGGTGTAAAGATTGATAACAACATCTTTGCCGAAGGCAATGGGTCTTTGAAAGTTGAATATACTACGCCAGAAAAAAGAACAATCCGACTTTTTGAAACCGGACCAATGGGAATTGACAATCGGATGCTTATCTATTCAGCAAAGCTGCGTGCTTCTGGAATGGGGGGCAAGGCATATCTTGAGATGTGGTGTGGTATTCCGGGTAAAGGTGAATTCTTCTCTCGCAGTATTGAGCGACCCGTTACTGAAACAAATTGGACAAGTTCACAAACACCGTTTCGGCTCGAAGCCGGACAGATGCCCGCTAATGTCAAATTGAATCTGGTGGTTGAAGGCCCCGGTACGGTTTGGATTGATGATATAAAACTGTTATCAAGTCCGTTGAATTAGTCGGCTTGTTCAACCCCTTTGGGGTTGGGGTGTCGGGGGGCATATTACCACGGGTTTCGGCTCACTTTGTTCGCCTTCACCCGCGGCTATTATTGTTCGAAGCCCTCCGGGCTTTTTGAGGGGACTTCGAGTGCGTTGTCATGCTCAAACATGGGTTGCGGGCGTTTCGACTGCAAAGGCTTCTGCGGCCTGACAAACGGGATAAAGTCCCTCCGTGAAAGGAATGTTGGAAAAAAATAAAAAAATGATAAACAACGTTTTTTTCTCTATGCGCAAAATCGGCCTGCAGCTAAATTAAGAATGAACAGGCCGTTTTTCAGCCGACAGACGTTGATTGGAGACCAAAAAGGAAGAATTACCAAACGAACCCATTTTGAGTTCTAAAAACGGATGGGTTTCAGAGGCGAGGACCTGTGTGAAATAGCAGGATCTTGCTCTTTGGGTCTTGATTATAGCAAAATAATGCAAACAATAGTATTGACGGGGGCGCGGGGGACGCTATAATACCGGCATCTTCCGAATGATGGCTGCGGAGAGAGATTCCTGTTTTGTTGGCAGGGACGCCGAAGGTGTAACCGGCAAAAAATGTCGGGAAACTCTCAGGCAAACGGATCCCGGCCGGACGGAACTCTGGAGAGACCGCATGGAGCGGCGCCGAAGGATCAGATATCTCAGGTAAACAGACAGAGTCAGGATATTTCGATGAAAACGAAACTGATTTCTGTCTTTTTTTGTTTCAAAACTTGAGAGGATATTGATGGAACAAGCAAAACAAACGCCCCTTTATGACAAGCACACGGTATCCGGCGCCAGGATGGTGGATTTTGCCGGCTGGCGGATGCCGATCCAGTACCCCGACGGCATTGTCGCCGAACACCTTGCCACGCGAAAGCACGCCGGCCTGTTCGATGTCTCCCACATGGGTCGATTTCAAATCAGCGGCTCCGGGGCGGTTGCCTTTCTTCAGCGGACCCTGACGAACGATTGCGCAAAGCTGGCCGTCGGCCAAGCCCAGTACACGATTCTGGCCAATGAAACCGGTGGTGCGGTTGATGATGCGTTTCTTTATTGCCCGGAGGCGGGATCGTTCTTGCTGGTGGTGAACGCTTCGAATAAAGAAAAGGACTGGCAGCATCTCCAGCGGCATTTGGCCGATTTTACCGAGGTTCGAATGGCTGATGTCAGCGATGAAATGGTGATGATGGCCCTGCAGGGGCCGGAAAGTGAATCGATTCTGCAGTCGTTAGTAACGGGCGGAACGCTGCCGGAGTCCAAACGAAACGCCGTTGCTTCGGTGACACTTGCCGGGGTCGAGGTGTTGGCCGCCCGAACAGGATACACGGGCGAACCGGTTTGTTTTGAGCTGTTTATCCCGGCTCAATCAGCCGGGACCGTTTGGGACAAACTGCTCGCCGCCGGGGCAAAACCGGTGGGACTGGGGGCCAGGGACACGCTCCGGTTGGAAGCGGGACTGCCGCTGTATGGCCACGAACTGGGGACCGCGCCGGACGGTTCGGAGATGCCGGTCTTTACGATTCCGCTGGCGGCTTTTGCTGTTTCGTTTGAGGATGCATCCAGGAAATTTATCGGCCGGGATGCACTGGAACAACAGGCCGCGGCCAGACAGCGGTATAAGAATGGCGATTTTTCAGATACCGCGGCGTTGCCAAAGGTGGTCCGCCAGTTCAAACTGTCTGACAGGGGGATTGCCCGCGACGGTTCGGCGGTGTATTATGAGGGCCAGCCGATTGGCTGGGTGTCCAGCGGGACGATGGTGCCGTATTGGACGGCTCAGGACAATGTTTTAACAGATGAACATTCCCAGCGGGCGATCGGGCTGTGCGTGGTTGCCCCGCATGTGGCTGCAGGCAGTGAAATTGAGATCGAGGTTCGCGGGCGAAAGCTGAAAGCAAAAGTCGTACCGCGAAATCTGGAAAATCGAAAAGTAAAAGTAACCTATGCTTTATAACAGGAGAGATTGAAATGTTGGTTGATGCAGATGCACATTATTTGAAATCACATGAGTGGGTTAAACAGGACGGCAACATCTGTTCCGTGGGGCTGTCGGCGTATGCACTGGAGCAGTTGGGCGACATTGTATACATCGAACTGCCCGAGGTTGGCACAGAGTTTAAGAAAGAAGATATATTCGGGGTTATCGAGTCAGTCAAGAGCGCTTCCGATATGTACATGCCGATTTCCGGCAAAGTGGTTGAAGTGAATACCGAAATCCCCGACAACCCGGACAGGCTCAGCAAAGACGCCTACGGTGCCGGCTGGCTGCTCAGGATTGAAGCGGCCGATCCGGATCCGGCGGAACTGGACACCCTGATGGACGCAACGGCCTATCAGCAGTTTCTGGAGACTGAAGGATAAAATGATTTTCAATTTTCAAAGTGAGATTTTCAAATTTATCAATTCTGAGGTTTGAGGACTGAAGACCGGAGACTACAGTAATGCCTTATATATCGAATACGGATGAGCAAAGAGCGGCGATGCTGGCTGAGATCAGCCTGACGGCTCAGGATTTGTTTGCGGATGTGCCTGAAGAACTCCGCTGCGGCGGGCTGAATCTGCCGGAAGGGATGAGCGAACAAAAGGTTCGGGATGTTCTGGCCGGTATCGCCGATAAGAACTATATTCACCTGACCTCGTTTCTCGGCGGTGGTTTCTATGACCACTTTATTCCGTCGGCAGTCTATGCGATGCTGTCACGCAGCGAGTTTTACACCGCCTATACGCCGTATCAGCCGGAGATTTCGCAGGGCACCCTTCAGGCGATTTACGAGTTTCAGTCGATGGTCTGCCGCCTGACGGATATGGAGGTCTCGAACGCGTCGATGTACGACGGCGGCACGGCCCTGTATGAGGCGATGATGATGGCCCTGCGTATTACACGCCGCAACAAGGTGATTATTGACGATTCGGTCAACCCGATTTACCGCGTGATGATCCACTCGTATTCACGCAATCTCAAGATCGATCTGGAAGAGACAAAAAATCATGAGGGGCTTTCCAATCGCGATGCGATTTTAGAAAAACTGGATGACGAAACCGGCGTGGTTCTGCTGCAGAATCCGAACTTCTTCGGCTGTATCGACGACTTCACGGATATCGCCGAGGCGGCCCACGCAAAGGGCGCCTTGCTGGTGGTGTCGTGCTATCCGCTGTCGCTGGGCATATTGAAAACGCCCGGTGCGATGGGCGTCGATATTGTTACCGGGGAAGGCCAGAGTTTAGGGTTGCCGATGTCGTTCGGCGGGCCGTACCTGGGCTTTATGGCGACGCGGAAAAAGTTTGCCAGAAATATGCCCGGCCGTATCGTCGGCGAGACGACCGATGTCAACGGCGACCGCGGTTTTGTGCTGACCCTGCAAACACGCGAGCAGCACATCCGCCGGGATAAGGCCACCTCGAACATCTGCTCGAACGAGGCGCTGTGTGCGTTGGCGGCGACGGTGTATATGTCGCTGCTGGGCAAACAGGGCCTGAAGGAAACGGCCCAGCTTTGTGCGGACAAGGCCAGCTATGCCTATCAGCGGCTCACGGCGATTCCGGGAGTCGAGCCGCATTTTCACGCCAAGTGGGTCTTTAACGAGATGGTATTCGACCTGCCATGCGATGCGGCGGATGTGATTGGCAAGCTGATCGAAAAGGGCTATGCGGCGGGCTTTCCACTGAGCCGGTACTATGAGGGTATGGATAACTCGATCCTGATTGCCGTAACCGAAAAACGAACCAAACAGCAGATAGGAATGCTCGCCGAGGAACTGGAGGCGATATTGTGATTGTCGATTGACGGTGGACGAATGACGATTTTTTGAACCACGAATGAACACGAATTTA
>JBDLJN010000165.1:0-5559 GCA_039714335.1 Planctomycetota bacterium
TATCAGTTCTTTGAACCGAAGCGATGGGATGTGATCGTGTTTAAGAACCCGAGCGAACCGTGGATCAATTATATCAAACGCTGTGTCGGATTACCGGGTGAAAAACTTCAGATTATTGACGGGGATATTTTTATCGACGGCCACATCCAGCGAAAGCCCGAAAAGGTGCAGGAGGAACTCTGGATGACCATTTACGATAATGATTATCAACCGGCGCGACCGGATGAGGCAAGTTTTAACGGACATTCGTGGAAGCAGCCATTTGAAAATACGAAAATGTCAAACTGGAATCTCTGTGCAGAGAGAGCGATGGTCTTTGAACTGGACAGTCAGAATGACAGCGTTCATCGCATCCAATACAATGAGCAGCAGGGTAATGATTTCAAGGCGACCTATGCCTATGATAATCCCGGCTCATTTTCGGTAATGCCTGTTTGCAGTGATCTGATGGTTCAGTATTATGCAGAGATGCAGAACCATTCCGCCGCGGGTGCCCAGATCAGCAAATATGGGATTGCTTATCAGGGATGGGTCAAAGCGGACGGCACAATGCAAATATCCCGTCTGACGTCGGAGGGGCAGCCGGTTGTACTCGAAGAAATGACCTGTACTCAAGAAGATTTGAAGGAGTTGAGCCGATTTCGTTTTGCAACATTAGATCATCAGGTCGTTCTGGAATTGGGTTTATCAAAGCTTGTTCACGACTTGGGAACCGGCATCGACGCAGCGGGGACCGATCGGCAAATTGCGCCGCAGGTTCAGATATTGGGAAGCGGCGACCTGCGGTTGACGCATATTGGATTATATCGTGATATTCATTATCTCTCAGACGATTCGAGTGAACCAAAATTTCATGCTTTGTGGGCAACAGAAAGCAAGCCGATCGTTCTCGAAGAAGATCAATATTTTGCCTGCGGCGATAACAGCCCGTTCAGCAAAGATTCGAGAATGTGGGATGAAGAGGGATTGAAGAATAACGGCGGAAGCTATCCGGCCGGAGTGGTTCCGAAGGATTATCTTGTCGGCAAGGCGTTTTTTGTGCATTGGCCGGGGGGCTATCGCCTCAAAGAAGAGCCGATTCGATGGGTTCCGTTCCCGGACGGAATGAAAATGATTTATGGCGGCAAGGATTAGCCCGGATAACATGAAATCATGGAAGAAAAGCGGCCCCAACCACAGGAGAGTTTAGCCCATCGGCACCAGCATTCGGTCGAAAGCATCATCACGTTGCTGGAGTGGCTGGTAGTGGCTTTTATTCTTGCGCTGCTGTTTATGACATTCACGATGCAGGCATTTCAGATTCCCACCGGCAGTATGGCTGAGACTCTGCGGGGTGCCCATTATCGCATTCGCTGTATTCGCTGCGGCCACCATTTCGATGTGGGCAATGACGCGGTCAGCCATAACCGGCCGCAATGCCCGAATTGCGATTACATTGAGCCGGGATATGCTCTGGGGTCGGTTAAGAACGGAGATCGCATTTTTGTACTCAAGTCGATCTATCAATTTTTTGAGCCCAAACGATGGGATGTGATTGTTTTCAAGAATCCCACAAACCCGCTGGATAACTATATTAAACGTCTGATCGCGTTGCCTAATGAAACGGTTGAGCTAATTAACGGAGATGTGTTCATAGACGGTAAAATCGAAAGAAAACCTGTCAATGTTCAGAAGGAGTTGTGGATGCCGATCTTCCTGCAGGATCATCAACCGCTTGAGGCAGCAGAACATTTTAATGAGTTGGTTTCCAAGGAGCAGGACAGCAACAATAGAACATGGAGGTTGCCTTTTGAAAATGAGCCGAGTTCTTTATGGCAGCTTGACGAGGAGACCGTGTTTACGCTGAACGAAAAGGCAGGCCAACGGCATACCATGGCCTATACTTCTGACAACCCCGATGATTTTCGAGCGTTTTATGGCTACAATGATAGTTCGGGGTATTCGTTTAAGCCGATTGTCAGCGATTTGATGATAAATTTTTATGCAAAGTGTGATGATTCGAATGGCTGCATCGGGGCATCCCTTGAAAAGTATGGCGTGCTCTATTCAGCGCGGGTGGAGTTTGACGGAGCGATGGTCTTCACGAAAACGGTCAACGGGCAGACAACGCAATTGCGGCCGGCGACACGGGTGGGAGGGATTGAAACGGGGCAATTCGAGAAATTTGAGTTTGCCAATGTGGACCAGCAGCTAGTGCTTCGCTGGGGGGACAAGCGGTTTTCGTGCGATCTTTCAAAGGACGAAAGCCTCCAACCTGTCAATGGGCACTATGAAAAGCCGCCGATGGTTCAGATATTCGCATCGGGACCGGCACAGATCCGGCACATCGGGCTGTATCGTGATACCTTCTATATGGGCGAAGAATCGATTGCGCTGCGGGCAACAAAAGAAAATCCGTTTCCCCTTGGCGACGACGAATTCTTCGTCTGCGGCGACAACAGCAACAACAGCCTGGACGGTCGTTTCTGGTCAGTCCCGGGGGTCAGCAACGGTGAGATCCCATATTCTGTTGGAGTCGTGCCGCGGGATTATCTGATGGGCAAGGCCGTGATGGTTTATTGGTCACAGGCGTTTCAACCAGCGGGTGAGCTGCCGTCGATGATTCTGAATCTTGGCAATCTTAAGGTCATTTCAGGTGGTTCGGAGACGGAATATTGACAGAATACCCCATAGTATGGAAAACCATTAAAAATCTGCCTCATTGACCAAAAAAAAGCGTTTTTCATGCCTTAAAAACAGAAGGATTCGTTGACATTTCGCGGGGCTTCAGTTAACATACTTTATTCGTATTAAATGGGCAAAAGGACTCTGCCGCCCGGATCGACAAACCTTACTTCTAAAGGTACTGTTTTATGGAAGAAAACACTGCTCCCAGTGAACAATTTGAAGATATGCAGATTCTTGACGAACTCAAGAATTCGTATCTGAATTACGCCATGAGCGTTATTGTGGCGCGTGCATTGCCGGATGTGCGGGATGGCCTGAAGCCATCCCAGCGGCGTATTTTAGTGGCCATGAACGACCTGAATCTCGGCCCGCGTTCAAAGCATCGTAAATGCGCCAAAATCGTCGGTGACACCGGCGGTAACTACCATCCGCACGGCGATCAGGCCACTTACGGCACACTGGTTCGGTTGGGGCAGAACTGGAATATGCGGATGCAGTTGGTGGACCCGCAGGGTAACTTCGGCAGCATTGACGCCGATCCACCTGCGGCGATGCGATATACTGAAGCGCGAATGACAAATGCGGCTGTGGATATGCTGGAAGATCTCAAGCAGGACACGGTCGACTTTGTACCCAACTATGACGAAACCCGCCAGGAACCGACGGTTTTGCCCGCGAAGTTCCCCAATCTGCTTGTCAACGGCGGCAGCGGGATCGCAGTCGGGATGGCGACGAATATCCCGCCGCACAATGTGGGCGAGGTATGCGATGCTTTGCTTTTGGTTATCGAAAACCCGGAATGCGGCTTTAAAGAAATCCTCGAACGACTCCCCGGTCCGGATTTTCCGACCGGCGGCATTATCTGCGGACGAAAAGGCATTATGGACGCCTATGTAACCGGTCGCGGACACCTGAAGCTTCGGTGTAAACATCATATTGAAACCAGCAAACGCGGCAGAGAAAGCATCGTCATTACTGAGATTCCGTATATGGTGGTCAAGACGACCATTGTCTCCAAGATTGCCGATTGTGTTCGTAACGGGCAGATTCAGGAAATCGCGGATATCCGGGACGAGTCTGACCGCAAGGGAATGCGGATCGTTGTGGATTTGAAGAAAGACGCCGACAGCAATGTCGTCATCAATAAGTTGTATCGCTTTACGAGTCTGCAGAATACATTTGCCGCCAACAATGTCGCGCTGGTCAACAATCGGCCGGAAACACTCGATATTAAACGGATGCTGCGGCTTTACATCAATCACCGCCTGACGGTGATTCGTCGACGGACTCGGTTTTTGCTGCGAAAATGCCGCAACCGTGCCCATATTCTTGAGGGTTTGATTCTCGCGGTCGGGGATATTGACGAGATTATCGCCTTGATTAAGGCCTCGCCCGACAGTCCGACGGCGAAAGTCAACCTGATGAAAAAGCCGCTCCGTTTAACCGAGGCGCAAACACTGATAAAATTGTTGCCGGAATCATTTATTGACCAGCATACAAAGAATGATCATTTCCTGAGCGGACCGCAGGCCGATGCGATTTTGATTATGCAGCTTCAACGACTGACCGGACTGGAAATCGAAAAGCTAGCCAAGGAATTTTTCGAATTAGCCGAAAAAATAGAGGGCTATGAGGCCCTCCTTGCCAGCCGGGATTTGCAGTTGGATGTGATTCGCGAAGATCTGCATGAGATCAGGGAAAAATACAAGCAGCCGCGGCTGACACAGATCATCACCGATGAGGCCGAGGCCTTTGATATGGAAGATCTGATCGCTGAAGAAGAGACACTGGTTACTGTTACTCACGGCGGCTATATCAAGCGCATTCCGATCGATACCTATCGCAAACAGGGCCGCGGCGGCAAAGGCATTATCGGGTCGGATACCAAGGAAGGGGATTTCCTGGAACATCTGTTTGTTGCATCGACGCATGATTACCTGTTGTTCTTTACCAGCAAAGGCATCTGTCACTGGCTGAAGGTCTATCATGTGCCCGCGATGAGCCGCCAGAGCAAGGGACGCAATATCATCAATCTGCTGCAATTGGATAAAGACGAAAAAATAACCTCCATTATCAATGTTCGCGAGTTCGATAATGAGCGGCAACTGGTTATGGCAACGCAAAACGGTGTGGTCAAAAAGACCGTCCTCAGCGCTTACGGCAATCCCAGAAGCAACGGCGTCAAAGCCCTGAAACTGGACGACGATGATGCCTTGATCGGGGTGGCCATCACCAGTGGTGATGATAAGATTATTCTGGGAACTCGCAAAGGCATGGCGATTCAATTCCATGAATCTGATGCTCGTTCAATGGGCCGCGTCAGCCGTGGCGTTCGCGGGGTTTCATTGAGGAAGGACGATGCGGTTGTGGGCATGGTTATCGCCGAAGAGGGCGCTTCCCTGTTGACCGTTTGCGAACTGGGCTACGGCAAGCGAACGGAATTGGGCGACTATCGTGTGCAAAGCCGGGGCGGCAAAGGATTGATCAACATTAAAACTACTTCGCGGAACGGAAAAGTTGTAACGATCAAAGCGGTTCGTGATGACGACGAATTGATGATGATCACAGCCAATGGCATGATTGTACGAACCGGCTTAGAGGAATTGCGAACCATTGGTCGTAATACCGCCGGCGTTCGAATGATCTCACTGAAAAAGGGAGATCGCCTCGTGGCTGCGGAACGGTTGATCGCCGTAGATGAAGATCAAACAGAGCCGCAACAGTAGCCCAAATCGCACTTGTCCGGCGTAGCTTTAGCGAAGACGGAAGCGCAGGGATAAGCCCGAAGGGCTTTGATACAATAGCCGGGGGCTTACGGGCGTGTTGCCCGATTAAGCTTTTGGCTGTTGCCTTGAAATGATATGTCATATTTTCAATTTTTGCAAATTGCTC
>JBDLJN010000166.1:0-5553 GCA_039714335.1 Planctomycetota bacterium
CGAAGACGTTTGGAGCACCGGTCAGTGTCCAGTTGGCTCCGGAATGATCCGTATCGCGCTCGAAATATACACCGTTGCCCGCTAAGATCGGTTCACCGTCGGCACCTTCACCGGTAAATTTCCCGGTGTGCGTATAGGTCTTGCTGCTGCTTGTCCCGGAGTCGCCATCGCCATTCCATGGATGGATGGAAAATGTGCCAACCGGCGCTGCCGGTTCAGATTGCGAAGGACACAGACCAATATCGTCAAAGTACATCGTACCTGAGCTGCCGGCCTGTGGATTGTTCTTGTCACCGAGACCAATGGTAATCGTATCGACACTGGCCAGGTCAGCGCCCTGGTCTGCGAACGCCTGCAGGTCAATATTCCATTGTGTCCAGGTAATCATTTGTGCTGCATTAGGATTATCATGGACGACCACCGCGCTGCCATTGAGGGCAACATACATCGGTTCAGCGGCATTGTCCGAATTGCCCCTGAACCATATTGTCAACGTGTTGACATCTTTCTCGGTCCAGTCACGCTGGTGAGTCAATGTCAACGTCGCCTCAGACTTGCCGACAGCGTTGTTGTAGGACATTGGCATTGATTTGCTTCCACCATGAACAATAGTCAACTCGGCAAAGGGAGCATTGGCATATCCAACGACAGACCCGTTTGTGGCCGGGTTGTCGAATCCATCCAGCCATGCAGTAAATATCCTGTTGCTCTCGGGATCAGCGGGATCAAGGTCATTGTAAGATTCAAAATCGTCCACAACCAGATACTCCTGCGTGCTAAAGTCCCAGACATCACCTTGCCATGTTGTGGGAATCTCGGCCTCATTGACCTCATCGACCCGCCAGTAGTAGGTTCTGCCCAGATCGAGGTCTAACGGACCAAAGCTGGTTTCGGCCACGGTTTCAACA
Source organism: Planctomycetota bacterium (assembly GCA_039714335.1). Classification (GTDB taxonomy): domain Bacteria; phylum Planctomycetota; class Phycisphaerae; order Sedimentisphaerales; family Anaerohalosphaeraceae; genus 4572-13. The sequence continues at coordinate 909 of JBDLJN010000166.1, forward strand.
GGGGCAGTGCCGTCTATCACGGCCTGCAAGTCATCGCTAAAGTACACATCGTGCCCGGCGGCCTCTCTTCCCGCTCTCCAGCCAAGGGTCGGGTTCAGGCCCACATCCGTTGCCTCTGAATCCGGGCCGGGCTTTCTTGCCTGGACCTGTATAAAGAAGAAGCGAACCTCGCTCAGGCCGAATTGTGTCAGGATGTCTCCCCAATTGCTGTTGGCTGTAAGCCTGACGTACTTTGCCGCCACACCTTCCATGTCAATAGTGGTATCGTGCGCGTAGTCTGCCGTTCCGAGCGCCTGAGTAAACTCATGCGTCGTGCCCAGTGTTGTAAAATCGATGCCGTCTGTGGAATACTCAATTTTGACATCTTTGAATCCCAAACCAATCGCCTGCTCCAGGCTATCGTTCGAGTTCCATACCCACATCTCGGTGAGCTTGTGAACTTTGTCAAATTCAAATTCGATCCACGTCGGCTGATCTGCATCTCGGGCGCTCAACCACATATTTCCTACGCTTCCGATGCCGTGCAACAAACCGCTGTCATCAAGCCCGGAACCGTTCACGATATTCTCAGCTTCTTTACCCGGCTCGCTGCTGGAAGCCGTAGCGACAACACTCGTAATTGGATGAGCGAATAACTCAACCGAAAAACTCCAGATGCCACCTTTGAAGATGGTGTGGTCGGGCGCTGCATTGACATCATCGATACGCCAATAGTAGGTCCGGCCCAGCTCCAATCGATCGAGGGCCAGGGTGTTCGGGTCTTGCCGGCCCACATAGACACCGGCAGGATCCTCGGTCGGGGACGCATCAGCGACATCGTCGGAACTGGTTCCGAAGTACACATCGTGCTTGTCGGCATAGTCTCCCGGCGCCCAGCTAAGAATCACATTATCCCGCGGCATATCGTTCGCTCCATCAGCAGGACCAACAAGGCTCGCGCCGATATACGGCCCGGCTTTTTCGTTGGAGAAGGCGTAATGGTGCCACGACACGTTGTTGCCCAGCTCATCGAAAGTCAACGTAAGCCTTCCCGAACTCGGCCCCGTATAAGCATACTTCAAAAGCAGCCCGTTGCTCGCGCCGTACTCGTCCTGATCGACTTGAATAGCAGAGCCAGGATCGCCGGGATCATCGTCGGCGGTAATATCGATAACGCGACCGCTTGCTTCCCATCCCTTGGCGTAGAGTGTGAGAATATAATTCTGTCCCGGCGTCAGATTGCTCAGTTCCAATATCGGATGCACAATTCCATCGGGATCGTCACCATAGACAAAAAACGTCAGTAAATCAGCACCGCTGCCGGTAACATTGGTCCCATGCTGTCCGCCAAAGATGTGGGGTATATTCGACAGACTCCAGTCAACGCCCTGATTGTCTTGATCACCCTCAAACCACACGCCGTTGCCTGCATAAAAAGGTTCTCCCTCAGTGCCCGTAAACTTGCCCGTGTGGGTATAGACTTTATCCGCACTGATACCCGAATCAGCGTCATTCGTCCAGGGCAATACCGTGAAAGTCCCCCCCTGGGCCATACTCACGCTTAAAGCCATCATCACCAGCAGTCCTAAAATCAATTTCTTAAACATAATAGTCCTCCTTCAAAGAAAATAGAATGATTAGAAGTTATGCTTTGGCTACACTAAAACACCCTCTTTCTCCAACAGCACAATAGCAGGAAAAACCCTGTTTGCTAACGATTCGGTGTATAACCTAATTTCCCCCACACAGCTTTCTGTACTCTGTACAAATCCAGATTGTCCGGTACCGAAGACTGAGCGCTTATTTCACCTCGAGCGAACCTTATGGTGCGTGGATCCTTCCACTTCCAGTATTCACTGTGCCCGTCCGCAAAAGAGAAGTTCGTTCCATCACCGTGGCGCACCGTAATCCCGTCCCACCACAGTTCCTTATCATAATTGACTGTCCAGCTTGACGGACTCAATCGACCCTCATCGACAAAAACAGCCCTCTGGCCCGGCCTGCGAATCTGCGTCCTGCTTTTGATTATCTGCCCGTCAGCACCGGGTATCGCGTCGTGACCATTCATAGCGTCAACTATAGCATACGTCACCACCTCTGCTCGCACACCGGTTGGACACTTGTAGAGATTTAAGTTTGGACAGTATGGAAACAGCAATCCCCTCTTGATACCATTTATCCGTTCTTCTTCTGAGGCATTCCGTCCTGGCCAATATACCCAACAATCGCCATCTTTGTTATGGCCGCCGAGGCTTGTGTTGCCGCTAGCCATCTTGCCGTCGTTATCATCTGCATACAGAATCCATGCCAGTGTCAACTGCTTTACATTGCTAAGGCAAGCCGCACGTTTGCCCTGCTCTCTGGCCCGATTTAGAGCCGGCATCAAAATAGCCATCAATATCGCTATAATGGCAATTACGACAAGAAGTTCGATCAGGGTGAAGCCTCTTTGTTTGCCCATAACCACACTCCCCTACTTTCTTACGACAGTATTACATCGCCCACTCGTTAAGATGCGCCACACCATTTTTCTGTTTCTCTAATTTGACACTTCTACTGCATTATCAGAGCCTAAACTAATATATTGTAATCTACATCTACTTTTCTGTCAATATTGAAGTATTAGTAATCATTAGACGCCGAGGCAATTGTTTGGGGCTTATCAACAAGTTCAACCAGCCACAGCGGCAAAGAGGTTCTCCACTCAGAAGCCAATATCGCTGCACACGATACCGTTGTGGATATGATCGAGCATCTGGCGCAATTGGATGTGATCCCGGAGCCGGAATGGATGCGGGGGCTGCCAGGTGATTAGTAGACTTTATCTCTGACGAATCAAATGCCTCTATAAAGCTAAAGAAACTGCACATACGTGCCGAGGGAGCGAAAGTAGAATTACCTGTTGACGCTGACCTGTTGAATCCCGGCAATCAGTGGTGAGACAGAATCCTGATCTACACTTATCTCAAAAGCGGTATTGAATAATTGAGGTTCTCTCGATAAGCTTAACCCGGCTGCTCTGGGAGTTGTCAGTAGTCAGTCGGCCGTGCTTAGACCAGAGTTATCCATAAAACAAATGTCTACACTATTGAATTATTTTCCTTGTTCAAAGCTTGAGTATGAAACACGTTTTTTAAGGATGACATCATGCTGAACGTATCTATCAGTCGTCGTCGATTCATGCAGGCCGCGGTTCAAACCAGCGCTTTATTGAGTCTGGGATATGCATCAACGCCGGCGCAGGCCGAAATGGTCGATAAATCCCTAGCGAAATTTCCGACTCCCACTCCCGCTCAACTGACTTGGCAGAATTGTGAAATCGGTGTGATCTTCCATCTTGACATGCCATTGGTAGCAGGCGATTTCACACGCAACAACGCAGTAAGAAAGACATTTAATCCACAACTCTATAATCCCACCAAATTGGATACTGACCAGTGGGTGGCCGCTGCCAAATCTGCCGGGGCTAAGTATGCAATTTTTACCGCGACTCATTTCAACGGTTTTATGCAGTGGCAAAGTGATTTGTATCCCTACGGCCTCAAGCAAGCCGAGTGGCGTCATGGTAAAGGCGACATTGTTAAGGATTTCGTCAATTCATGTCATAAAGCTGATGTTCTGCCGGGCATTTATTTCAGCACCCACCGCAATGTCTCCCAGAGTGTTTGGGGACATTATGTGGATTGGGGCAAAGGTAAGGGCACAGAAAAACAGAAAAAGTTTAATCACATTGCGGAAAAGATGACTGAGGAATTGTGCTCCCGTTATGGCCCGTTGGTTCAGATCTGGTATGACGCGGGCGTCAAGTTACCGCACGAGGGCGGCCCGGATGTCTTGCCCATTTTCAAAAAGTATCAGCCGAACAGCGTGTTCTACAATTCGTCGAAACGCTCAGATCATCGCTGGATCGGTAATGAGGCAGGCCATGCCGGTTATCCCTGCTGGGCGACGATGCCAGGCAAGGAAAAAGGTGCGATCTCCCACAACAGTGGAATATGGCGAAAGTATCTGCATGGCGGCGATCCGAGCGGTACCGAGTGGTCGCCCGGCATGGTCGACATCGTCTTACGCGGAAAAGGGAACCACGACTGGTTCTGGCGTCCGGGTAAGGATCATACGGTCCATACGGTGGATGAATTAATGCGCATGTATTACACCTCGGTTGGGCGTAATTGTAATCTGGTGATTGGGGCGGTGGTAGATAATCAGGGTTTGGTACCGGATGCGGATGTTAAACGCCTAGGTGAGTTCGGTAATGAACTCAAGCAACGCTTCAGCACGCCGATCGCAGTAACCGAAGGGCGAGGAAATACCATCGAGTTAGAAGTACAGCCACTTCGCATGATCGATCATGTTGTGATTCAAGAGCAAATCAAATATGGCGAACGGATTCAGGAATATCGGATTGAAGGCCTGACGCCTGGTAATCTATGGCAGGAACTTGCTAAGGGACAGTCAGTTGGTCATAAACGGATTCAGCAGTTCAAGCCGGTGAAAGTATCTCGCGTTCGACTTATCGTTACACAATCTCGGGCTGAGCCACGAGTGCAATGTTTCGCATGCTATCAGGTGGGATAAATGCAAGTCGGCAATAGGATAGTGGCTCGATAGAATTACGATCGCACAAAAGTGGTACGGCCATCTATTAAAAGCTCAAAGCCCAATA
>JBDLJN010000167.1:0-5548 GCA_039714335.1 Planctomycetota bacterium
CGCACTGTAGACAGGCTCACCGGTTCCACCCGATCCGGTGATCAGCACGCGCGAAAAGGTCACCGACGATTCGTTTCCGCAGGCCAGGGCCTGACCCTGATCGGCGCTGTTTCCGTAGAACGTGCAGCCTTCGATGACCGGATCGGAAAGATCGCAGTGGATCGCGCCGCCGACCGCAGCCTCGTTGTCCTGGAAGATGATGTCGAGGTCGGCTCCGGCTGCGTGATCGAACGCGGCACGCTGGACAATACCGTCATCGGCAAAGGCAGCAAGGTCGGCGATGCAGTCGCCATTGGACACGGGACGAAAATCGGCCCACACTGTCTGCTGGTGCCGCAGGCGGGCATCGCCGGTACAGCGGAACTGGGACATCATTGCGTGATCGGCGGGCAAGTTGGTGTTGTGGGACACATAAAAGTCGGCAATATGGTTAAGGTGGGCGCCCAAGCGGGCGTAATCAACAATGTACCGGATGGTGCGACGATTGTCGGCTCCCCCGCTATTGACGCCAATAAGGCCAAACGGGCTTACGCCCTGATCGAAACACTGCCGGACATGCGGAAGAAACTGCGGACACTGGACAAGGAAGTCAAGCGGCTTAAAGATACACAAGAGTAGCTTTATTATGGCTCAACCAAAAACACTGGGTTTGATCGCGGGACAGGGCCGACTGCCCTTTCTGGTCGCTGACGGGGCCAAACAGGCTGGCTTTAGGGTTATTTGCGTAGGTTTGGCCGATAATGCAGAACCGGATCTGAAAAGCCATGTGGACCATTTTTTCTATGGCGCCATCGCTCGGCCCGGCGGCTGGATGCGAAAACTCCGCAAACACGGGGTGTGCGAGACCATTATGGTCGGCCGCGTCGCAAAAAAACAGATCTACACCCCGTGGCGAATCGTTAAATATCTGCCCGACTGGCGGGCCATCCGCATCTGGTACGGCCGCCTCCGCGGGATGGACAAACGCAACGACACCGTTTTATGTGCGATCGCCGACGAACTCGCTTCCGGCGGCATCATTCTGGAGGACTCCACAATGCACTGTAAAGAACACATGGCAACCGAAGGCGTTATGACCCAATACCAGCCCCCCGCTTCGGTCTGGGAGGATATCAAGTTCGGCTGGGACATCGTCAAACAATGCGGCCAGCTTGACATCGGCCAAGCCATCGCCGTCCGCGAACGCGAAATCATCGCCGTCGAGGCCATCGAAGGCACCGCCCGCATGATCGAACGCGCCGGCTCGCTCTGCAAAAAAGGTGGCTGGACCCTGCTGAAGACCTCCAAACCCAACCAGGATATGCGGTTTGACGTGCCCTGTGTCGGCACCGATACGATCGAAAGCTTAAAGAAAAACGGCGCCAAATGCGTCGTTGTCGAAAAAGACAAAACCATCATCATCGACAAACCCGAAACGCTGGCTCTCGCCGACAAACTCAGCATTGCTGTGGTGGGATATTAATCAGCAACTTAGAACACAAAGTTCAGGGAAACTCAACCGGCATTTTGGATTTAGAATTTAGGATTTTACCTCTTGCAGGTGCTGGTAACAGCGTTATAATGTCCAATACTCTATTTTATTTAAGGAATTACGATGGCTTTGCTCAATGTTAATATCGATCATGTCGCCACCATTCGTCAGGCCCGTAAAACAGACGAACCGGACCCGGTCTGGGCTGCGGTGCAGTGTGAACTGGCGGGCGCCAACGGGATTACCGTCCATTTGCGGCAGGATCGACGGCATATCAATGACCGCGATGTGCGAGTCTTAAAAGAAACGGTGGCCTGCAAACTCAATCTCGAAATGTGCATGGCTGAGCCGATGGTCAAAATTGCCGAAAAGTTCAAGCCGGATCAGGTTACGCTTGTGCCGGAAAATCGCGATGAACTGACCACCGAGGGCGGTCTGGATTGTGCGAAATTTCAAAAACGTCTGGCGACTATCACCAAGCGCATGCACACAAAAGGCATCCTGGTCAGCACCTTTATCTTGCCGGACGAAAAACAGATCGCCGCAACGGCCGAGGCGGGTTGTGATGCGGTTGAGTTGCATACGGGTCTGTACGCCAACGCAGTCAAAGATAAAGATGTCGAAAAACGTCTCAACGAACTTCGGGACGGCCGGGATATTGCCATGGCCGCCGGACTGATCGTCCACGCCGGCCACGGACTGACCTATCGCAATATCGGCCCTGTCGCCAGGATCGAAGGGCTGTGCGAGTTTAACATTGGACACAGCATTATTTCACGGGCCGTACTGACGGGTATCGGACCGGCCGTTGAAGAGATGAAAATGCTGATCGAAACCCCTTTATAGTAAATCTGGAGAATCAAAAATGTTTAGCGGCACACTAGTAGCGCTGATTACACCGTTTTCAGACGGACAAATTGACTATGAAACATTGACCGAATTAGTAGAGTTTCACCTTGAAAGCGGAACCGACGGCTTGGTGCCGGTCGGTACCACCGGCGAATCGCCTACCCTGAGCCATAAGGAAAACAAAGAAGTTGTCGAGCATGTTGTGAATGTCGCTGGTGGAAAAGTCCCCGTCATCGCCGGAACCGGATCCAACAGCACCGCCGAAGCAATTGAAATGACAGCGTTTGCCAAAAAAGTTGGTGCCGACGCTTCACTGCAGGTTGCCCCCTACTATAACAAGCCCACACAGAAGGGTTTTTATCAGCACTTCAAAGCAGTCGCAGATGAAGTGGACCTGCCCATCGTGCTTTATAATATCCCCGGACGCTGCGGCGGTTCCGGACTCACGGCCGAAACGGTTGCACGGCTGGCTGAGCATGAAAATATCGTCGCGGTCAAAGAAGCTACCGGTAAACTGGACATGGCCAGCGAAATCGCATCGTTGTGTGACATCACCATTCTGTCGGGAGATGACTCGTTAACGTTGCCATTGGCGGCGGTGGGCGGCAAAGGGGTTATCAGTGTTGTCGCCAATATCGTTCCTGCAGATGTTAAAGCCATGACTGATCTTATTCTCGAAGGTGACTTAGTTTCCGCACGCAAATGGCACAGAAAACTGTTCACACTGTCAAAAAGTCTGCTGTCGCTGGCGACCAATCCTATTCCGATTAAAGCGGCGATGGCCATGCTGAACATGGCCTCCGACGAAATGCGACTGCCGATGACGGAACTGGAAGAAGACAAAGTGGAAACTCTCCGCAAGGCATTGAAAGACTACGGTTTGCTGACATAGACCGTTAAAATTTTAGAGGTGTCCTTCGTCCACGTCTGATGTGACACAGCTTTCAGTATAGTTTTGGCTCGACATGCACCATCACGTTAATCGGCCGGCTGATCTGCTCATGCAATGAACACTCCAGGCAATCGGCAATCTCGTGTGCCTCAGTGACAGTAAGATCGGGATTAACAAGAACGTGCAAATCAACAAACACCTCACGTCCTAAACTGCGGGTGCGCAGCTTATGCCAATCTAAGATTTGCTTTTCAGAAGCAATGATCTTCTCAATCCGCTCAACCGTCTTTCTGTCAACGGAACGCTCTGTCAACTCGTTCAGGCAACCGTTAACGACCTTTACCCCCACCAAAATAATCATCAATCCGACGGCAATAGCCGCAATTCGGTCCCCGTGAGGGTATCCAAACAGGACGGCAACGGCTCCTATCAAAACAGCAATCGAACTGAGCGCATCAGAACGATGGTGCCAGGCATTGGCGTAAAGGGCCGCACTATGTGTTCTGACGGCAATATTACGGGTCCAGCGGTAAATCAGTTCCTTCGCGACGACCGAAATCAATGAAATCCAAATCACCACCATACCGAACAGGCTGGAATACTGCTGAACATCATCAGGCATCCGGGCGATCCCCATACTTGCTTTGAAGATCATTCCGCCACCGATGAGTACCAAAACCAGCGCCACAAATGCCGCGGAGAAGGTTTCGATTCGGCCATGACCGTAGGGGTGTTCATGGTCCGGTTCCTTTGAGCCAAAATGGATTCCCACCAGCACAGCAATGTCGGTCGCCAAGTCAGATAATGAATGAATACCATCGGCTAACAGTGCGACGGAATTAACCAGCGTCCCAAAAACAACCTTCAATATCGCCAGACCTACATTAACTCCCATGCCAACATAGGTGATTTTTTGAATATCCTTGCTTTGTGATTGAGCCGTTTTTTTCATGATCCGAGAACGTGTGTCCGAATCGCCTCTATTTGTTCCATATAAGAATGCGCGGTTTCGGCGTCTTTGGTCTCCACAATAATTCGCATAATCGGTTCGGTATTGCTGGAACGGATATGAATCCAGCCGTCCGGCAGGTCAAATCGACAGCCATCACTGGTATTAACCACCGCATCTGTAAAGACGCATTTTGCTTTTTCAATAATCGCAACGGCCTGATGCTTGTCTGCAGGATATTTACTTTTATATATTGCATAGCCGCCAAGTTCAGCAGCAAGTTGTGAAACTGTCTTGCCCGACTCCGTTAACAGACCAAGCACCAAGGCCATGCCCACCAGACTGTCTCGAATCGGTCCAACTCGCAAGTCAATAACTCCCCCGTTGCCTTCGCCGCCAATAACGCAACCATATTCAACCATAGCATTGGCCACATTGGCCTCGCCGACAGGAGTACGATATACCGTACAACCGGCTTGCTTTGCAATGTCATCAATCATACGGGAAGTTGAAAGGTTGACTGCCGCAGTCCCCGGCAATTTAGAGAAAACATAGTTTGAGGCGAATGCCAATGTAAATTCCTCTCCGATATAATTGCCCTGTTCATCAACAATTGCCAGACGATCCGCATCCGGATCCTGTGCAAAACCAATCTCCGCCCCGCTTTCGGAAGCCTTTTGGCAAAGCGAAGTCAAGTTTTCCGCTGTCGGTTCAGGTGTATGAGCGAATATACCGGTCGGTTCCGTATTCATACAAACAACGTCACATCCCAACGCTTCCAGCAGCATCACCGCTTCTGGCCCGCCAGCGCCATTGACGCTGTCTAAAACAACTTTGAAGCGTTTTGAAGCAATTATGTCTTTGTCAATAATCGCCAGCACTTTATCCAGATGCACCTGATTGGCTTGGTCGTTTGCGCCGATCCGGCCACAATTGAGTGAATCGATGAAGGAAAATTGCTTTTGATGGTACATTTGAATAATTTGCTCAGCCATATCCTTTGGCGGGGCAATGCCGTTTTCAAGCAATAGCTTAATGCCGTTATAAGGGATCGGATTATGACTGGCTGTAATTACAATGCCTCCATCGCAATTGAGATGACGAAGCATAACGCCAACAGCGGGCGTCGAACAAATCCCCAACTCAACAACATCAATGCCAACCGCAGACAGGCCGGATGCAACCGCCGAACTAATCATCGGTCCGGAAGGACGTGAATCCCGGCCAACTGCGACGGAGAGTTTTTTGTCTGAATGGCGTTGTTTCAGAAAAGATCCGAACGCGGAACTGTATGCGGCCGCGGTTTCTGGAAAAAGATTGTCTCCTACCAACCCCCGCATCCCGCTGATGCTAATAATGAGTTCCTGAGCCATGACAATTTCCTTAA
>JBDLJN010000168.1:0-5485 GCA_039714335.1 Planctomycetota bacterium
ATAATTGCGTTTGCGTCTGCTGGATATCCGCAGTTCTTTGTCAAAAATCGGGCCGGTCAGCCACGACAGGGTGGCTGCCTTCCAAAATGTTGTCGCAAGGGCGTGTTTCATAAATATCTCGTCCCGATCAATGAACCATTCCCTTGGTCAGCTGCAGGAATGCGTCGTCCAGCTTCAATTTCTCGGGTTCGATCGATACAATGTCAACATTACCATGCACCAATGTTTTAGCGACAATATTGCCGGCTGCCTGACCATCGGTGAAATTTACGAGCAGATATGATTTATGTGCTGTAACCTGCTCAATTTCAGGGATGCTGTTCAGCAATTCAACGGCTCTTTCTTTGTGCTCGTGGGAAACCGTAACGCGCACTTTGGAATGTGTGCCGAGTTTTTCCCAGATCTGCTCCAGCGTTCCGTTGAACACCAGTTTTCCATGTTCAATAATTCCCACATAGTCGCATATTTCCTCGAGTTCGCTGAGAATATGACTGGAAATCATGATGGTCTTTCCCATCTTTTTCAATTCACGCAGTAATTCGCGTATTTCGATACGTGCCCGGGGATCAAGCCCACTGGCCGGCTCATCCAGGATCAGCACTTTCGGATCGTGGATCAGGACTCTGGCCAGCCCGAGCCGCTGCTGCATCCCCCTGGAAAGACTGTCAACGGCGGCGGCCTTTTTGCTCTCAAGATCTGTCAGTTCAAGAACGCCTTCGACAATGGATTTTCGCTGCCTGGACGGGATATCAAATGCGGCCGCAAAAAACTCCAGGTATTCAAAGACCTTTAAGTCGTCATAGACCCCCATAAAGTCCGGCATGTAGCCAACGGCCCGTCGGACCTCTTTGCCCTGACTCAGGACGTTTTTTCCGTCAATAAACGCCTGGCCCGCGGTCGGTTCCAGCAGCGTTGCCAATATCCTCATGGTCGTTGTCTTGCCGGCCCCGTTGGGCCCGATGAAACCAAAAATATCTCCCTCCCCGATTTTGAGATTCAGATTCACCAACGCCTGAAGATCACCATAACATTTTGTCAGATTGATTGTTTCTATCATATTTGTTACCCCTTACAATTCTTCCGGAAATACCATCAGTCGGTATAGTTTACGATTCGTATATTCACATTTTTTATCTTTGATCTGGATTGTCGGCTCCCGCGTATTCATCTCGACACAGACCACCGCGGCTCCCCGTTCAATCATTGCGCCAAGGGCTTTTGTTCTGCCCAAACTCCCTTTTGCAATATAGGCCTCTTCCGTGTTGAGTATCGGATTGTCAATTTTTATTGTTCCATAATGGCGATTGTTATTGTTGTTACTCCAAACCTGCTTTACCTTAAGTGCGCCCTTAAAGGTCTTCGTTGCAATTGGATCAAGACTCCCAAATTCAAAAATACGGCTATCCGCAAACACAATATACCCTTTTTCCAGAGGTTCACCTGACAGATTCGAAATTTCGGCAACGATTTCATTCTGCTGCCTTTTTACCGTTGCTCGAATGGGAGAACGTTCAACGGGCTCTTCGCATAACAAACACTGCATTGTCCAGATATTCACCGGCAGCGCATAAGGAATATTTGCCCCGTCATACTGCATGCAGAAAACGTTCCGCGATGCGTTTTGTCCCCCTCGATAAGAATAAATTTCCCTCTGCTCAGGCGAAATTGCCGACCACCACTGTTTACCATCGAATTTATCCAATTGGTATTTGTCGCTTTTGGGAGCAAACAGACCTGCGTGAGTTGCCGACCACGTTGAATCATCGGCCGCAATGGCGTCGGTAACGGTTACAGAGCGATACTGGAGTTCACCGCTTCGCAGTGCCTGCACGCCGTAATAGGCCCCGACCGTGAAAACGACAATCCAAAAGCTGCAGGTCAGCCATGTTAGCGGCTGCCTGTCCAGTTTCTTCAAAACAATGTAGTCCACTGGCCCCAGCAGTACCGCCAGCAGTATCAGCAACAGGATAACCCACCAGATGCTCAAAGGCCGCATTTGCGGAATATTCAGCAAGTACTCCATCACGGCATTACTGCCTGCCTGCTCAAGGCCGATGCCATAACGATGTGAATAATTGTTGAAGTTCTCCTCTTCTTCAGCGTTCATATTCGGAATAATATCCCGGACGGACATTGTTTGAATCTGCTGCAGATTATATTGAAACTGATTATATCTTTGAGACTTATTTCCAGACATATCGGGCAACTCGGATTGCTGGTCTTTGATGACCGGATCCATAAGGACTGACGAAAGCAAATGAATCCAGAATTGCGATGACTGATGATTTGCCGCATTTGGCAGTGTTGCCGGATCAAATGAAAGAAGACCGATGCGGCCGAATCCGCAATACCCGACCCCCAAAACAGCAGTGTCCTGCTCGATTGTTATAAAATCGCATAGCTTTGAGTCATTCGTCCGGACAGGCCATGCGACAACCTCCGAAGACGCAGTGCCACCCAGTTTAAGCGTCGCTGCCGTTCCGGTTGGAATTGAATATTGCCCGGAATCCAGTATTTCAAACGGCAGACAGGACGCCAGCGGATTTTCATATGACAGTGGATGCGACGACAGGATCATCAAAACCTTGCCGCCGTTACGGACCCATTGCTCAATCGCTTTCAGTTGACTCGTATTGCACTGACTCATGTCGGTGTCATAAAGCACCAGGATGTCAAGTCCGCAATATCCCGTCCAATCCCAGGGCAATTGGCTGGGGAGTTTGTCTTTGAGATAGACCTTGCCGACAGAACGGCCGTATTTACAGGCCGCTTCCTGTTCCAGTTTTAGAATGCCAAACTTTCGCTGCCCGACAAGACCCACCAAAAGATCACTTTCACTGAGAGAATGCAGTACGCCTTTGTTTTGGGAATAATCCCAGAGATTGTAAGACTTTGACCAAACCGTTTTTCCCTTTGGCGTTGTAATGCGGACCAGGCACTTATCGGCCGCGTAAGCAAATTTTGTTACCAAGGGAATGTTCAATCGCATATTGGGCGTCAGCACGAACTCATGATTGATGATCAGATTGTTCAGGCCGTCCTGTTGTGCGGAAACAGAAAGAACTCCCTGAAAGGGTTTGGTAAGTGTGCTGGCGATGCCGACATTGACGGTGGTCCACTGCATGGGTCGGTAGCAACCGTCCCACCCAAAGAAACAATCAACATTAAACACATCCTCACAGAATCCGACGCCGCAGCACAACACAAGTGCCAGCGTCAATAGAATTACTTTCCTGGTCATTTTTCCTCCGAAAAACACGTTATATTCGAATTTTAGAATTATACACAAACCACTCTACACAAACCAGCAATAGAACTACGGCGACAATATAAGGCCAGATCGGCAGATTAAACCGCTTGATCTGGACTTCACTGGCCTTGATATCCTGTCCGGCAACTGCCAGTTGCGATTGCGGGCGAATATCGCTTTCTTCCGTGTTCAGCAGATTCACCGCGAATACACGGGGGGGCGAATCGGACATTTCGAGGTGGTATAAACCAACTCGTTCCATTATAGGAAGACGCAATTTGCCGCTTTCTGTTACACTAATTTCTTCATTTTTATAGCCGGGGCCGCTAAACACGGCCTCTGTACCTGCCCGAAATCCTTCCAGGATCATTGGTTCGGCGGCGCTTAATTCCGATTTTTCAACAAGTCCGGCCTTTTCCGCCAGGTAGGCGATTGAGTTATAAATAAACATGACAAATCCGGGCTCAAATGGCCAGTTGCTCTCCATTGCATCAAATCCGACCAGAATAAAGGTACTCTTGGTCTTTTGAAGAAGTCCGATTGCCGGTGTCTGGTCGAACTCAGCCAGCACTTCCGCATCTCGCGGCAGATTCATTTTGTAATATGTGCCGACAAATAAATTATCCATATTGACATAGTTAAGCACAGGATGTTTAGCGCGATAATCAACGATGATTTGGTTCTTGTCTTCTCCGGGAGTTTCAACACCGATTCCTGCGGGTGCTTTTCCGAAGATCAAATAGCAACCCCCCGGGACCTCTTTGCCGTCGTGTTGATCCAGAATAATGATATCGTAGGGATTCGTCAGTCCCATCGCCTCGGTATCCATTTGTGAAAACTCCTGGGGACTGCATTGAAACAGTTTGACCTGGCGACAGGCCTGAAGGGCGGACTCAAGCACCCGGTTGCCGCCGGTGACCAGTAACGCTTTGACATCCCGGGGAGCTGAAATAACCGACCAGGCAATATCGTCAACCCCCAAGGCATCCTTTCGTGTCTGGTGCAGTTGGATAATCCCGTCTTCCAGTGAGGAGATGTCAAAATCGACGCTGATGTGTCCGTACTTATCCTTCTTCGTAATCGGATCGACAGTTTTGCCCGGAATGGTTACCGCCTTCACTGTCTTTAAGTTGCCATTGATACTCAGTTCCAGCTCAGTGTTCACGGCGGACTCATTATAATTTGTCAGCATCGCAAAAACATTCACCTGCTCGGCATTTTCGAACGACCGCCTTGCCTTCATTGATGTAATCGCAACATTATCCGAAGCGGTGCCGACGACATGATAGGCCATCTCGTTTTCTGCGATTTTGAGATTCTGTGTGTCACGGATGCCGCCATCGCTGAAAAGCAGCAGCTTTGCCGCCTGCTCAGCGGTGCGGTTATTGGTTTCAGGGTCGGGGGTTTGACAGTAGGCCCTTGCCAACGCAAGGCCCTGACCCAGATTCGTTCCGCCATCGCTTGGCTTTATCTGTTCAATGGAATTGGTCAACTGCTCTTTATTGGAGGTAAAGTTGCAGACCACTTTGGCGGTGTCGTTGATCGTAATGACCATTACCTGCGGCGGGCGGCGTTTGAGATTGAAAAATGAACCTTCCGTCAGCGAAGAAACAAAAATCGCTGCCTGTTCTTTCGCCTGTTCCAATCGGCTTGGCTCGACATCTGTGGCATTCATGCTTGCCGAGTTGTCGATTAACAATACATATCGTTCTGTTTTCAGCGAATGCAATGACAAAATCGGGCCTGCCAGTGCGGCCAGAATGGCCAGCAATGCCAAAAATTGGATCAACAGCAAAATATTACGCCGCAACCGTTGGAATGGCGCGTTCACCTGCAAGTCCTGCACGGCCCGCTTCCAGAGAAGCGTGCAGGGTACAGCTTTTTCCTGCCGCTTAAGTTTTAGAAAATATAACAGCAAAAACAAAGGCACCGTTATTGCACCTGCATACAATGCTGTTAATGGGCTTAACCAGTTCATTTTGTGTCCCTTACCTTAACAACCTTATCCGTCTGAGATAATTCAGGGCCAACAGTTCCACCGAATCAGAAGATTTGGCGAGTACATAGCTTGCTCCGTGTCGGGTGCAAAAACTCTTCAGTTCGTTACAATAGCCGGATAAGTTTTTCTTGTAGTACTTGATCAGCGCATTACTGATCGTCACCTCGGCAATGTCAGCATCTTCAATATCCACCAATTTCAAGTCGCCTGCCAGGTCCGGTTCAAATTCCTGCGGC
>JBDLJN010000169.1:0-5282 GCA_039714335.1 Planctomycetota bacterium
GTAGGGGGATTTGGAGGTGATCAGGCCGATCCGCTGGGAACCGACACCACCTCTCCCGTAGCCGCTGGCGGCGTTTGCGATGTAGAAAATGGCATAGGTGTCGCCCACTTTCCTGACGGTGGAGTTACAGATGCCCCGGCGGTCCCAAGTGGGCTTGCCGCTGCCCTGCATGACGATCTCCGAGAACTTGAACGGCCCCTCGGGGTTGTCCCCCACGTAGTGGGCAATCTCGGCGGCGGGTGAGCGCCAGCCGAAATCAAAGGCAAGAGGGGAGCCGTCGGGTTTTGTTTTGCTCCAGCGCGAACAAAAGATATGTATCTTACCATCATCGCTGATGACAGGCGAGGATCCCCATATATGGTAACCATCCTCTTGAATCGCCAGACCCTTGAGCTCGAGCGCATCGGCAAAGTCGGTTTTGAATTTTTTTCCGGCATCGCCGGACTTCAGTTCGGCGTTGCACAGCAGGGAAATTCCTGCGAGGAATGTTGCGATGAGGGCGGTGGTTGGTTTCATTTTGGGATCTCCTATGGATTCGGTTTGGTCAATGGGGGATGGCTGGAAGCATACTCGAACTCCAGCGTAACTTTGTCAACGACAGGCTGCGCCTTCGCACCTTCGGAAGGGGGGGTCCGAAACTCGAACTGGAATCCCCTGCCGGCCGCGAGGCGGCTCCAACGGGGGAGGGAGAAAGGTGGGATTGGAGTGTTTTTAATCATGGTTTCCTTATTTCGGTGTAGTCGGCTCCGGATCTGCTGCTCATGCATGACTGCATCCACTTCTCAAAATCCCCGGCCATGGCCTTCACGCGCTCAGGCATTTCAGCAGCGAGGTCTTTGGATTCGGTTGGATCGGCGTCCAAATCGTAAAGTGACCAGGGTTTCGACCCGCCGCTGCGGAAAAGTTTGTACCGGCCGTCATGCCACGCCGCCTGGCCCCTGCTGGCAAACCCGATCGGCTTTGGGCGCTCTTTCATCTTACCGGCGAAAACCGGGAGAATATTTATTCCGTCAACCGGCGGCACGGTCATCTCGGCACCGACGACTTCGGCCACCGTGGGCACAAAGTCGCTTGTCACGACCGCCATTTGGGTCCGTGACCCCGCTTTAATCCTTGCCGGCCACTCGATGACGCCCGGCACGCGGACACCCCCTTCCAGCAAGCTTCGTTTTCTTCCGCGAAACGGCTTGGCGCTGCCCGGGCCGGTCCCTTTTCCTTCCGGACCGTTGTCCGAACAGAAGGCCAACAGGGTGTTCTCCGCCATGCCCAACTCCTGAAGCGTCTTCCGTATCCTTCCGACCTGGTCATCCATGGCGGTCACACATCCGTAGTAATTCCGATAATGCTCGTTTCTCGCCTCGGGGTACATCGCGTAGTGCTTCGGTCCCGCAACAACCGGAAGGTGAGGCGTGTGAAACCATACCACTGCAAAAAACGGCTTCTTGTCTTCGGCGGCCTTGCGGATGAAGGGTTCCACTCGATCCACGATTACCCGCGAATCATCACCGCGAAGGTTATCCGTGACCTTTTCGCCCTTCTCATTCCAGTAGTAAGTCCCGTACAGGCTGCCTTCCTTTTCGGGATCCTTCATCGCACCCCATGTTTGCTTTGATTTCTGTTCTTTCGGAATCCACATCGGGTCCCAGGTCGGTACCTTGGATTCGGTCGATAAACACACGTCGAAGCCATTGTCCTGTGGCGGCGAGAAATGTTGCGCGCCCCCGGGGCCCCCGCGGTTCGCATCCTTCTCGGTCTTTGTCAACGTTCCCAAGTGCCATTTGCCGAAATGCCCTGTCCGATATCCTTTTTCCCGCAGCATCTCGGCCAGAGTCAGTTCCTGCGGCTTCAAATGCCCCGTATTGGCAAATGGAATATCTAACCGATATGGGTGTCTTCCGGTCAACATCGACCCTCGTGTCGGACTGCACACCGGAGCGGCAGCGTAAAATCGCTCAAAGACCATTCCGCCGGCCGCCATTTTGTCGAGTTCCGGCGTCTTGATTATTTTACCCCCGTTGAATCCCACGTCTGCCCAACCCAGATCATCCGCCATCATGAGAATGACATTGGGGTGAGCGTCCTCAACGGAAACCGCACCTGAAACCGACGCCAGCAACATCAGAAGTGAAAATACAAATGCTTTCTTCATAGACCATGCCTTTCAAAATTTTAATCCGCAATTCAACCGCCCCACCCGCTCTATAACACCTCACAGGGTGTATGGATGCTTAAACATTTTCGAAAGCGTTAATTATATGGGCAATACCGCTATTTTTCAACCTCCTTTTAAGACGGCTAGAAAACGCGATTTATTTCTTAATATTGATAATTTACCCAAAAAATCAGCTCTGGAAAAAAACGATTGTGTCATTTTTTCAAAAATTTGCGCCGAAATGGATTCGGATACTCGGGAATTATTGGAACGGGAAGGCAGAGGATTTTTGACCCCTGACACTTAAATTCTCTCTACTTTTTTTTCCGACTGATATACGACCCTTCAAAGACCGGTTCGATCAACTGCGACGCCCATGCCGCGCGGAGTTTTTCGAGTTCGTCCAACCGCTCGGGATATTGCGAGGCGAGGTCGGTCTTCTCGCCGATGTCTTCTGTGAGATTATACAGGTTGGCGTCGAGCCCTTTTCCGTTGATGAGCAGTTTGTAGTCGCCTTTGCGCACGGCGAATCTGCCCTGGTCGAACTTTCTTAGATAAATCGCCTCATGAGGGGCACCCTTTTCCCTGCCGGTCAGGTACGGCATCAGGTTGACGCCGTCCAAGGGGTGGTTTGGGTCGGTCGGAGAGTGCGAAAGGGCCGACATGGTCGCAAAGATATCCATCGATGAGATCGGCTGGTCATAGACTCCGGCAGACAGGGTCCCCTTCCACTGCAGGGCGAACGGTACCCGGAAACCGCCTTCGGTGGCATCGCTTTTGCCGCCGCGGAGAGGGCCGTTGTTGGAGGCGTTCTTATGTTCCGGCCCGCCGTTGTCCGAGAAGAAGATGACCAGCGTATTGTCCTCAAGCTTCAATTTTCGCAGCGCCTCAAGCACCCGCCCGACACCGTCGTCCACCGCACTGACCATCGCGGCATAGGTCTTTCGCTTTTCATTCTTAATCTCCGGAAACCGCGACAGGTATTTCTCGGTGGCCTGAAGCGGCATATGAGGGGCATCGTATGCCAGAAACAGGAAAAAGCTTTCATCCTTATGGCGTTCAATAAAGCTGACGGCTTCATCACTGCAGGCGTCCGTTCGATATTTATCGCATGTCTGCGGTTTTTTGCCGGGGCGGGTATTCACAGCATAGGAGTTGGCGAAATACCGGCCCGGTGTATTGTAGCATTCATCAAATCCCCGGTTCACAGGATGCAGATCCGGATGGGTGCCAAGATGCCATTTCCCGATCATCGCTGATTTGTATCCGATCTTGCCCAGTGAGTCGGCAAGGGTTGTTTCACCGAGTGCAAGCCCTGCGGTATTGTCGTCCGGCAGGTGTTTCGGGTTGCGTTCAAAACCATACCGCTGCGGATAGCGTCCGGTCATAAAGCCGGCGCGGCTCGGAGCACAGACCGAGTATGTCACATAGGCACTGGTAAACTTGATTCCGTTGGCGGCGACCGAATCAATATGAGGCGTTGGAATATCTTTGCATCCGTTAAAGCCCACATCCTGATATCCCAGATCGTCGGCCAGTATGACGACCAGATTGGGTTTGTTGGCTGTTGCGGCGGCCGATGGCGCGGCGACAACGGCGATTCCCGCTATCATCATTAAACCTAAAATTGTTTTTCTGTACATCATTCTGAATCTCCTCTTACTGCTGTAAATTGACATTTCCCATAAACTGAAGACTGTGTTTAATCCAGCTTTGGATTGATCTTCGCATTAACACTGTTCCATTTCTTTTTTGCCCCTTTAAGATCGGGCTTGTCAGCATCAACGACGTTGTGTAAAGCCTTTCCCGAATAAACAAGCGGAGCTTCTTTTTTCGGCAGTGACTTTCTCAACTCCTCTTTCTTTTTCGCACATTTTGGATCATCCGCAAGATTGTTCCATTCCTGTACATCTTCCTTGCTATGGTAAAGCTCTTCCGACCCATCAAAGTAACGAATATACCGCCAGTCTTTGGAGCGAATGGTATAGTTGCCGCGTCCCCATGTCGTTATCGCGGGACTCTTCCGCTGCTTATCAGGCTCTTCAAGCCACGGCACAAGACTTTCACCATCGAGATAGTCGGGCGCCTTCAGTCCGGCCATCTCCGTCAATGTTGAGTATATATCGATCAGCGAAACGGGCTCATCACATTTTCTGCCCGTCTTTAATGTCTCCCGGCTGTCCCATATAATGAACGGAACCCTTGTTGCCTCTTCCCAAAGCGAAAATTTCCTGAAGCTGCGTTTTTCCCCCAAGTGGTACCCATGATCCGACCACAGCACAACGATCGTATTGTCTTTCCACGGGCTCTTTTCCAATTCATCCAGCACCCGCCCGACATTCGCATCCGTCCACGAAATACATGCAAGATACGACCTGCGAACCTTCTCCCAGGCCTTATCCTTTCGATAGCGAAGATCGTCTTTCAATTGTGCATTCCCTCTGCCCGGCCAGGGAACATCACTCAGATCATCAGACTTGATTGCGGGCGGGCTGATCGGCCCCGCATGAAGATCGAAATATTCCCTTGGACAAACAAACGGAAGATGCGGCTTCACAAATCCCAGCCCAAGGAAGAACGGCTTATCATGCTCACGCTTGAGAACATCAATGCCGAATTTTGCCGTTGCATAATCAGGATGGTCGTCCAGGGGAGGCTTCGTCGGGCAAAACGCCATCTTTCGACTCTTTCCAAGGACATAACCGGCCTCTTTGTCATATACCAAATTAGGCAACGAGTCGAGCGTCTTTTGGTTGTTCTCGGTCCACTCTAATTGGCCGCCGTTCTTATGATATGTCCATTCCCTGCCATGATGGATCTTGCCCGACCCATATGTATTATAACCGCTTTCTTTGAATAACTGGGGCAATGTTGTATACTTATCGATGACTTCAACATCTACCTTTTCATTGTCATAGAACGGGTACAACCCCGAATTAAACGGTTGGACACCGAACAGCAAAGCATTCCTGCACGGCGAACATGCGGGTGCCGGGCAATGTGCGTTTCTAAAGTTTACACCTTTTTCAGCAAGCCGGTCCATGTTAGGTGTCTTGGCTTGTTTATGTCCTCCAAGGAAGCCCACCCAATCATTCATGTCATCGATAGCGATAAAAAGGATATTGGGCTT
>JBDLJN010000170.1:0-5254 GCA_039714335.1 Planctomycetota bacterium
GGAGACGGACGGGAGATCATGAACCGCGAAGAACTGACCGCCGCGTTTGATTTGTCGCGCGTCAACAAAAGCAACAGCCTGTTCGACCGGCAAAAACTGATGTCGTTCAATACCGAACATATTAAGTTGGTGCCTTCGGAAACGATGGTGATGCATTTTCGGGCCTACCTGGAAGAAAACGATTCGCCGGTCGCCACCGCCGACGATACCCTGCTGGAGCGGATCATCCGCATCAACGAAGGCGCGCGGACACTGAAGCAGATCGAGCAGAAGACCCGCTTTGCGTTCCTCGCTGACGATGCGATCGAATACGATGCCAAGGCGGTCAAAAAAGTCCTGCTCAAAGGCGACGGACTGGCGATGCTCAAAGCCGTTGGCAAAGCGCTGGCGACCTTGCAGGATCTGACGCCGGAAGCAATTGAAACTCTGCTGCGAGGGCTGGCGGAAGAAAAACAGGTTGGCCTCGGCAAGATCGCCCAGCCGCTGCGGGTGGCGATCTGCGGTAATACGATCAGCCCGCCGATTTTTGACGCGGTGGATATGCTGGGAATGGACACGGTTCTCAAGCGGATTGAGAACACGATAACAAAATTTCAACAGGGAAAGGAATAGGGAGAAGTATGTCATTATTAGTAACCGGCTCCGTAGGCATTGACACCGTTCAGACTCCATATGGACTCAACCGGGACTGCATTGGCGGCTCGGCAGTGTACTTTTCATTGGCTGGCAGTTTTTTTGCAGATGTAAAATTTGTCGGTGTCGTCGGCGACGATTGCCCGTTTGACCTGGCTGAGTTGTTCAGTGATAAAACGGTTGACCTGGAAGGACTGGAGGTTCGACCGGGAAGCAAGACCTTCCGCTGGCACGGCTCTTATGAAGGTGACATGAACGAGGCCCGCACGGATGCCGTCCAGCTGAATGTGCTGGCCGAAGAGCCGCCCGCTGTACCGAAGACGTTCCGTGACAGCAAATACGTTTTTCTGGCCAATACCGCCCCGTCATTGCAGATGAAATTGCTGGACCAGTTAACCGCCCCGTCATTTGTCGCTGCCGACACGATGAATCTCTGGATCGAAACCGCCACGGCAGACTTAAAAGAATTATTATCCCGGATCGACCTGCTGGTCCTCAATGACGGCGAGGCCAAACTGTTGACCGAGCAGCATAATCTGGTCACGGCGGCGAAAAGCATTCTGGATATGGGGCCGCGGTTTGTCGTTATTAAAAAAGGCGAGCATGGATCCATGATGTACAGCGCCGCAGGCGACGCGTTTCTGCTGCCGGCTTATCCGGCGGCGGTGGTCATTGACCCGACCGGCGCGGGCGATTCGTTTGCCGGCGGAATGATGGGCCATCTGGCGGAATCGGGAACCGTCGATGTTATCTCGCTTCGCAACGCAATCGTTTATGGAACAGTGATGTCATCATTCACGATCGGAGATTTTTCGATTCACGGAATTAAAACAGCGACGCGTGAGATGATCGACGAGCGGTTTGACCAACTTCGCAGAGTAACGCAATTTTAATATAGACTTGAGGCATGAGGTTTTAGGCTTGAGGAGCTGACTATGCGGTTGTTTGCTGCAATTGATATCGCGCCGCAAATACAGGAAAAGATCGGGCTTATTCAACAGCAGTTGAAGCGTGACCTGCCCGGATCGGGGCACGGTATTAAATGGGTGCGGCCCAAACAGGTTCACCTGACACTGAAGTTTCTCGGCGAGGTGCGGGACAGTGCGGTTACACAGGTCTGTGATGTACTCACGCGAACAGTGGGCCGCTTTGACAGCTTTGATATGCACATACGGGGATTAGGCGTTTTTGGGCAACCGGCCCGTGTACTGTGGGCCGGGGTCGAACCGTGTCCAGCACTGGTGAAACTGCAGGCCGAACTGGAAAGCGGGTTTGAAACGATCGGCTGGAAAAAAGAAGACCGCGCTTTTGCCGGGCATTTGACACTGTGCAGGATTAAAAGCGCTTCTGCCGGCAAAAAACTGGCCCAGGCGATTGAAACCCGCGGCGATGAAGTTTTCGGTTCCGTATGGGTGAAAGAAGCGGTACTATATGAAAGCCGCCTCACAGCGGACGGGCCGCAGTACGGTGCTGTGTGTACAGCACCTTTGAAATAACGGTGAGGAACCACGAATGGACACTAATCTATTGGTGGTTCAGGAAAATAACATAAGTTACGGATGACAAATTAGCGATTGACGAGGAAACAAATATGGCCAAAGCAAAGAGAACGACAGCGAAAAAAACAACTGCAAAGAAAGCAACCAGTGCCCCGAAGGGTGATGCACTGGATCGGGCGATTGCCCAGATCGAAAAACAATACGGCGCCGGTTCGATCATGAAAATGGACGAGTCGCAGCACCGCAAGATCGATGGTATTTCCACCGGCGCCCTGTCATTGGATATCGCCCTCGGCGGGTCAGGGATTCCGCGCGGGCGTGTGGTGGAGTTCTACGGCCCTGAATCATCCGGCAAAACAACGCTGGCGCTGCATGTGGTGGCAAATGCTCAAAAGCTTGGCGGTGTGGCGGCATTCATCGACGCCGAACACGCGCTCGACCCGACCTGGGCCAAGAAGCTGGGCGTGGATGTGAATAATCTGCTGATCAGCCAGCCGGATACCGGCGAACAGGCGCTGGAAATCGCCGAGATGCTGGTCAGGTCCAACGCGGTCGATATTATCGTGATCGATTCGGTGGCCGCATTGGTTCCCGCGGCGGAATTGCAGGGCGAGATGGGCCAGTCGCATGTAGGGCTGCAGGCGCGTCTGATGAGCCAGGCCCTGCGAAAACTGACCGGCGTCATCAGCAAGAGCAAGACCTCGCTCATCTTCATCAACCAGATTCGTATGAAGATTGGCGTGATGTTCGGCAATCCGGAAACCACCTCCGGCGGTAACGCGCTGAAGTTTTACAGCTCGGTGCGTTTGGATGTGCGGCGTATTCAAACCATCAAGAGCAGTGCCGATGAGGCCATTGGTAACCGTGTGCGGACGCGCATCGTCAAGAATAAAGTCGCCGCTCCGTTTAAGAAGGCCGAGTTCGATATTATGTTCGACAGCGGCATCAGCTATGTCGGCGACCTGCTGGATCTGGCCGTGGAGAACGATATTGTCAACAAGAGCGGGGCGTGGTTTAATTACGGCCAGGTCAAACTCGGCCAGGGCCGCGAAAACGCCAAGCAGTTTTTCAAGGACAACCCCGAATTAGTCGAGGAAATCAAACAAAAAGTCCTCGTCGCTAAGGGATTGCTCGAAGAAGAATAGACCGTTTTTAAGAAAGGGCGCAATTATGGCGATTGGCTTGATTGGATGGATTGAAGTGGTTCTGGTGGCGTTGGCAGTTGTATGTTCAACCGCTGTGCATTTATTAACGGCCTATCTAGCCCCACCGCCGATGAAAAAGGCCATGCTCGGCGGACTATTGGCCTACGGATTCGGTGCGTGTGCTATAATCGCTGCGATTGTCACCCCGCCGGATGTAATCTCCATGGTGATTTTGATTCTACCCCTTGGATTTTCTTTTCTCCTTTGCGCTGGGATCTTTGTAGCAGTGAGGTATAAGCAAGTGACGAAAGGGGAATAGGAAACGCAACGCCCGGTGGCCGGGGTGATTTGGATTGCCAATTGATGATAAAATTTCCTCTGAGGGTGGCACAGTCAATCTGTTCCCTCAGCTTCGCTCGGGACATGGCTTGGCCGTGAGCAATTCTCCAACTACAGCAGCAACTGCTCGCGGTTGCCAAGTTGCGGTGTTGCGTAGAGCGGCCAGAAGATGAGTTTTTGTTCAGGTAGTTCGCGATACGGGCCGTCCTGAAGTACCCATCCCTGCGGGCAATTGGGGTATTTTCCCAGACACATATGCAGACTCTTGAGCCGGCCCGCCGGGCCGCTTTTGACCTCGATGGGATAGATACTGCCCTTGTGAACTATTAAATAATCCACTTCAGCATTTGAATTTTTGGCATTTCGCGACCAGTAATATAGCTTTCTGCTGTGCCAGGCAAGCAGCTCCTGAGCCACGAATTGTTCAGCCAGTCGGCCACGATATATCGCGAGCAGATTTTCCTGATTCCATTCCGCCGCAACATCCATATTACTAAGCCGCCCCAGCAGCCCTATATCCAACATACATGTTTTAAACTTTTTTCCACACGAAGCCCCTAAAGGCAATCCCGACGGGTCGCACGATTGAATCCTATGAAGCAATTTTGTCCGGCATAGCAAATCAAATGCCTTACGATTGGTGACGCCGCTTGCCTCGCTGTACAGCTTGGTGTACTTAACCTGTTGACCGATTGCCTTTGAAGCCCCTTCAAAAACACCGTCCAGGAAAGCCGGGTTGAGATGTGGGCAATATTGAGAAAAATCTTCCCGGTAGGATTCAAGGATTTCAGAATGAATTTCGTATGCTTCAAGCTTTGAATGTGTATCGCGATAGGCCTTAACTGCCTCCGGCATACCGCCGACGAAAATATAGTTCTTCAGTTGTTCATTAATGGCCCTGCCAACCACCTCGGAATGCTCCCGCGGGTGCTTTAGGAGTTTTTCCGCTAAGACCTCTTTGTTCATTGCTAATAAATACTCATAAAATGTCATGGGCGAGATATGCAGATATTGAACTCGTCCGACCGGAACTGAAATCTCTCCAAATGCAAATTCCAACATGGAACCGGCGGCGACAACATGAAGCTGGGGCATTTCCTCATAGAAATAACGCAATGCGGTAATCGCTCGCGGACAGGCCTGGATCTCATCAATAAATAACAGCATTTTTCCAGGAATGATGCGTCCGACATAGCTCTCCAGTTCATCAATGATTCGAAGAGGCGAAAGCTCGCCGCTGAAAGCGGCATGGAGTTGAGTCTGCTTTTCCAAATCAATTCTGATAAAGTGCTCAAACGAATCAGCAAGGCAGTTTTCAACAAGCCAGGTCTTTCCTACTTGCCGTGCACCTCGAATAATCAGCGGTTTTCGGCGTTTGGAATTCACCCATTCAAGCATCTTTTTTTCAATAATTCGCTTCATTGCAAAAACTCCAATTTTAGGTATACAATGTTATATCGGCCATTTTGCTTTAGAAACACAAGGTTAATATAATATTCTTGATTTAGGTTTACAAGGTTAAAATAAAATTTTCGCTTTAGAAATCACATTGCCAAAATGCGGTTTTTTGTGGACTTTTGGGGGTGTAATCCATAAGATATGGACTTTACTATGTCTTGGAGATGTATTTAAGAGCAA
>JBDLJN010000171.1:0-5230 GCA_039714335.1 Planctomycetota bacterium
ATTTGCACCCAATCCGGATACAAACGAACCCATCCCCTCCCGGCGTAATTTATATAACATATCAACTGGTTATCTGCAAACACTGAGGGTTCAAAAAAACCCACCATCCTTTACCTTTCCCTATAAAGCTATGTAGTTTCAGGCGATTACAAAAACGTATCTGCTGGCATGAAGATTGCGTTACGATGTTAAGACGCGCGTGGTGAGGATGACCAGTAACGGAGTCTGACCGTGCCACTAAAAAGTGATCATGAAACAGCGAGAGTGGCACAGGAAATTGAACGTTATCTACAGTCCCATCCTAAGGCTGCTGATACTGTAGAAGGGATTGCAACGTGGTGGTTGCAAAGACAGCGCTATATTGAAACGTTAGATTGTGTCCACAATGCACTTGATGTGCTGGTTAAGAAGGGATCGGTTGTAAAAAAGACTAATGCTGACGGGAAGACTGTTTACAGGTGCTCCTATTCTAGTGAGGGCTCGAACTGACCTTTTTCATCATAAAGAACATGGACCAAAAATATGATGGAATAGCAAAATATAAACAATAAATTTTCGGATAGATATGTTGATTCCGGGATGGATGAAAAAATATATGCTCAGACCTGTGACACACTGTAGAAGCGGATGTACGTAGATGAAAGGTATGGAAAGTATGATGTATTTCTCGCTGGTTACGGCGTCCATTTCTTTTACAGTGACTGAAGATAAGTTATTCAAGCCGGTTAGAGAGAGAAGCCATGTGTGGAACTCTATTTCAGGTGAGTTGTTTTCCCGTGGTTATTGCCTGGTTAAGTGGTTTTCAATGGGGCCTTATGTGTTGGGTGATGATACGGCAGGTAAATGATGTCGTGCCATTAAAAATAAATAATAGCTCCGAGAATTCCTCTCCCCGGAATGGAAAAAGCGATCGACAAACAAATGCCTTTTTTATCGGTTAGTTGAGGAGCCGCCTAAGATTCTCCGGGAATCCTGGAATGCCGGTCGATGCGATTTGATAAGAGGTCAAGTATCCTTGGTAGACTTTTAGCAACTTGTTGAAATTCTCGCATGTTACTTCGGTAATAAGACCAAACAGTACGATTTTGTCATGTCACAACAGATCAACCAATAGGAGGGACAAACATGCCGATCCAACCAACCTACCCGGGGGTTTATATTCAGGAAGTTTCAAGTGGCGTCAGGACAATTACAGGTGTGTCCACTTCGATTGCCGCATTCTTCGGGCGTACAGAAAAGGGGCCGATCAATAAAGCCGTCCGCTGTCTGAGCTATTCCGATTTTTTACGAAATTTTGGGGGTCCTCATCCGCTTAGCGATCTTGGGGCGAGCGTCAACCAGTTTTTTGGCAATGGCGGAACAGATTGCTATGTCGTCAGGCTGGCAAAGAATGCGGGCCCATCAAGTGTTACGCTTCGCAATGTGGCAGACAACGAGAATGTTTTAACTGCTATTGCAAAGGCGCCGGGAACGTGGGGCCAGGGTGTCAAGCTTGTTGTTGACTATAACACCACGAATCCCGAAGATTCGTTCAACCTTACGGTTATCCATGAAGCGGACGGCGCGGTCGTTAAAACTGAAGTTTTCAACAACATTTCAATGAATCCGCAGTCTAGCAGATTCGCGCCGACTTTTGTAACTCAATCATCAAAACTGATCGACCTTGATCTCCATGCCGACATGGGAGATCCGACTTTGCCCGGATCGTTTATCAACAATCCGGCAAACACTCCGCGTGGATTTTCGCAGAGCCGAAGGGTCTTTGTGGGGGCGAATGCTCAGGGTTTACGGGACGCCATCAGAGCCGCTATCATCCCGCTGGTGGACATAACGATCCCGGCAAACAGGCAGTCGATGTTTGTTCTTAACCTCGACGGAAAAAAAGATATTCCCGTTGATCTCGGCGGTATTAATATTCCGGCAACCCCGAACACCGCCAACCTTACAAATCCGATCAAAAACCGGATCGACGCTGCCATTGCTCCAGTATTGGCGGGCGTGACGGTAACGGTTTCGATCGATACCTTTGCTACGCCTGCGCCGAATCCGAACGGAGGAGTGTTGCGCATCTCGGCTGATCACAACGATGGGCCGAACGTTACGATCAGGAGTGCAAGCTCCAATGATTTCGCTGCACCGATGATGTTTGGGATCGATAACGGCGGCATTGAGGTTGCTCGATTCAGCAATATGCGCCCGGTTCCAAACGGCGCTTTCTTCTCCGGGGGCAATCTCAACGACCTTACTGCGGGTGCAAACGGCCTAAATGCCTTTACGGGCATCCTCCAGGACGCCATGACTGCGATCGCATTTAATGCGGCCCTTGTGCCGGCCCCAACACCAACCCCGGTCAATTTGGTGACTACACTTCCATCTCCGCCAGTATCCCCCAACTTTGTAGATGCTTCCGGTGGGAATACAGGATTAATAGAGAAACTCCGAACGATTCAACAGGCGGTGAACGATGATGTGAATTCTCCCTGTAAAGCCGAGCTTTGGGGATACCGGCTGGTTTTCAAGAAAAAAAGCGGCACCATAAACGATACGACCACAGTTGCGACGACCGGTGCCGCGGCTTTTGGGAACGGATTCACCCTTAACTCCCAGCGTTACAGCCTCGGGAATCTGAGTACGAGCCCATTCGAGTTGCTTCCCTGGCCGGCACTATCATCCGGTTCGGACGGCACTGTGCCCGGACAAACCGAATATGTAGGCAGCCCAATTACTCATACAGGCTTTTATGCATTGGATACAGTTGACCTGTTTAATCTGATGATCCTGCCTGCCGACCGTGAATTTGATGTGGTAAACATCAAAGGCGCGGCCAGCACCTACTGCCTAAACCACCGTGCGTTTTTGCTGCTCGACGCGCCTGCGAATTGGACGGACGTGGATCATCCTGTCGCCGATGCGACCACTGTAAACACATTCCGAATAGGGGTCAGCAAACAACATTCGGCAATATTCTATCCGCGCGTGCAATATAGCGATGCCGGGATAAAAAAATATATCGGCCCTTCAGGTATGATTGCGGGCTTGATGGCTCGAACGGATGCCCAGCGGGGCGTTTGGAAGGCCCCGGCAGGAATAGAGGCTGATCTGCGTGGTCTGGTTGACCTCGAAATCGATTTGACCGACAACGAAAACGGCGTGCTTAACAAACTCGGCGTCAACTGCATCCGCAAATTCCCAAACGGCATCGTCAGCTGGGGCGCGCGGACGCTTGATGGCTCGGACGATTTCGGTTCGGAGTGGAAGTATATCCCGATCCGCAGACTTGCGCTCTTCCTTGAAGAATCGCTCTTTCGCGGTACGAAATGGGTAGTTTTTGAACCTAATGACGAGCCCCTCTGGGCAAAGATCAGAATGAATATAAACGCATTTATGATGGGGCTCTTCCGGCAAGGGGCTTTTCAGGGCTCGACGCCGGACAAAGCGTTTTTTGTCAAGTGCGATGGTGAAACCACTACGGCAAACGATCGCAATCTTGGCATTGTCAATATCCAGGTCGGTTTTGCTCCGCTCAAGCCTGCTGAATTCGTCATCATCAGCATTCAACAGATACCTGATGTTTAAACCGGGAAAAGGAGTAAGAAATGGCTAAAGGATTTATTAAGAATGCAAAAAGGTTCGACCCTTATAAAAATTTCAAATTCCGCATCTTGTGGGACGATAAACCGGTGATGGGTGTCAGCAAAGTAAGTGCTCTCAAACGGACGACCGAGGTGGTCAAACATCGCGACGGCGGTGACAACAGCACCGATCATAAATCGCCCGGACGGACCAGTTATGAAGCGATAACTGTTGAACGCGGCCTGACACACGATCCCGAATTCGAGGCCTGGGCAAATAAGGTCCACCCATATTCAGGTGATACGGCGATGGATCTTGCCGCCTACAAAAAGAATCTGACACTCGAAATGATGAACGAAAAAGGCCACGTTGTTTACAGATATTTTCTTTTCGACTGCTGGGTCAGTGAATATACGGCGATGCCAGATATGGACGCAAATGCAAATGCCGTCGCCATCGAATCGCTAAAAATCGAGCTTGAAGGTTGGGACCGAGACAAGGACACCAAAGAACCGAAAGAATCAGACGATGTTCCGCATGGTTAACGGCAGGGCTTAGCACATGAATGCTCTTTCGGCAACAAGTACATTGATTCCGCTGCCGGGGTTTCCTCAACGAATCGACCGTGATGTGCCACCAAGCGTGGGCCTGCGTAGGTTCGGGATATTCGAGGGCGATCTCGGTATCGATTTCGCCTCGGCAAACCGGGCCGCACTGGTTACCCGACTGCTCGAAACATGCGCCATCGATCCCACGGGCATTCTGCCCGATAGCTTTTTCCTCGAACTAGCCATCGGTAAACGTATCGAATGCCTGCTCTTGCTGGCGGCGGGAGGGCTCAACGCGGCGCTCGGATTTCCCTTCAAATGCGTGGGCTGTGGCGAGGAGATCGAACTCGAACTGACGCGCCGCGAAATTTCGGAGATGCAGAGCGAGGCCGATCTGATGGAAACGGTCGGTGTCGATATCGACGGTCGACGAATGGAGTTTCGCAAACCAACGGGTCGCGACCAGGAAATGTGGAGCAGGATGTCCTTCAGTAACGAACGCGATGCGGCAGTAGGAATAATCGGCACGCTCGCTGAGCTGCCTGGATCATTTGAAACCATTCAGCTTGAGGAGCTTAGCGCCGTGGAAGAAGTACTGGACGAGGTAGACCCGCTGGTAGATTTCAGTTGCAGTGTGAGTTGCGGAGAATGCGGCACGCTGAATGAACACGAGATCGATCTGATGGAAACTGCGCTCGGCATGCTGAACCGGGCACAGAACCAACTTGTTGTCACGGTTCATCGGCTCGCATCACATTATCATTGGAGCGAAAAGGAAATATTTGCGGTACCTGACAGGCGGCGGCAGCAGTACCTGGAATTGATCGGAGCGATAAGAAAATGAAAGGATATTTTTCACGCATCGCAAGCCAGAGTGGGAACCGTTTTTCGTCGAAGGTTGCGGTTTCGCCGCGCAGAGCAAGAGACCCTCACGCCGGGCTTCCGGCCAAAACGATTGACCGCAAAGAAACCGTGATCGTGCCGCCGCCGGTTGAATCAAAAAAATCAGAAGCCGGGGCTTTGAAGCGTGGCACGACATTAGAACGGCCTGTTTCCGAAAATATCGTTCTGAAACCGGATCGGAAGAAAGCGATGGCCAAATCCGCTCC
>JBDLJN010000172.1:0-5086 GCA_039714335.1 Planctomycetota bacterium
TTTTTTTCATGGCAAACTCCTTTTTGCTTGACTTTGACAACTTCTTATTATATAGTGTATATACTATATAATCGAAGGTGGAATATTCAAGGAGATTACAATGGGTTACAAGGTCAAAATGCAAAAAGTAGAACGTCCAACGAACAAATCATTTTATGTCAACTTCCCAGCATCCATCGCCGATTCATGTGAAATCGCAAAAGGGGAAGAAATGGAATGGCTTATTCAGGATAGAAACACATTTGTATTAAAACGAAAAAAGAAAGCTAAGTCATTAGTGAAGAAGTGATTATGTATCTTAAGTTGACGCGTATGCCCGGCGGGGCTTCACGATTTTTTGGGGCGATTCGTTCCGGGGATTTCATCCCCGGCAATTGTATTTTGGCCCTTCGGGCCTGGTGTGGAATCCATTCGGCTTTGCTCAGGACAAGTTTTTCTTTTTTATCAGCGTGGGCACGGCCCACCCTGATTTTTTGCCCAATCTGTCCGGCGGGTAATGGAGCGACAGTCATCCCTCCCCCATGGCCAAGCATCCTCCTTCGCTCTGCAAGCTACGGAGGACAAAAGCTTGACCGTGCCACCGGTCAGAAATAAAAATCAAATATCAAAGAGCAAATATCAAAATTGAGGAATGCCTTCGGCATAACTACTTTTATTCAATCTTGAATTGTCAATCCAAATACCCTGGGTACCCGGCGCCTGCGGCGGATGCTGTTTTTATTGCGAAGCAGGGAGCTTCGGCCACATTGCAAGCTGAGGATTGAACTCCTGCGATTATCCCTGTGGTTCCGGCTGTTGGGGGACGGGGCGGATGTAGAGCGGGAGGGAGGCCTGAACATTTCCATCGACGGCCAGGTCGATCTGGTATTGGCCGTACTGTTTGAACTCAAGGTTCTGCATGTTCAAGATCAGGTTGACCACGGCAGTGGATGCATTGTCGCCGATGCGGACGGCGATATTACCTTCGAGCTTGGGGCCGATGGAGTTTCCGTCGGCGTCGATGATGAAAATGCGGACGGAGTGATCGCCGGCCTCGACTTTTGAGAATCGCATCCGGGCGGCGATGCTACAGGCCCGGTGGCGAACGGGCAGTTCCTTGGCAAAGATATTGTCAAACGCGCCCAGTAGATTCAGCTTGCCCCGCTGGTCGGTCGCGGCGTCACACAGTAAAAATGATTCGATATTCATGCGGTCTTTCCTTTCGTCTGAAAACAGTAATTATAGCGGGTCGAACGAGGATTGAAAAGGAATGAATCGGTTTTTACTTGTCAGGGCGAGATTGCTGTGATATAAGCCATATCACCAATTTTGACTCGAAATTAGGAGAGAATGCAGATGTTATCGGCGATTGAAAAGAATGATATGGTTGTTTTTGACTTGATTAAGGCCGAACAGGCCCGGCAGGGTGGTTCGATTCGGATGATCCCGTCGGAAAACTATGTGTCCAAGGCGGTTATGCAGGCCACGGGAAGCTGTCTGACGAATAAATATGCAGAGGGCTATCCCGGCAAGCGGTACTATGAAGGTCAGCAAATGACCGACGCGATCGAGAACCTGGCGCGTGACCGCGCCAAGGAACTGTTCGGCGCCGAGGCGGCGAATGTTCAGCCGCATTCGGGCTCGCCGGCGAATCTGGCGACCTACTGCGCACTGGCCGAGCCGGGTTCGACGATCATGGGGTTGGCCCTGCCGCACGGCGGGCACCTGACCCACGGCTGGAAGGTCAGCTACACCGGCAAGTTTTTCAATTCCGTTCAGTATGAACTAAACCCGGAAACAGGGCGGCTGGATTATGACGCCATCGCCAAACTCGCCAAAGAGCACAAACCACAGATCCTGATCTCCGGTTCCAGCGCCTATCCGCGGGCGATCGATTTTACGCGGTTTGCCGAGATCGCCGAAAGCGTCGGGGCCTATCATGTTTGTGATATGGCACACATCGCCGGATTGGTAGCGGGCAAGGCGCACATGAGCCCGGTTCCGTATTCGGATGTCGTCACGACAACGACGCATAAGACACTTCGCGGCCCGCGCGGCGGGATGATCCTGTGCAAAGAAGAGCATCTGGCCGCGATCAATAAAGCCGTCTTTCCCGGGTTCCAGGGCGGCCCGCACATGCATACGATCTCGGCACTGGCGATCGCGCTGGGCGAGGCGGCGGCGCCGGACTTTGCGGAGTATGCTGCACAGGTGGTTGCCAATGCCAAGCGGCTGGCAGAGAAGCTGACGGGGTATGGGTTTGACCTGGTTTCCGGCGGGACGGATAACCATTTGATTTTGATCGATCTGCGTAATAAGGGGCTGCTGGGCAAACCGCTGGCCAAGGCAATGGATCGGGCGCATCTGGTGTGCAACTACAACTCGGTGCCGGGCGATACGGCCGGGCCGTTCAACCCGAGCGGACTGCGGTTGGGAACTCCGGCGATCACAACGCGCGGGATGAAAGAAGACCAGATGGATAGGGTTGCCGACTGGATCAATACGATCGCTGGAAATCTTGAGGACGATTCGGTCATCAGCAAGGTTGGCCGGGAAGTTGAAGAATTGTGTTCTCAATTTCCGCTGCCGGACAGCTTTATTCAGCCGCAGCAGCCGTGACAAGGCGGTGCTTTAGAGTTACCTTAAATTTCCTATTTTAACAGGAACTGGGAAAACTGCTTTGGTATTATTTTCCGGACCTCTTTTCTACAAAGCAGTTTGAAATTTGGTGATTGTAAAAAAAATGAACTCTGGTACAATCAGGGCAGTATGATGAGGGAACGAAAAACAGCACTAATCTTAGAATAGAAAGGAAACGGTTATGAAAACCTATCTTTATTTGTCTGCTATCTGCCTTTTTTCAATGTCGCTTGCTGCAACGACTTTTGGGGAGATGAAAATTGTTGAGGTTCCCAAGGAGGAACCGGTCGAAGAAGCGCAAGAGGATGCCAATCTTCAAGACATTGAACTGCCGGCAAAGGACAGCCCGGAGTACTGGGTGGTTCGTTCGGAGGCGATGGGCGAGTTGACGCCGCTGTTGACGAAGAAGCGTGCGGACATGAAACAGAAACGGCAGATGCTGGCGGATTATCTGCTCAAGATCGGCAAGGCCGAAGCGATGGCCGCCGCAGAGATCGAGGTCCCGGATGATCCGGCCCTGTATGCAAAGGCGCTGGGCGTGGATGAGGGTCTGGAGCAGCGCGATGTGACACTGCCGGAAAAGACACCGACCTGGGACGAATTAGCTGAGTTTTCGATGCAGTTTGTTATTTACGAGGGATATCGACCGATGCAGCTTGACGGTGTTGAGGATATCCGGAGCTTTATCGAGCTTTGTGAGAAGAAAGAGGCGTATGCGAAAAAGGTTCGCAAAGAGATGCGTTCCTATGTGAAAGACTGTCTGAAGATGTGGATCTACCTGGGGACGATTGACCAGCAGGCGGCGTGCAAGAAATGGGCGGCCCAAATGAAGGTCGATGCTGAAAAAAGTAAAAATGCTGAACGTGCAATGATCGCGGAAGAACGTCGGCTGACTGCCATGGAACGCAAGGAAGCGGAAAAGGAGCGGAAATTTCAGGATGCTCAGGACCGTGCCTCGTTTCGTTCGTCACGACGAGAGCGCCATTATCAATCTCGCGATGACCGGTTGCAATATCGGCAGACACGGATGGATGAACGGTACACCAATTACTATCGCTGGTAAGCGGTTCAACGGATATAACTTGTTTCAGGGCGGGCCTGTCACGGTTCGCCCTTTTCTGATTTTTGACACATTGTGCCGCTTATGGCAAAGCAAACATTAAAACTTGCGGTGATTGGTTTAACGGATCCGGCGCTGGGGCTGGTGGAGACCGCGTCTGAGAGCGGCTTCTATACGATCGCCGCGGTGGGGGATGAACGTCAGGACCGTGCGGATACTTATGCCCGCAAGTATGCGTGTCCGGCGTTTACCGATTACCGCCAATTGATCGTTCAGACCGAAGCCGATCTTTTGTTGTTTGGCAATCCGGTGCATCAGTGTATCGAGTTTGTTCGGCTGGGGATGGCCCAGAAGTTTCATATTCTCAAGACCTGTCCGCCGGCATTAAATTTTTCACAACTGGCGGAACTTTACCGGCTTGCCAAAAAAGAAAAGGTTCTGTTTTTGACATTGCAAAACGGCCGGTTTCGGCTTCCCTTTGAACATGTCCGCAAGTACCTGGCCAAGCCGGAGCAATCGGATGACCAGTTGTGGCACTTGGTGTCGGCGGTGTGTCATGTTCCCATGGGCGAGTTGGATCCGGAAATGCGCTGGCTGTACGATCCGAATATGGCCGGCGGCGGGGTGCTGCTGCAGGACTGTT
The DNA here is from genome assembly GCA_039714335.1 of Planctomycetota bacterium. Taxonomy (GTDB): domain Bacteria; phylum Planctomycetota; class Phycisphaerae; order Sedimentisphaerales; family Anaerohalosphaeraceae; genus 4572-13. Next base: position 4,323 of record JBDLJN010000172.1, read on the forward strand.
ACGATTTGATCGATGAACTGCTGTTGTGTTTTGGGCTGCCGCAGAAAGTGTATGCACTGGCGATCAACCAAGCGCCGGATCGTCAGCAGCGGATGCGTTTGACCGAGGACACTGCTATCGTGACCATGCGGTTTACCGATGCATTGATCGCTCAGATCTGCACCAGCCGGACACTGGGCCCGGCCCGACGGCACCTTCGGGTTCACGGCAAACAGCAGCACCTGACAGCGACGGAACAGGAGGTGGTCCTGTATGATAACGAGGGGAACCTGTTGGAACAGAAGGCCTACCAGGATGATGACCGGCCGAGTCAGAAACGAATGCTGGAAAACCTTGCGAAAAGTCTTGTCGATCCTTCCGGACATCCACTTTATCCGTGTTATGGATTTGACCTGAATACCTTTGCGGTGATCGAGGCGGCGTATCTGTCGGCTCGTACCGGCATGGCTGAAGAACCGGGCCGTATTCTGAAGTTAGCGGATATTGATGTTACAAAACTATTATAAAAAACAAGGCATCCGCTTACATTCTGAATAATGGGCCCATGGTGCCGGTATCTGCCACGCCGCCAACGAGACAGTCCTTACCTATAGAAGCCAACGGATACCAACAAACAATGGGCGTGAAGAAGATTTCTTGCTCCTTCGGCGATTGTGGGGATTTCTTGCTCGCCTGCATTCGGGTCGACCGGATTTAAGGCGGGCGTGTAAACTTCTCTTTTATCAGGCGCCGAAGGCGATGGTTTTAAACCGGCAAGTAACCGG
>JBDLJN010000173.1:0-4976 GCA_039714335.1 Planctomycetota bacterium
CACAATGCCCGCTCATAGGTGTGCTGGACGAGATATTTGTCGGTTTCTTTGGCGAGAACCTTCCCTGCGAATCGACTTGAGCCGTACCGGGCGGGGATAACCACAATAATTTTCACAATCCATTGATCCTTGCAGTGTTTTTTCATTTTTTCATCTGAAACCACTGCCCAAATATACTACGGCGAAACAATTGCTCTGTCAATCAACCTTTCGCTGTTTTTAAGCGTGGTGATCAAAAAGTTAACAACGGCGGCATAGCTGTGTCGCCTTTGGCAGACACTTTTATCTACGGGTTTAAATCCGTAGTAACGACGAATGAATTTTAAAGCAATCTCAAAGCATCCTCTCGTCCGATAAGTATTTTTTGCATTTTTTTCACGAATTTCCAAAAAACCTTTTGACATTTCACAAATAACTTTTACATTTTATAAAATGTAAAAGTTATTAAATACGGCATCTGTGTTGGCTGCGAGGGAAATTGAAATGAAAACAGAAACAAACGAACGCTTTTGCGTTCCCGCTAAACTTTACCGCATTGGTGAAATTGTCCGGCACACCCCTTACACCCGTCAGACCATCCATAATTATACCACCATGGGACTGATCCAGGAATCGGATTGGACCGAAGGCGGTCACCGTCTGTACGACGAGTCCGTTTTTGAGCGGCTGTGGCGGATCCAGGAACTGAGGAAAAACAAAACTCTCACAGAAATCCAGCGGCTCTTCAGGACTGAAGAGAGTCCGCAGATGGCCATGTCGTAATCGAGAAAGGATTCGCCTAAATAGTTGGCACGGAAGCAACAGTATGAAAGTAACTTCAACGACAATTGATAACATCACCGAAGTCCTGACACGGATCATCGAGTTTACCGAGCGTCGTCGTGAAGTTCTGACACGGAATCTATTCGATTATAAAATCTCCGACTTCCAACCCAAAGATCTGCCGGTTTGTGAATTCGCCGAATGCATGGCTGAAGCAGTCTCCGAGCATCTTCAATCGCAGCGGCTGCTGCTATGCGACAGGGACAATGTAACCTTTGGCCAAGCGGGTTCATTTGATGCGGCGCCAGTGGTCGATTCGGAAGCGGAAGACCTTTTGAAAACGGATACAAAACAATATCTGCAAATGCAGATACATAAGCTCTCTGAAAATTTAATGAATAACAGAATTGCTGTTGAACTGCTCAAGCAAAAACGGCAGCACAGTTCATTTTGAACCAGCGTTCTTATTTTGCGCGGGAATTTTCCTTGAAGGCAACATCCCTTAAGGATATAAATGGTTTAAGACTGAGCTGCTTGATGGGGTTATCTTACGTATGACATTTGACCCGGCAGCATGAAAATTTGCACGATTAACAATAAAGCCGGAACGAATTAATGTACATACAGGAACATCGAGACGACCCAAACTCAGGCGCCATGGTATTGGCGATCACCAGTGGTAAAGGCGGCGTTGGCAAGACCAACATCGCCGCAAACCTCTCTGTCTCAATGGCCACGGATAACCAGCGGGTCATTCTGATGGACGCCGATCTGGGACTGGGAAACCTGGATGTCCTGATGAATATTCAAGCTCGCTACAATCTGACACATGTCGTCTCGGGCAAACGGACACTTGAACAGATCACCCATGTCGGGCCCGGCGGCGTAGAAATTATCTGCGGCGCCTCCGGAATCGAAACACTGGCCAATCTGGGCAATTTCCAGCGTCAGCGTCTTCTTGACGAAATGGAAAGCCTTCAGGAGCGTTCGGACCTGATCGTGATCGATACCGGTGCCGGCATTCATGCAAGTGTCATTGGTTTTTGCCTTGCAGCCGATCATACGCTCGTGGTGACCACGCCGGAACCCACGGCGATCACGGATGCCTACGCAATGATCAAGGTGCTCGCGGCGAAAAACTACACCGGACGCATCAGCTTGCTGGTCAACATGGCACAAACGCTGGTCGAAGGCAAAAAAGTCTATCGACAGATCGCCGACGTCGCCAGCCGGTTTCTGAATGTCGCCGTGTATGAAGCGGGTATCCTGTGCAAAGATGAAAACCTGGTACAGGCCGTCCGGAGACGTGAACCGGTCGTACAGGCATTCCCCAGGGCCGACATCTCCAAAGCGTTCGCAGCCATCAGCAATCGTCTGACCAAAGGCACACACATCAGGACTAACCGAGAAGGATTTTTCCGGAAAGTCGTCAACTGGTTCTTTTAAAGAACGTCTGCTGATTTTTTTTGTATACGTTCTAAAGTGCCCCCCGAATTCCGCCGATAGTGTCCTGCTTAACCAATGGTTCTTTTTACCGTTTTTAAGCATGTGAAAAAGACAGGGATTGACACTTATCGGACGGATACCCGTGAAAAACACAAAAATATACTATAAAACACGGAGGTTTTAGGTATGAAAGCCCCACACGTAGAAAAAATCGAAATCGAACAGGTTTGGACCGAGTTCTTTAAGACTCGTTCTGAGCACTGCCGCAATCTCCTCATGGAAAATTATCTGCGCCTGGTTAAATACAGCGCCGAACGCATCTGGGTCAAACTGCCGGATAAGGTTGAGGTGGATGATCTGATCCAGGCGGGTATCTTCGGCCTTAAGGATGCGATCGAGGCCTACGATCCCGAACGGGGCGTTAAATTTGAAACTTATTGTGCGCCGCGGATTCGCGGCAGCATTCTCGATGAGCTTCGCAGCATGGACTGGGTCCCCCGCCTGGTTCGTGCCAGAGCCCATCAACTCGAACGTGCCCGTCAGACTTTGGAAGCCCAACTGGGCCGGATTCCAACCGAACAGGAGTTGGCCGAAGAGCTGGATCTGGATAAGGTCGAATTTCATCGTCTGCAGCGGGATGCCAACGCCATTGGGCTGATCTCGCTGAATAATAAGTTCAACGAGAACGAGAGCGAAAAGGATATCCGCGAGATCGACATCATCCAGGATCAAAAAAGCAAGAACCCCGTCACCGAAGCACAAAAGCGGGATCTTAAAAACCTTATCTCCAAGGGACTGACACGGGCCGAAAAGCTGATCGTTATCCTGTACTATTACGAAGAGATGACGATGAAAGAGATCGGGGCGACACTGGACCTGTCCGAATCGCGCGTCTCACAGATGCATTCGTCCATCGTCGCACGGCTCAAGGCCCAGATGGACACACGCAAAAAAGAATTTGTTATCACGACATAAAAAGAAACCGCGGATTGATGCGTTTTCTTTTGACAGGATTAACGGGATTTACAGGATATCACTTAAAACCGCGTGGGCATGGCCTACTCTACCGGACACCTCTTTTTTCTTTGAGAATAGTTAATGATACGCTTCTATGAGTATCAATGCTAACCTTAAATTCATAAATTTGAAACATAGGGGGGGAATGCATTGATGCAAACAGTGAGCTACTGTGTTTCAATAGATATTGATAATCTTCTTCAGATGGCTCAAAACCATCCGGATAGTTGCCAAACTTATTGTAAAGTAAATCACATTCATTAGCCCCCTGGTCCCATATTTGAGATGTCAACGCTTTGAGAACCAAAGGATTTTTCGTGTTCACACGAAGATTAGCGATATGTTCTTTGTAAAAACGCAAGTTTCTTTTATAGTATTCTTTTCTTCCTTCAGGCCCTTTAAAGTTCAGTATCTTTTCTGTTTTATCATCTATACTTTGATCTGTATGCTTCGTAAGGGCTTTTTGGGCGAATTCAAGCTGCTCATCAAAAATATCATCAAAGTTTATGGTGTTTTCTTTTTTCAGGAGTTTATAGAAAGATTCCAGTTCATCCGAAGTCATCTTATTAGCTTGGCGTTTGATATAATCATGAAAATACTCAAAAATCTCGGATTTAATTCTGAAACAGCTCAAATAGGTTACGGTATCACGATTCAGACCATCAAGATGTTTCGAAAAGCGAAAAAGTATTTGGAGCTGACCCAGCATTTTCATGGGGGTGTTCTCATTTTCCGTAGAATACATATCTGCAAGAAATACCCTAAAACATGCTTTTGCATTGATGCTATTTGAACCGGGTTCTAAACTAGCTTCACTAAGTGACCAAATATCTTCATAGGGGCCGTATTCCCAATCACAATAGTCGATGCAGGCCGCTTTGGTCATTAAGCCGACAATTGGTTGCTGTTTTTTGAGATACTGCGCTATCTCCGGTGTTAATTCCATGTTTTCAAAAACATAGGTATGCAAATCAATCGTTTCGTTCGGTTTTTCATAAGAGGAAAAGGCCTTCCGATACCAATGAGCAGCATTTTCTGGGTTGAAATTATTAGGGTCATACTTTGCCAATGCATGAGCTGAAAGCATAATGATAAACAGCAATACGCATGTCTTATTTAGTGTGCTTTTTCTCATATTTACTCCATTGAAGGGTGATTTCATTGACGATGGTTTGGATTGCGGTATCAAGGGGGCCTTTCAGATTGACGCCGGAGGCGAGGGTGTGCCCCCCGCCGCCGTACTTTTGGGCGATTTTTCGCACATCGACTTTGCCCTTGCTTCGCAGTGAACAGCGAAACCCGCCATCCGCCAGCTCAGTAAACAGCGCCGCGACCTCAACCGTTTCAATCCGCTGACATTCATCGATCAGGTTTTCGGTATCCGGGCCGGAAGCGCCGGTTTCGTCAAAATCTTTGCGAAGGATATATTGTGTCGCGATACGGGCATCGGCATGAAGCTCTAAATGATCCAGCATCCGCGTCATCAGGTACAGGCGGGCTGGCGTGAACGACTGATAGAGCAAACGGTAAATCACATTGGGCCGTGCACCGGCATCGATCAACTCGGCAGCGGTGTGAAAGATGCGGCTGTCGGTATTGCCGAACTTGAACCAGCCGGTATCGGTGGACAGTGCGATGAAGATGGACTCGGCGATGTGCTCGGTGATTTTCCACCCGGCGCACTTGATCAGGTCAAACACGATCTCGCCGGCCGCGGCGGCTTCGACAACAAGCAGTTTAACATGCCCCAG
>JBDLJN010000174.1:0-4943 GCA_039714335.1 Planctomycetota bacterium
GCCGAGTGCATCAATAACAAGTCCTGAATCATCTGCGATTGTCCACAACCCCGTCGCCCTGGCATAACCCAGCGCTGGCTTGCAGGCGTTGTCGGCAAAAGTGCTGCCGTCCTCGACCACCTCGGCAATGTCAGGATAATCCTTCAGGCAGCGCCATTCGACACCCTGACCGATCGATCCCAGCAGGGCGGTCAGCTCTTCGAGTTTTCCCGGATTCGTCGTGGCAACAAGGATCGTGCGAGTCATGCCGTCTCTCGTGAAAAAAATTATTCTCAGCTCATCAGGTATTTCAGCAGTGCCCGTTGGAAGTGCAGCCGGTTTTCCGCCTGATCGAAGATAACGGAGTTTGGCGACTCAACAATGCTGTCGGAAATCTCGTAATCCCGATAGGCCGGCAAACAGTGCATGACCTTTGCATTTTCCGGAGCATTGGCCATCAGCGTCTCATCGACCGCAAACCCCTTAAAGGCGGTGACGCGCTCGGCTTTTTCTTCTTCCTGTCCCATGCTGACCCAGGTATCCGTATAGACCACGCTTGCGTCTTTTACCGCTTCAATCGGATCATGGGTTTGTGTCGCACAATCAGCCAGAACGGAATTAGCGGCATTCAACGATTCATCATCCAACTCATATCCGTCAGGTGAAGCGCATACGAACTTCATGCCGAACTTGGCACAGGCAAATGCCAGCGAGCGGGCGACATTGTTACCGTCACCGATATAGGCCACTTTCAACCCTCTCAAATCGCCGCAGTGTTCGGTAATCGTCAGTATATCCGCCATTGCCTGGCAGGGGTGTGACCAGTCGCTCAGCGCGTTGATCACCGGCACATCGGCCCATTGGTCCAGCTCGACGATCGTCTCGTGGGCGAATGTTCGTGCCATGATCCCGTCCACGTAGCGTGCAAAAACACGCGCCATATCTTTGGCCGGTTCCCGCTGGCCGATGACGCCGATATCCTCCGGCTTCAGGTAGATGGCCATACCGCCCAGATCATGCATGGCCACCTGGAAGCTCACGCGCGTTCGTAAACTGGTCTTTTCGAACAGCATGGCCAGCACCTTGCCCGGCAGGCAGACGTCTCGTCCGCCGCTTTTGTAAAGTGCTTTCAGCTCACTGCTCAAAGTCAGCAGCTCATGCAGTTGATCCGTTGTACAGTCCTGAATGGATAAAAAACTTTTCATCATGATTCTCCTTCGCCAAGCACCTCGTCGAGAATGGCAATGGCGGTATCGATTTCTTCCTGTGTGACCGTCATCGAAGGCATGAACCGGAGAACCGTTTCCTGTGTGCAGTTGACCCGCAGACCTTTTTCCAGACACCGGGAGACAATATTTGCTCCCGGCAGGGCCAGCTGGATCGCCAGCATCAGTCCTTTGCCTCGTATATGATCGATGATCGGATATTTCTCTTTTAATTGCTCAAGTTTACTTCTTGTGTACTGTCCCATTGTATTGGTGTTGTCGATCAGGGTATCTTCTTCGATCGCTTCAATGACCGCGATGGCCGCTGAACAGGCCAGTGGATTGCCGCCGAATGTCGAGGCGTGCGTGCCTGGAACCAGTGAAGCGGCGACTTCCGCTCTTGCCATGATCGCGCCGATGGCAACCCCGCCGCCCAATGCCTTGGCCATCGTGATGATATCCGGCGTGACTTCATAATGCTGATACCCGAACCACCGCCCGGTCCGTCCCATACCGGTCTGGACCTCGTCGAGGATCATTAACGCGCCGTGTTCATCGCAAAGATCCCGAATGGTTTGCATGTACTCATGAGTCGCTTCATTGACGCCGCCTTCGCCCTGGATCGGCTCGACCATGACCGCTGCGACTTCGTCGTCAAACGCTTCCTGCAGGGCATCGATGTCATTGTAGGGAACATAGACAAAGCCCGGCGGCAGAGGCAGAAACCCTTCGTGGTATTTCGGCTGACCCGATGCGGTCACCGCGGCAAAGGTCCGCCCGTGGAAACTCTTTTCCGCGGTGATGAATTTATATTTTTCTTTGGATGTATGTTTGCGTGCCAGCTTCAATGCGGCTTCTACTGACTCGGCGCCGCTGTTGCAGAAAAAGCATTTGCCGCCGAAAGCCCGTTCAGAGAGCATCTTCGCCAACTGGCCCTGTTGGGTGATATAAAAGGAGTTGTCGATATGCAGCAGTTCCGCCGCCTGTTTTTGCAGGGCCTGAACCACCTTCGGGTGACAGTGGCCGATGCCGCTGACCGCCCAACCGGGGAACATGTCCAGTATTTCGTTGCCGTCGAGGTCCCACAGTTTGTTATTGAGTCCTTTTGTGATGACCTTCGGCAGTCGACCGTAGTTGCCGATCACATATTTATCAAACATTGTGATTACGTCTTGCGTATTCATCATACATTCCTAATCTTAAAAGTTTGCAGTAACCAGGGTCATAACCCTGAAACTATTTTATAATCTGTGTTCCGATTCCTTTATCGGTATATATTTCCAACAACAGCGAGTGCGGGATTCGTCCGTCGATGATATGTGTTTTTCTGACACCGCCGTTCAGGGCCGTAATACACGCCTCGACTTTGGGCATCATGCCAGATGAAATAATACCGCTTTCGATCATTTCTTCGACCTTGGTTTCACTGACACTCGAGATCCAGCTCTCCGGGTCTTCTATGTCCATTCGGATGCCGTGGGTGTCACTGAGAACAACAAGTTTTTCCGCTTTCACCGCTGCCGCAACATGCCCGGCAACACTGTCGGCATTGATATTCAGCTTGCCGCCGGTTTTTGACCTCGCGACCGGTGCGATTACAGGAATCACGGCGTTGTTGCACAGCGTTATTAACAGATCGGAATTGATTTCGGTCGTTTTTCCGACCCTGCCTAAATCGAGCTTTCGACCGTCCTCGCTTTCCAGCCGCAATGGCTCTGCAAAGACCGCACAACTGCTCAATGAATGCAGTCCCATTGCCTTGACGCTCATGCCGTTGAGCATGTCGCAAATTGGCTGATTAACCGTGTTGATCAGCGTATGTTCCACGATAGCCAGGGTACGTTCGTCTGTATAGCGTCTGCCTTGTACCCAGACCGGTTCCAATCCGGCCTCGTTCATCGCCGCCGTAATGGCTTTACCGCCGCCGTGAACCAGGATCGGACGAATCCCGACAGTGGACATAAAGACCACATCGGCCAGCAGCTTTTTTTGAAGATTCATATCATCCAGAATGCTGCCGCCCAATTTAACAACGACGGTCTTGCCCTTAAAGTCTCGGATGTATCCCATGGCCTCGATCAGGGCCTTTGCTTTTTCAATTGCCTGTTCCATGTGTATTCCTTTGAATAAGGGCATAGTTGCCCAAAAATACAAGAAAGCCAACGGTGGGAATCGAACCCACAACCGCCGGTTTACAAAACCGGTGCTCTACCGTTGAGCTACGTTGGCATGGCTGTATCAATTGTTGAACAATCAGTTCTAAGGGGGCGACCCTCTAAGAAATAGCGAATTCTACTGGCCGAACCTGCTAAATTCAAGCTTTTTTAGAGAAAATTGATGTCATTTCAAATACTGCCAAAAGCGTCGTGAATTTTTGATAACTCTTTACAGAAAAGAATGATAAGAGTGGTACAGCCACACTGCGGGATAAACGACTGACAGACCAACTTTTTCAAATGATTTCTAAAAATCGTCATTTTTGTCGAATACGGTCTTGTCAGGAGCCTGTTTTTGTGCTAAATAATACGGTTCCATTAGGGGCTGTAGCTCAGTTGGGAGAGCGCTTGCATGGCATGCAAGAGGTCGTGAGTTCGAATCTCATCAGCTCCATTTTTGTCGTATTCAGGGAGAATTTTTGCCTCGCGAATAGGAGTTTCGGTAAGAATCATCCATTCACTTCCGTATTATCCCCGAATCATTGCATTAGCATCCCCCATCTGCATGGAGATTGTCGGCTATTTCCGAAAAAAAAGCGATAGAGCGGCTTTAGCTTCATTTTCTGCTTTGAAACTTCGCATTGCTATAGTAATATGACTCCTCTCAAAATAAGGAATTTGTGCGTCTAAAAAATAGATGTGTTTTGTTAATAACTGGGAAGGTTTCGATAATGCAACCCACGGGGACGGAGTCCAGGTATTCCAAATTGTGTTTCCATGATAGGATACGGTGGGAAATATGTGTCTGCTGCTTGCTTATTCTGACTCAGGTTGCTTGTGGAGCAGGGACTCAGGGGAATATGAGTCTCGATGGCCTGTTGGCTCAGTTAGAGGCCCGGCACGGTTCCACAAGATCTCTTGCGGCTGGATTTCGACAGGAGAAGCGATTTTCTTTTATGAAAAAGCCGATCATTTCGGAGGGCTTTATCATTTTCGCTGCGCCCGACAAGATCCGATTTGATATTACTAAACCTTTTCAGACGGCGTTACTCGATGAAGGCAGAAAAGTACAGCGATACGAAGTTATTGATGGTCAATGGCGTCCGCTTCAATTTGGCGGCGGCAAAAGCGTCAAACTGGTCATGGGACAAATTGGCCAATGGATGCAGGGTAAGTTTTCCGGCCAGGAAGAGATTTTTGCCTTATCGATGAGCGCCGGTGATCCCAATGACCATGCGGTGTTAAACCTTGAACCTCACCATAAGCAATTTCGGCAATACATTGAAAAGATACAGGTTCACATTGCCCCGGCTCCGACCTACAGGGTGACGCGTATCGATATTCATGAACCGCAGGGGGATTCTTTTTCATTGATTTTCTCCGGTGAACAAAAGAATAAGCGTTTGCCCGAAGGGTGTTTTTCTGACCCCAAAACCGCCGCACAATGCATCGATTTATTTAAGCATAGCGGGGAGTCGAAGAATAAGTCAGAAGGAAAGGACGACGCTAAATGTCCTGCCGGCGGATGACACATATCGGGGGGATGATGTCCTTTTTAATTGTCCTCCTTGCCATGTTGGGGTTGGCGGGGTGCCGATCGCTT
>JBDLJN010000175.1:0-4872 GCA_039714335.1 Planctomycetota bacterium
TCATTGTAGATAAAGATTCAATTCGAGAACAGACTGGTAAAAAAGGGGCCAAAGTGCTGGCCCAGACCCATCAAATTGACGATTTCACAACCTTTGAACTCATCTTTCGCCCAATTCCTGAGCACTATGGTGGAATTGGATGAACGGATAGTGCCAGATTCTCATAGATCGAACCGGACAATCCCAACAAAGCCAAGATCCGCTGCTGTAGGTCAGATAAAGGTGTAATGTGGCGAATAGTTTGATTGGGCAACTGCACTATGGTCAGCGTGATGCCACGAAACGCTCTCAGCAGTCGTTCGGTGGTCGGTCGCGCCGTCTTGCGCTTCGGGTTGCCCGCATACAAGCCACTCAGTGCTTCTCCCGTGTTGAGCAGCTGCTGGCGTACTACGTGTTCTACGACCGTCAGCACGCGCAGCGCCAGCGACAACACACGCACCATGCCCAGGGCGTGGTCTTCGCGTCGGACGTACAAGGGACGAATGCCCAAAGGACGGCCTTTGAAGCGGCCAAAGTTGCGCTCGATGTGCGATGCGCCGCGGTAGGCCCATATAGCTTGCTCCAGCGGGAGGATCTCACGGGGCGCATTGTTCACATACAGCCGCCAGCCCATCTGACGGCGGGCAGCGTGGATCGCTGCCTGATCGCGGTCTACCTCAATCACGTAACGCACCTGTTCCTCCGTGCGTGCCGGGCGATCTCCGTACTTGCGAATGGTGCGCTGATCGACTTCCTTGTGATAGCCGATCTGCAGCAGACCCTGGACGCGGCGTTTCTTGACGATGGCTTGCGCGGCCTGTTGCAGGCTGTCCAGATCCTCCCATTGACGCTTTCCTCGTCCAGGAGGTGGGGTCAAGGCCAACAAGGCTTTCTCTGCTCGTTCCAGTCGTTCTGCCAGTCCACGCCGTGCCCGTTGGGCCAGCGAGGGCGAGTACACGACCAAGACGCGTTCCTGCCAGGAGAGCGTTTGCTCTTCCACATCAGCTTGCTGCAGGCGAGTAGCCTCGTAGGCCAAGGCCACTATCTTGCGCTTCTTCTCTTTGCTCTCCAAGCCTTCCGCATCTGGTGCATAGATGCGTTCCACAGGCTGTTTTTTCTCCCACACCGGTTGCAGCAACTCCTGCAGCAGCTCGGGCACCTTGCCTGTCCGAGCCAAGGGCATCAGATAGTAGTCGCCACTCGCTTGCACGAAGGCGCGTGTACCCAATGCTCCCATTTTGGCATCTCCGACGTACAAGCATCCCCCTTGGCCTACTACTGGACGTGCTTCGCGGATGGCGGGGATGTAGAGCGGGTCATCGCTTTCATTCCCCGGCACGACCAAGGTCGCTACGGGCATCCCCAGTGGGTCCAAGGTCGCCAACATGATCTTGAATTGCGCCAAGTCTGGACGGTGATCTTTGCTGTGCCCATGGCGGAACAGTGTGTTTTCTTCTGTATCGTGATACACGGCTACAGTGGTACTGTCCAACCGGACCGGACTGCGCTTCAGATCGTACACGCCTATCAAGCGCGAACTCAGCCGCTGCTCGATCTCTGCCCAGTACTCATCGTTGCCCAGCAAACGCAGCCCATCTGCCAGCCGGTCGTCCGTAAAGTCCTTCTCACAGACCGATCCACGCAGCAGTGCCGACAGCGACTCCATCTGCTCCGCAGCCCAGGTTTCTACTTCACTCATACGGTGATCGGCCTCGGACAGAATGTAGCTGATCCACACCGACAGCATCCGACCCAGGCTCAGTCCTTGTCGGTTGCCATGTACTGTGACCACCTCGTCGATGGTTTCAGCAATCCCCATCCTCTGCTGCTGATGAAACAACAACGGAATGTCATCGATCCGCTCTGTATGTATCTCTACTTCTTTCATAGTGGCCACAGTATGGCACATTTTCGTTTTTCATGCCAGAAATGGGCGAAAGATGAGATCAATGATCTATGCAGCAATGATTCGCCTGATGCTCAAACGGCTGGCACGAAATCCAGAAACATGGGTGTAGGATTTCTAAAACACCCTCTAAGGTGGAATTTTCAGACAATTGCGCATCCGCGCCCACACACAAAGAAACTGCGCCAAACAGGCTGACTATCAAGGCGCACAACCCGCTGATAAATGTTTTCAACATCTTAAAACCTCCTGTATAAACGGTTAGGTTATTCTTCCTGTGAAACGGATTCACTCGCTTGCGCCATTTTTTCATCATCAGGCTCTTGGGCGCTTTCTTCCTCAAGAGGATCAATGGTGATGCCGAACCATCCGAAAAGCAGTGAAACAATGGGAGATAACCAGCAGAAAAAATTAAATGGCAGATAAGCAACCGTGGCAACCCCCAATGTGGCCGCATTATAGGCTCCACCGGTGTTCCAGGGAACCAGATTGGCGGTTACCGTGGCGCTGTCTTCCACGGCCCGGGACAGGTTTTTCGGGTGCAGCCCCCTGTCCGGATAGGCCTGGGCATACATCCTGCCGGACATAACCACGGCCATATACTGGTCACAAAGAACGATATTCGCACCCAACGCCGTCAACACGGTCGCCGTGATTAAAGAACCGCTCGAGTGGGCCCTTTGAAGAATTTTATTGACGATCACCTTTAACTGGTTCGTATGTTCCATGATGCCGCCAAACATCATCGCGCATATAACAATCGATATGGCATACAACATGGAAGAAAACCCACCTTTGGTCAGAAGACTATCGACGGCTTCCACCCCGGTGCTGCTGGTGTACCCGCCATATCCGGCGGATAAAAAATCCCCGAAGCCATTTCCCTGGAAAATAAAGCCTAGAATAGCGGCAGAAAGAACACCCGCGGTAATTCCTGGAATCGCCGGTATTTTTTTAAATGCACATACCATGACCAGCACCGGCGGAAGCAGAAACAGGATATTAAGATTAAATTGACTGTCTAAAGTGGACAATATCTGGTTTACAATTTCTATATTGGCCGAACCGCCGCCATAGAAAAATCCTAAGACAGTTTCGATTATCAGGGTTAACCCATAGCTGACACCGGTGGTATAGGACATATGCTTGATATGGGTATAAAGGTCGGTACCGGCCATAGCCGGCGCTAAATTGGTGGTATCCGACAACGGTGACATCTTATCACCGAAGTAAGACCCGGACAAAACCGCACCGGCGACGATGGGCAGAGGAAAACCCAGTCCGCTGCCGATTCCAATCAAGGCCACACCAATCGTTCCGGTTGTCCCCCAGGAAGTCCCGGTCGCCAGAGAACATATCGAACAGATGATAACCGTGGCTGGTAAAAAAATTTTTGGATGTAAAATCTTCAATCCATAGTAGAGCAATGTGGGAACCACGCCGCTCAAGATCCAGACGCCGATCAAGATTCCGATGATACTTAGAATAACAATGGCCTGGAGCGAATTGGCTATCCCTTTAAGCATTCCATCCTGAACCACTTCCCATTCAAACCCGGCTTTCCATGCCATCACCGCAGCGACAAAAACCCCTAAAAGCATGGGAATATGCGGATCGGCGCCATATACAACAATCGATATACTGATGCCGGTGACCAGGGAAACAAGGGAAATTAACGCTTCCCAGACATAAGGATCTCGTTGTTCTTGTGCTTTTAACATAACATTGTCCTCCTCTCATGGTTAAATATCTTTCAGTTTTAGTTGATCTTCGTGTTTTTTTTTTGGCCTTTTCTTTGGATGTTTTATGGCTTATCAGTCCTTGTTATTGCTGATCTAAGCATATAGATAAACAAAAATTCCAATTGCGACAAAAAAAATAACCGGTTGAAACACACGGCCGAACACTTCGAGCCGTTGCGCCAGTAGGTCCTTACTCCGGCGATTTGCGATAAGCTCCGCGACGGTGATGACAATTCCTGATAAGATGAGGGCGTAGATGGTGAAATAAATATAGTCTAGCGCCACGAGATACCCGATATTCGGTAACTGGCCGGCGGCTTTCATGCTTAAGAAAATTGCTGCCAACAGCGCTGTCACGCCAAGGTTCATCCGTGCCACGAATGGCGGCCCCTGGGGGGATACGAAGAGCATAACATACCCAAGTAAAATGATGATAAACAGGGGGATCAAATTTTTAAGTACGAAGCTCTTTGCATTCCTTTTTATCTCGGTGACTACATTGAACCGAGAGTAGCTAATATCGGTATCCGCTGTCGCATGGAACATGTGCGGGTTTCCAAGAGTCGAATCGGTGGCGCTGATGTCCGAAAAAACCAGTACATCCTGGAGATGCCATTCTCCTGCAGGGTCAAGAGTGGCATGCTCTTTAAGACTCTCCACCGGAGTTTTGCCCCCATTGCGTTGCATTCCGATATCGTCGGCCACAAACAAAAGACGCTCACTATTGAGTTTTTTATGCCGAAAGCGAATACTCAATGCCTGTGAGTCAAATGGATAGTCCCGAAAAGTAAAGACCTCTTTAAAATTACCTTTGATTCGATATGCTCTGTATGAAATATTACCGGTAGTCATTTCCATAATGGCATCACTGAGAGTTATATCCTTGGCTGCATTTAGGAACTCTATTTTACTATAATCAAGAGGTCCGATGTGTCTGAACCACAAGTAGAAATCCGCGCTGAAAGTTCCATTTCTTGTATCGATATTGCTGATCTCAGTAACGTCTAATCCCGTATAAACTACTGTCGTCTTATACATAAACCGATCATCTATTGTGAGAATATTTCCTTCTTCAAGTTCCTCTTGCAAATCGACGATGGTTTCGGGGTTTATTATCGGGCTGAGCTGGATGGGCGCTGAGATAAGCTTGCCATGCATGTATACACCAAAAGGAAACGACTTTATAGCATTGCCGTGCTCATCAAAATAAATTCGACCGGTAACTCCCTTGTACGCAGTTTCAAT
>JBDLJN010000176.1:0-4816 GCA_039714335.1 Planctomycetota bacterium
GACGGATTCGTGGTTCTTTTCTCTGCGAGGTTCAGCGAAATCTGCGATTAAACACGAAAAACACGAAATTACCAAACGAACCCATTTGTCACAATGGTTCGATAAAGTTAATGGAAAAGAGGGGACTCCAATATCAAGCTAAGGTTTTAAGTGACAGGACGTATGTTAAAATGTTGTTAGGGTCAACCAACTTTTTTGGATGAGAACCAACAATCTGTATCTGAAGTTTATCGCAGGCAGGCGTAGCCCTCTTGTCCGGTGGTGCCGAGGACGGTTTGCCAGAGATAACCGGCCGGGTCCACTTTCTTTCGTTTCAGGGACGCCAGCGATATGGGGATGTGGGTAAAGTGCTGGTTCCAGAAGCCGATGACCATATTCGTTTTGCCCGCCATCCCGGCGTGGACGGCGTACTGACCATACGCCAGGCAGAGGATCGAGTCCTGCGCATCGGCGGGGACGGAGCGGATGATGTAGCTGGGGTCGATATACTTGATCGCGAGGGGTTTGCCGATCTGCTTAAAGCGGCTCTGGATCTTTGCTTTCAGCAGCGGACCGATATCTTCCCGAATGACATTGCCAGACGCGTCGCGCGGACGGTCGGCTTCATCGCGGTCGGCCAGTTCGACGCCTTCGGCGACCACGATCACGGCGTGATGTTTTCGGTCCAGTCGCTGTTCCAGCTTCCGCAAAAAGCCGTCCTCACCGTCCAGTGTCAGCGGCACTTCGGGAATAAAGCAGAAGTTGACATCACTGTTGGCCAGCGTTGCCGCCGCGGCAATAAATCCCGAATCCCGCCCCATCAATTTAACCAATCCCACACCGTTCCAGGCGCCTTTGGCCTCTTCATGGGCACCGAGGATCGCAGCGCGGGCCTCTTCCACAGCAGTCGAAAAGCCGAACGACTGTTCGATGCCGCAGATGTCATTGTCGATTGTTTTGGGCACACCGATCACGCTGATTTTCAGGCCGCGTTTTTTGATGCCCTCGGCCAGCGCCCCGACGCCGCGAAGTGTGCCGTCGCCGCCGATGACAAACAGCAAACCGATATCCAGCTTGAGAAGATGGTCGACCATGTCGTCGATATCCTGCGGGCCGCGTGAGGAACCGAGGATGCTGCCGCCTTTGGTGTGGATATTATCAACAGCTTTGGGTGTCAGAATGACCGGCTCTTCAAGCGCGTTGGACGACAGGCCCGCATAACCGTATCGAAAACCGTAGATCGTTTTAACTTTGTACTGCCACGCCAAGGTCAGCGTGATGGTGCGGATCACATCGTTCAGTCCCGGACACAACCCGCCGCAGGTCACGATGCCGCAGTTGAGATTCGCCGGATCGAAAAACAGTTGCTCCCGCGGCCCGGCCAGTTCAAAAGCGGGCACCTCGTCCCCACTCTGTCTGCATTGCTCGATGCGTTCATTGTGCGAATAAACGAAGACCGATTCGTTGTCGTTGACGAATTGGCGGCTGCCACCGTTCAGCGGAGACTCGTAACTTGTCTCACCAAGTGTATCAATCGTTAAATCGGGCAATTCCTGCGGTGTTAAAGTGTGCTGCATAATCGAAATCCCTTAACTGCTGTCTACCGCCTGCCGGCCTTTTTGCTTTGAAAATTACGATTTTGAATATTTGATATTGTTTAGAATTTAGTGCTTAGAATTTCTATAACCCCGGCTGCCACAGATACAGGAACTTGGCACCGCCGGTATCCAGCCAGTCCGGCAGGTCGATATTGATCAGCGGCCCCAGGCCGGATGCCTGGCTCGTCGCCGAGCCGTAGATGTTGGGCATGGTTTCCAGCGGGCGGTGATAGATCACTGTTTTTGCTTTTTCGACGCCGGCGGCTTTCTTGGCCCACGCAACCGCTTCATCCGCATAGCCGATCCTGTCTATCAGCCCTAACTCGTGTGCCTGCTGCGCGGTAAAGACCCGGCCATCGGCCAGTCGACGGAGTTTTTGCGGTTCGAGATCGGGGCGGCCCTTTTCGACCACGCCGAGAAACTGCTCATAAAATTCATTGATAATCCGCTGCAACAACGCCTGTTCTTCTTCGCTGAGTTCATGCAGCGGCGAGCCGATATCCTTCATTTTACCGCTCTTGACGGCGACGGCTGTAACGCCGATCTTTTCCATTGTTCCGGCGAAGCTGAATGTCTGCATGATCGTGCCGATGCTGCCGGTTACGCAGCTTGGCTGGGCAACGATGCCGTCGGCACCGCAGGCCAGGTAATAGCCGCCGCTGGCAGCCACATCCAGCATGCAGGCGATCACGGGCTTGCTCGTTTTTTGCTTAAACTCGATCAGCGAGTGATACATCATATCCGCCGCGGCAACCGAACCGCCGGGCGAGTTGATCCGAAGCACCACGGCCTTGACATCGTCATCATCTGCGGCTTTGTCCAGCTTTTCGAGGAATGTACTGACGGGATTGTCGCCGGCCCGCATCCAACCGCTCTGCTGTTTGTTGAGCATAACGCCATCCACGTCGATCATGGTGATCTTGTCGGAAATAAACATCCCCTCGTCCCGATCGATTTGGGCTTCTTTCAAATCCTGATCCTTGGGAACCATCTGGATCTGAAACGCCCCCGTCCCGCAGCCGGTTAAAAATAAAGATGCCGTTATGAGTACCAACAGACTCCAAAATCGCTGAGCTTTCATATCATTTCTCCTAATAATCTGCGAAAATCCGCGTACTCCGCGGTTTCATTATTATTCCGCCTTGAGCTGGCGGGTCATGAGGTCGGCGATGGCCTCTTTGACGGTTTTTTGTTTCTGGATGATGCCGTAGATCGACTCGGTGATGGGCATTTCGACATCGTGCTGTTTGGCCAGTTCCACGATCCCGCCGCAGGTGGGCACGCCTTCGACCACGCTTTGGGTCGCGCCGACGGCCTCATCCACGCTCATCCCTTTTCCGATCCGCTCGCCGAAGCTGCGGTTGCGGCCTTTTGGCGATACGCAGGTCGTGAACAGATCGCCCAAACCGCTCAGGCCGGTAAAGGTTTTCTCGCTGGCTCCCAGTGCCATGCCCAGCCGCTGTATCTCGGTCAGGCCGCGTGTGATCAGGGCGGCCTTGGCATTGTCGCCGAGACCGATACCGTCGATCAGCCCCGCGGCGATGGCGATAACATTCTTCATCGCCCCGGCCAGTTCGACCCCGATGCAGTCGTCGTTGGTATAGACCCGAAAGTGCGGCGTATTAAATGCCAGCTGAATCTGTTTTGCCAGTTCCGCATCCCTGCAGGCGACCGTTGAAGTTGCGGGCAGATGCTGGGCCAGTTCGTCGGCGATGTTCGGACCCGACAGCGTCGCCAGCGGCTGTGTGTCGTCGAGGATTTCGGTGAGTATCTGCGTGGGCCGCAGGAGTGTGCCGATCTCGATGCCCTTGGTGATGCTGACGATGGGCATGTCCGCGGGCGTATGCGGTTTGAGCCGACCCCAGACACTTCGCAGGAATTGGCACGGCACCGCAGACACCAGCAGCTCCGCCCCGGCCAGCGCGGCCGCATCGCCCGGCTCGTAGTTCAGCGCCTCCGGCAGCGGATATCCCGGCAGAAAGATGATATTTTCCTTCGCCGCGGCGATTCTATTCAACTCCGCCGCATCATGGCCCCACATCGTGGTGCCGATGCCGTTCTCACACAGCAGCATCGCACAGACGCTACCCATCCCGCCGTTTCCGATCACTGTCGCATTCTTAAACATGCCGACATTAAATCACCCCACACGCGGAATATCAAGCCAAATTGTAGGAGTTCACACTTCAAGTCTATAAAGCGGCATCCCAGTCAGGATTCAAGCGTGACTGAACGGCCCAGCAGTCATAGAGGGCCAGTGCCGTCATATTCTCGATGACGGGGATAATCCGCGGGACGATGCAGGGATCGTGCCGGCCATGGGTCTCGATATCTTTTGTTTCGCCGTCGAGTCCGATGGTCTTTTGCGGCCTGGCGATGGACGAAGTGGGCTTAACGGCAATACGCAGGGACACGGGTTGGCCCGTCGAGATGCCGCCGGTGATGCCGCCGGCGTTGTTGGAGGTGAATGTGCCGTCGACCATATCATCGTTCGATTGGCTGCGGCGGATTTGGAGCCATGGCTATGTAACATTAACCACCTATGAAACAGAAGAAAAGATCGGGATCAAAGCACCGGATGCCTTTTATTACGGCGGGCAGGTGGCTCCCCAGATGGGCCGTGAATCAAGCAGTGTCCAACTGGTGGCGCCGGTATCGAAACCGGCCGGTTTTGAAGAAATCTGTGAGACGCACCATCCGGACAGGTCCTGGTTGAACGAGGTCGCATAGTAGAACATCCAGCTCATGTTTGTGACGCTGGAGGTATTCCAGCTGCCGATGTTTCCCTTGAACGCTGAGGCACTATGGAACATCCCGCTCATATTGGTGGCGCTGGAGGTATCCCAGCTGCCGATGTTCTGGTCGAAATCCGATGCCCCCTCAAACATCCGTGACATGTAGATAACGCTGGAGGTGACCCAGCCGCTGATGTCCTGGTTGAACGATGACGCATTTTTGAACATATAGCTCATACTGGTAACGCCGGAGGTGTCCCAGCTGCCGCCGCTGCCGCTGATGTCCTGGTTGAATGAAGATGCCCCCTCGAACATATTGCTCATATTGGTGACGCTGGAGGTAGTCCAGCTGCCGATGTTCTGGTTGAAATCCGATGCTCCATCGAACATCTTGTGCATCGTGGTGACACTGGAGGTATCCCAGTTGCTGATGTTCCCGTTGAACTTCGATGCATTGTTAAACATATAGCTCATATCGGTGACGCTGGAGGTGTCCCAGCTGCT
>JBDLJN010000177.1:0-4768 GCA_039714335.1 Planctomycetota bacterium
TCTGGCCGCGGCGCTCAGCGAAGCCATTAGTAAGTATCTCGAAAACGCCAAATCGCCATCTCGCAAGGTTAATGAAATCGATAACAGGGGCAGTACATTCTATCTGGCGACATATTGGGCACAGGCCCTGGCACAGCAGGCCGAAGGCACATCGCTGAAGGAATGTTTTGCAGGCATCGCGGAAGCACTTGAAGCAAACGAAGCCGTGATCAATAAAGAAATGCTGGCCGCACAGGGACAGTCCGTGGATATTGGCGGGTATTATTTGCCCAATCCGGAACTTACTGCTAAACAAATGCGTCCAAGCAAAACGTTCAATGACATCATTGATGTCATATAGTTCCCGGCCCCTTTAAATTCGATACACTGACTCGTATGAAAACAAAACCGGTTATTGGAATATTAGGCGGAATTGGTTCAGGTAAGAGTACTGTGGCAGCGGCATTTGCCGATTTGGGGTGTGTTGTGGTCGATGCCGATGTAATGGCTCACGAACTTTTGGACGAGCCGGATGTTTCGGCAATACTGGCCGACCGATGGGGGATGGAGGTGCTTGATGCGGCGGGGCACGCTGATCGCCGGAGAATTGCCGAGAAGGTATTCGGTTCCCAAGAGGAGTTGGATTTTCTCCAGCGGCTGATCCACCCACACGTTCTGAAGCGGTCCGAAGCGATGCTTGGTGCATATCAGACAGACCCGAATAGCCGTGGGATTGTGCTGGATATGCCGCTGTTGCTGGAGGTTGGCTGGGACAAAAAATGTGATTTTTTGGTTTTTGTGGATTGTTCTGAGGCAAAAAGGCGGGAAAGAATTGCCAAAAACGCAAAAATTGACATTCAACAGCTTAAAAAAAGAGGAAATTTCCAAATTTTTCTGGACAAAAAGAAACAAAAAGCCCATTATGTGATAAATAACAATTCTGACAAGTCAGATATTACAGAGCAGGTCGCTCTAATTTTTTCAAACATGACAGGGAGCAGGAAATAATATACTGCAAATTTCAGGATTGATATTCGTTAGGATTTTTGGGTGTTAAAACACAATAAATAAGGATATTAAGTTCCCAATCACGTTTTAGCGTTGGATACAACACGAACTTATTCCCATCAGAAATACAAGTCAAAAATGGCAATATGAATTTTCTATTGTAACAGGAGAAACAATGGCCAAGAAAGTGGCAAAAACCAAGAAGAAACGCACGACTAAAAAGAAAACAGCCAAAGCAGAGACAAAAGATTCGATCGAAGAGATTTTAGAGGAAGCGGATGCGGCGGCTTCGGAACCGGTTGAGGATGCTGAAAAGAAGGCGGACAAACCCGCCACCGAAGAGGAATCAACGCACGCCAAGTACGAACGCATCAAACGCGGCAACCTTCACATTGCTGACCTGCAGAATCTGGAGGTGGCTGAACTTCATAAAATCGCCACCAAAGAGGGTGTGACCGATTATATGGGTATGAACAAACAGGAGTTGATCTTCCGCATTCTCAAGGAGCGTGTGCGTCAGGATGGCCTGATGTACGGCGAAGGGGTGCTGGAGATATTGCCCGACGGTTTCGGTTTTTTACGAAGCACCAAATATAACTATCTGGCGTCACCGGATGATGTGTATGTGTCGCCGTCGCAGATTCGCCGGTTCGGGCTCCGCAGCGGTAATATCGTGCAGGGCCAGATTCGCCCGCCGAAAGAAAGTGAAAAATACTTTGCGCTGCTGCGCGTCGAAGCGGTCAACTACCAGGAACCAGATAAACTGGCCGAAAAGGTGGTCTTCCGTGACTTGACACCGCTGCATGCCGAAGACCGGCTGATGCTGGAGACAACCGGTGAAGAATTGAGTATGCGGATCATTGATCTGGCAACGCCGATCGGAAAAGGCCAGCGTGGTTTGATCGTGGCTCCGCCGCGTACCGGCAAGACGGTGCTGCTGCAGAAAATCGCCAACGCGATCAGCGCGAATCACTCGGAAGTGAAGATGATCGTCCTGTTGATCGACGAGCGCCCGGAAGAAGTAACGGACATGGAACGCAAGACCGCCGATGACGTCGAGGTCATCAGTTCGACATTTGATGAGCCGACCGCACGACACTGCCAGGTCGCTGAGATGGTGATCGAAAAGGCCAAGCGGATGGTTGAATACGGCGAGGATGTGGTCATTCTGCTGGACTCCATTACCCGTCTGGCGCGTGCGTATAATACCGAGATGCCGCATTCCGGCAAGATTCTGACCGGTGGTGTGGATGCCAACGCGATGCAGATGCCCAAGCGATTCTTCGGGGCGGCCCGAAATATCGAACACGGCGGCTCGCTGACAATTATCGCCACGGCCCTGGTCGATACCGGTTCCAAGATGGACGAGGTGATCTTTGAGGAGTTTAAGGCGACCGGTAACTCCGAGCTGCATCTGGACCGCCGTCTGGTCGAACGCAGAACCTATCCGGCGATTGATATCAGCAAGAGCGGCACCCGCCGTGAGGAATTGCTGCTGGATCCGCGCGAGATGGAGTTGGTGTATCGTTTGAGAAAGGTGCTCAGCGAGATGAATATGATCGAGGCGATGGAACTGCTGAAAAACCGCCTGTCCAAGACAAGCTCGAACGCCGAATTCCTGATGACGCTCAAACTGGACTAACCCTTTACAATAGTACCAAAATGACTACAATGAAAGTCCCGGAACCAAAA
Organism: Planctomycetota bacterium; assembly: GCA_039714335.1. Lineage (GTDB taxonomy): Bacteria > Planctomycetota > Phycisphaerae > Sedimentisphaerales > Anaerohalosphaeraceae > 4572-13. The sequence continues at coordinate 2,680 of JBDLJN010000177.1, forward strand.
TGGTACGGGGCTTTTTTGTTGGAAATGTGAATGTAGGAGTTCAAGCTTTAGCTTGTTTTTTTGCGTTATTACACACTAAAGTGTGCTCCTACGGTGGATACTTTTTAATGGTTTTCAGGACAGAGAGTTATGACACGCGAAATAGCGAAAATTTACGACTCAAAAACAGTGGAACAGCAGGCCGCGGCACTGTGGAAGCAGGGCGGGTATTTTCATGCGGACGAAAACGCGGACAGCCCCAAGGGAACCTATACGATTGTGATCCCGCCGCCGAATGTAACCGCGGCACTGCATTTGGGGCACGCACTCAATAATACGCTTCAGGATGTGCTGATTCGTTGGCGCCGGATGCAGGGATATGATACGCTGTGGATGCCGGGGACGGATCACGCGGGTATTGCGACACAAACGGTGGTGGAAAAACGGTTGCTGGCCGAACAGGGCAAGCGGCGGACGGATTTCCAGCGGGGTGAGTTTGTCGCCCATGTCCAGTCGTGGAAGGATGAATTTGAGTCTCGCATTTTGGGTCAGCTTCAGAGCATGGGCTGTTCGTGTGACTGGGAGCGGACGCGGTTTACGATGGATGAAACTTGTGCCAAGGCGGTGCGGACGAATTTCTTTAACCTGTTCAAAGACGGGCTGATCTATCGCGGCAAGCGATTAGTGAACTGGGACCCGGCGACGCAGACGGTATTGGCCGATGATGAAGTCGAACACGAGAGCGTGCAGGGGTTTTTCTGGTATCTGCAATATCCATTGGAAACACCGGTAGAAATTGACGGCGAGACGATTGACCATGTTACCGTTGCCACGACGCGGCCGGAAACGATGCTGGGTGATACCGCGGTGGCGATGAATCCGTCCGATCCGAGAGCGAAATGTCTGGTTGGCAAGAAAGTACGGCTGCCGATTGTGGGGCGGTTGATACCGATTGTGGCCGATGAACATGTGGTATTGCCGGATCCGGACAGTGATGACGAGAAGGCGAAATTCTCGACGGGCTTTTTGAAGGTCACACCTGCCCACGACCCGGATGACTGGGCGATCGGTCAGCGGCATGATCTGGACGTGATAAACGTGATGGCACCGGACGGGTCCATCAGTGATAAACACGGCTGGGAAGATGCAACTGAACCGGAAGCACAAAATCTGCTGGGCATGGATCGGTTCGAGGCACGGGAAGCGATTGTCGAATGGTTCCGGCAGGAAAAACTGCTGGAAGAGGTTCGGGACTATACGCACGAAGTGGGCCACAGCTACCGCAGCCATGTGCCGATTGAACCGTACCTGTCCGATCAGTGGTATATCGCGGTTAAAAAACCGATTGAGGATTGTCGATTGACGATGGACGATTGTAAGGTTGAAACCGAAATATGTGATGGGGTTACTTATATTAAGGGGACGGATGTTCCGGTTAATTCGTTGGCTGGTTTGGCCTTGATTCCGTTACTGGATGGAAAACTTCGGTTTATCCCGGATCGTTACGTGAAGAATTATCAGGGTTGGCTGGAGAACTTGCGGGATTGGCCCATCAGCCGACAGCTTTGGTGGGGACATCAGATACCGGTGTGGAGGTATGGTGATTTTGACATCAGTAAAAGGTTTGGCGAAGAAGACCTTAATAGACTTAAAAAAATTCTTGAAAATGTAAATAAATGGACAGAAGAAGATCGTGTAAAAGGATACTATCAAGAAGACGATGAATATGTGCGATTTATTGAGTCATTAAAAGAAGACAGCATTAACATTTCAAAGGCTTTTGTATGTATAAGGGATCCAGATAAAGACAAAGAAATAGTTACATATTTAGAATCAAATGGATTCCAACGCGATGCGGATGTTCTTGACACTTGGTTCAGTTCGGCGTTGTGGCCTTTTAGTACGATGGGGTGGCCGGATGAGAATGCGACATTAGAAAAATTCTATCCGACGCAGGTGTTGTGTACGGCTCGCGAGATTATTACGCTGTGGGTGTCGCGGATGGTGATGATGGGGCAGTACTGTGTGGGCGATATTCCCTACAGTGATGTGTATATCCATGCGATGATTCAGGATGGGCAGGGACGTAAGATGTCCAAGAGTCTGGGTA
>JBDLJN010000178.1:0-4705 GCA_039714335.1 Planctomycetota bacterium
CAGATCATCGCTCGGCTCATCGAGCGTGCCCAAAGGTACGCTGCGATCGAGGGGGCTCTGACGGCTGGCGCCTACACTGCGGATGGTTTCGTCCGAACGCGTTGAGATCGTTGAAGATGAACTTCGGGCTTATCTGCGGGGCACTTTTTTAGAAGAGGCGCCCATTTGCCCCCTGTCCAGCATCACTGGGCAGGGCTTTGACGCTTTTGACGCTTCGTTGAAAGAGATCACAGGACAGATCACCCCCAAGGGTACGGAGGGAATTTTCCGTTTACCGGTAGAGCGAAGCTTTTCCGTCAAGGGGTTTGGAACCGTTGTTAGTGGGATTCCTGCCAGTGGTTCGGCGAAGGTTGGAGATGAACTGGTGCTGCTTCCGGCTGGGGTCAAAAGCCGAATCAAAGCGATTCAGGTGTATGGTCAGGATGCCGAAACTGTCAAGAGCGGCCAGTGTGCGGCCCTGAATCTGCCGCAGGTCGATTATAAACTTGTTCAGCGGGGCCAGGTCCTGACGCAAGACAAATATTTTCAGTCAAGTCAATGGTTTTTGTGCACACTGAAACTTCTGGAACTGCAGGGCAGGCCGGTTAAGAATGGAACGAAACTGAAATTCCACACCGGGACCAGTGAAGTGGCGGGGACAGTCTATTTGATGGAATCCGATAGTGCTGTCGCCCAGCAGGAAACTGTGATGCAGATCAGGGTGGAGCACCCAATCGTTGCAGGTCCCGGCGATCGATATATTTTGAGGTTGTTGAGTCCTGTTCAGACGATTGGGGGCGGCCAGATAATCGAACCGCTTGCCCACCGCATCAAGCGAAGCAAAGAAGGGGTGCTTGAGGATATCCAGGCACGAGCCGGGGCGATCCTGCAACCGGATTCGTTTGTTGAATATAGCGTTCAAAATACCTCCGGCTGTGCCGCCAAAGTCGACGATATTGCTCTGCGTGTCAAGCTTGAGCCGGACAAAGTGAAAAGCATCCTTTCGCAATTGATGGCTCAGGGGAAAGTGCAGCAGTTGGCGGGGGACTTGTTGATCCATCGCAAAACATTTGAGCATACTGTGAAACAGTTACAGCAGCAGCTTGAGCAATTTCACAAAGAAAAGCCGGACAGTCCCGGCATCGAAAAGGAACGGTTGCAGGAACTCTGTGGATTTGAAAAGAAAGTGTTTGACGGGTTACTGGTCCGATTGCTGGAACAAAAAAAAGTCATCCTGCGAAAAGACCGTATTGCCTTGCCGTTACATACCGAACATTTCGATCCGCAACAGCAGCAGTTGTTGAATGCGATGGAATCTCTGTTTGTAAATCGGCTGTTTAATCCGCCTAAGACTGAAGATATTGAAACTGAACTGCGGAAGAGTCCCCAAGAGGTTGATCAGGCGATCCGACTGCTGCTCGAACAGCAAATACTTGTTCGTGTGGAGCAGAACCTGTATTTTCATGCGGATGCGATCAAAGAGGCCAAACGCCGTATGATTGAGCATATTCAAACTGAGGGTAAGGGCCAACTGGAAAGCGTGAAATTCAAGTATCTGCTGGATACGACACGAAAATACGCTATTCCACTGCTGGACTACATGGACACCATCGGCGTCACCCGCCGTGTTGGCAATACCCGATACCTGAAGTAATGATTGACTTTTACTGTAATTAATTGTATGTATTTAATATGCGTTTTGGAAAAATTGCGGCCAGATTGTTAGCGGTATCTGCGGGGGTCATCGTATTGATGGTGATCCTGCAACCGGGGTGAGGCAATCCGCTTGCAACGCTTGGAGCGTTGCTGATTTTTGGATGCACGCCGTTTTCGCTGGTCTTTGGAGTTCTTGGGATCATTAACGACACTAAAAAGCAGCTGGCTATTGCTGTCACCGTAATTTCTTCGCTTTTGACTGCGTTTTTATTTGGTGGCCCCATCATATCCTCACTCTGTAATTAAGTTGAATTCACCCAATTTTCATTTTCAAAAGTATAAGCAAGTCGAGCCGCCGATACAGTGATTTCCGGACAGGTTCTCTCATTGTAAGCTCTTTTTCTAGGCTTACTTACAGCTGTTTTCTTCGTTTTCTTGCGTCAAAAATGAGCCGTAGAGTCATTCTGGACTGGCGGTATGGCAACGATCAAAATAAAAGTGACACCTGAATGACGCCGAGAACTTCTTAACCACATCCCGTTTACACACGCCTATGGGATTCCTGATAGCTCGAAAAAGTCGGCACGATTTCAACCCAGGCGTATGTTGAACTGCCGACATATACGGTTTGACCGGTCATTCCGACTCTCCTGAAACTCTTTTTAAGGATTTTATGAAACAGAATAAAAGTTGAACCGTCTATTACTTTTGAATGATGTCGGATTGTTATCACATTGTGCTACAGGAAAAGCATTTAGATTCTTGCTATTTGAAGAAAACGACGTATAATGCCTGTTAATAAGGTATTTAACCCAATTTTCTACGATAAGGTGCTGGTCCAGAGAAGGAAAGTCAATTACAGAAAGCTTGGTATTTGAAAAGGAGTAAAATCATGAAAAAATGGATACTGGGATTGTTGATTTCGTTTTGTCTTGTTATGCCCTGTCAGGCTGAACAAAGTTTTAAAGAACTTGTCGGTCCTTATAAAGTAGGAAATGTAAAAAGCCTTTCTCCAATTAACACCGGCTTTATTTTGTTCGGGGCAGACATTGCGACTTTTTATGCCAATGGAGGTCTCAAAACACAGTCCGATACAATTTTTGCTAAGCAGGGATTGGATCTGAACCTTGTTCCGGGTGACGATTTCGTGCAGCAGGTCCGTGATTATATGGAGGGGAAAACACCTTTCTTGAGGGGTACTTTTCGTATGATCGGCATGGCCTCGGAAGTTCTGAATTCCGATCCCCGTACCGAACCGGTGATGATTGTCCATTTGACGTATTCACTGGGCGATCACATGGTCGTTCGTCCGGATATTAGGGAGATCAAGGACCTGAAGGGCAAGAAGATTGTTTTCCAACGTCCCGGGCCGCACGATGGGATGGTTTATGATATTCTTGAGAGTGGGCAATTGGATTGGGATGAAGTAACGATTATTACAGCCAAGGATTTATTTGGCACACCGGATTCTCCCGCGGAGATTTTTAAGCGTGATAAATCTATAGCGGCTTGTTGTGTGGTAACTCCGGATATGATCGCCCTGACCGGTGGACTGCAGAATACGGGAACCGGTGCAGAAGGAACCATTAAAGGAGCCCGTGTTCTCGTTTCTACTGCGGAATTGAGCTACAGCATTGCAGATGTCTATGTCTGCCGGAAAGATTTTTACGATCAGCACAGAGACTTGGTTATCAAGTTTACATCGGGTTTGCTGAAAGCACAGGAAGAAGTTCTGGACCTTAAGAATAAGTATGAAAGCACCGGATCTGCAGAGTATATGAAGTTGATGAAACTAACGCAGAAAATCTATGGCAAAGATGTCATTCCGACCTTGGAAGAGGATGCCCATGGCCTGCTTAGTGATTGTACCTTTGTCGGACACCCTGGTAATGTCGCTTTCTTCTCAAATGAAAATCCACTTCGTGGATTCAATGCGTTTCATGAAAAAGCGATGAATCTTGCAACCGGCAGAGGGTATGCATCTACTCGGCAAAAAATCCAACAGCCGACATTCGACTGGAATTCAAGTAGTTTCACCAAGTTTCTAAAAAAAACAGGTGTATCCGGAACAACTGAACGATATGAAGCAGAGGCGGTTATTGGCGAAATTGAATCGCTGACCGCCGGCGGTGCTCTGGACGAGAAAACGATCTGGAGTTTTGACATTAATTTTAAGCCCAACCAAACAGAGTTTGCGGCGAACCGGTACGACAGTGATTATGCGCGTGTGATTCGTGAACTTAACAAGTATGGAAATGCCGTCATTGCTATTCGTGGGCATGCCTGTCCGGCCAAGACCCTTTTGCATTTTGTTCGGGGAGCAATTGAGGCCGGCGAACTTTCACGCACAGGTAATCGGCAGAACGGCTACCGGTATTTCATGAAAAATGGACAAGAACTGAAACTGGCTAACACCCAGCAGGTACTGGATATGATTGACCGCTTATCGATGAATCCGAGTTCAGAATGGGCTCCTCGAGAAATTATGCAGGCGGCGCTGAATCTGTCTCGAAAACGATCAGAGGAAGTTCGAAAGTCGATCATTCAATATGCAAAAACGCAGAATCTTGTAATTGATCCCAGTCAGATCCAACCGGTCGGTGTCGGTGTACGCGAACCGCTGATTCCTGTTCCGAATCAGGACAATGCGGATGTAAACCGACGCGTAGAGTTTCGTTTGGTTCGTGTGACGGCTGAAGCCGTTAAGGAATCAGACTTTGATTTCTAAAGGGAGGTGCACTATGAAACGACAGATAGCTGTAATAGTTTTTTTGCTCATGTCTTACAATTCGTGGGTTTTTTCCCAGGAAGTGTATACGGATAACGTGGTTATTGTTTTAGACGCCAGCGGATCCATGAAAGAGATGATGAAGGGTACGCGTATGGTTAAGATGACAGCCGCCAAACAGGCCCTTCACCAGGTACTTCAACATGTTCCGGAAACGACTCATATCGGATTACTTGTTTTCAGTGCTGCAAATGTGAGAGATCCATGGGTGTATCCACTGGGGCCTCGTGATGAAGATAAGTTGAAAACTGCGATTAATTTGCCCCGCCCCAGCGGGGGAAC
>JBDLJN010000179.1:0-4642 GCA_039714335.1 Planctomycetota bacterium
CAGGGATTCAATTTGACGCATGGAATCATCTGCTTCGGTTTGCTGAGAGTCCAAGGCGTTTTGTTTCTCATTGATCTGGGTCTGCATCGCCTGAATCTTGGCAGTCAGTTCGCGGATGTGATTGGCCTGGCTCTCACATGTGCCGGTCAGGTATTCTTTCTGGAGGGTGATTTCGGAGACTTGCTGCTCTGATTGGTTGAGCTGTTCCAGGAGTTGTTCAGGCGGTAAATCGGATTGATTTTGCGATTGCGGCCGATCCGTTTGAAGATTCGACACCCTCTGTTGTGAACGTTGTTGAGAATTTCCGTTGGTGCTCACTCTGCACTCCTGCCGCTTGTTCTATCATCAACACGTCCATGTGTTCCAATCCGAGAAATCCGTCTCAAAAAGGGTGTTTTTTCGAAAAAAAACAACCCGGTAATTCGCGAAAAAGCGATTATAGGGTTTTGATGGTTTCATTTCAAGAGAAACGTAGTGCTTTTTGAGTAAATGCATACCATTTCCGGAACTGAGACCTGATTTTTTGCTATCTGACTCTTTTGGTAGGTTTTTGTTGACAAAGCAGGTGAAATACTCTATCCTTTTCGGCTTGATTCTTACGGGGTGTAGCTCAGCTTGGCTAGAGCGCCTGGTTTGGGACCAGGAGGTCGTAGGTTCGAATCCTGTCACCCCGATTTCCCAAGCCCTTGTAATTCAAGGGTTTGGGAGAAATCATTCCCGCATCATTCACCTCGGCAATGAATCTGTTGCACTTTTAAAGGATTGTTTGGAGGTTAAATTACGTCGAGAGGCAGACCGACATCAAATCCGGTTTCGTACTATACTCAGCAGGCATCGTGAACCCTTTTACCATCGGACAGTAAAAGGCCAATCGTATTGTTTCGGCCTCTCGCCTGTTTTTTTCCTTAACTGCTCTTTGGACTTGCCGCCGTTGTCGATGCCGTCCTCGCCGATTATGTATAATGTAAAGCCGTTTTCCGGCTTGAGATAGCGAATGACTTCATTGTCGAACGGGTCCCGCGGAAGTTCGGCCATAAATTCCGGCACCAGCGCCTCGAGCGAATCCGGCAGTGCGTGATATTTTCTTCGATACCGCCGGATCGCCAGTGCCGTTTCGGCACATTTCAAATTCCCCATACACCGAAGGTCGATCTGATTGACTCTGGTCATTGGCATTGTGATAGCATTAAGATACAGATGGACAAATGATAGAATTCCGGAATCCATCTCGTTTTCAACTTTTTTGAATGCCGCATCACGCCGATGCAGGGGAAGTTGTGAAGCCGCAATGCTTTTTTCCATGTAATCGAGCGACAGCAAAGCGTCTGTTTGTTTCAGGCCGGAAGCGGAATAGAGCAGCCGTGCGGGCATAGAAGGGGCTGAGAAGGAGTGTGGGGCCTGTTCATCCGGCGGCAGTCGCCAGAACTCAATCGTAGAGCATCGATCAACGATGAACGCATCATGGAGAGCATCCATGTCCCGCATTTCGGCAAACTGCTTTTGCAGCATTTCCAGTTGGGCCTCTGTGAAGTCTGTCTGGCTCATAATATCTTCAAGGGCGCCTACACATATTGCTTTTAATGACGCAGTCACCAGGTAATCGATGAGGAAGCTTTGTTTTGAGAAAGCTTTCGATAAGCCGATGCTTGTCTGTAATGAATCGAACAGTTTGCCGGATTCCCCTTTTTGCGCCAGATAAAGATTTCTTTCAGAGAGAAGTTGAGCGGCCCTTCTAATGTCTAAAAGATGGTCATGGTTGAGCCAGCACGAATCGCGACTTCGAGGCCAGATGCAATGTTCCATTGCAGCGGCCTTATCCAGCAATTCGAGCGTTTCCTGATTTCGCTGAAGATACGATTCCAGTGCATCCATGACCTCTTGCGGAAACGGCGGGACATCATCGGGCCACTTATAGTTTCCACATGTCGGCAAAAATTCCTTTTCATCACCCGTTGGCTGCCAATGGCAAGAGAAGGCCTCAATATAAATATCCGCCGCATTTTCAGCACCTTCCGGCAGGACATACCGTTTTTCCAGGTCGTCCAGCGAGACGGGGTATCCTTCTTTGGCCAGTGCCGCAACCCGGCGATCGAATTCAGATTGGCGATTCACACGATACAGAACCAGCAAACCGATCGGGAGCAGCATTACCGCGACGATCAGCAGCCAGAACTTCAATGAACTTTTGTTTTGCTTTTCTTTCGACATAAATTGTCCATTCGGAGGTCATTCTTCGCAGAAAAATCGGGCAACGAATTCATTTGCGGGATTTTTGTGAATTTCTTCGCAGTTTCCAACCTGCTGGATCCTGCCGGCGTTTAAGATACAGATCCTATCCGCCAGCACCCCGGCTTCATGGCGGTCGTGCGTTACATAAATCGCAGTGGCGCTGAGTTTGGTCAGGATCTGCCTGATTTGCTGTCGTGCGGTTTTCCGCAGCATCGGGTCCAGGTTGCTCAGCGGTTCATCAAACAAAAATATTTTCGGCTTCCGGACAATGGCTTTGCCCAAAGCTGCCCGCTGCCGCTGGCCGCCGGATAATTGACAGGGTTTGCGTTTGAGCAGGTCTTCGATTTCCAGCATCCGGGCCGTCCGTATCACTTTTTCCCGAATCACGTCTTTAGGCATACGCTGCATTTTCAGGGCAAAGCCCATATTTTCATACACCGTCATGTGGGGATACAGCGCAAAATGCTGGAACACCATTGCCACATCCCGCTGCCGGGGTTCTTTGTCATTAACCCGCTGACCGTCGATGTAAATATCCCCGCCGGTTGGGGTTTCCAGTCCCGCGATCAGGCGAAGGATGGTAGATTTCCCGGCGCCGCTTGGTCCGGCGAGCACCACCGTGCATCCCGGCTCAACCTTCAGATTGATATCACTGACGGCGACAATGCCGTCATCAAAGCTTTTGCTGACATTTTCCAGGCGTATGCTGTTCATTCTCTTAAACGATCCTTTTACGCAGGTTGGCTTTTGTTCGCCACAAGCAAAAGAGTATAGCAAATAAATGAATGATTGTATAGATGATTAAGAGCGTCGAGAAGCTTAAACCAAAACCATAATAGCGTGAGCTAAGGTTGCTTTCCATAATATTCAGAATCATCCCCGGCGGTATTAGCGCCCAATATAGCCTAAGAAAATCATCCGCATAGTGAAAAAAATATTCAAGAGGTCCTGAGGTTGCATAGGAAAGTTCTTCAAGCATTAGCAGTATTCCGGGGATGCCGGCCCATAATATTGCGGCCAATGAAAGATTGCAGATTACCGCGGTTGTCGTATGTTTGAATCGGCTGCTGAAATACAGGCCGGAAGCGATTATGAAACCAATTGCTGATGATAATGCCAACATCAGCGTTAAAAACATTGAAATTGGATTATCGGAAAAATACGCCGCCAGATAATAGATCAGCAAAAACGGCGACCAGACAATAACAATACGCCGCAGAATGCCGACGATCTTTCCACCGAGAATCTGGGTGTCCGAATAGCATGTGGTCAAAAGAATCAGCCATGTACCGGATTCTTTTTCGGAGGTAATATAGGTGGCGGGTATGATAATCGTAAACAGGATCGCCAACGCGATGACACTGATGACGGAGCCGGCAATAATGACACTGAACAACATGAGTTCTCCAAAAGCCAATACGGACAAAACACTGATAATGAATGAGGCGATCATTAGAATAAAACCGATAAAAACCACTTTTCGGAATTTACCGAGGACCGGATGCAGGAATTCCTTCCAGATCATACCGGTTCCGATGGTGTGCTGGATGATGGAATGAAGGAAGAAGGGGCGGTGAAGCCAGTAGGCCCTGGATTTACGGGAGGGCATTTTGTATTTTTTTCTCGTTGATTTCGGGGTCATGTGTTTTAACGCTGATTTTCGCACAATGCCGCAGCCCGCGGCCAAGATCAGCAGGGCGGAACCGACCATGAAACCGCATGGAACAAGCCAGTATAGCGATGTAAGACGCCCAAAGGCGCTGAACATCCGGTCTGTTTTAAAGGCCAGCATCACATAGGGATTGGTGTGGATAACGAGCTGCTCTATAATATCGTCGTCAACGAAATACATGGCGTCAACAGTGATAAGAAGCATAAAAGGGACCAATGCAAAAATGATCGCCAGCGTGATGACGGTAAATATAATGACCACATAGGCACGGCGGAACAGGATCGAGAAAAACAGCGCCACCGCACTGATAAAGAAAACGGTACAGAGCGTAATGCAAAGTGCTTCGATCAAAAAGGCCCAGGGGATCCCGCCGAAAACACGGACCATCCCAAGCAGGGGCAGGCTGATGCCCAGCAGCAGAAAAATCTGCCAGAGTCGCCCCAAGAGCTTGCCTGTAATGAGCTGGAATGATGTAATGGGGGTCGTCATCAGGACATAGAGCGTCCGGCTGTATATCTCGGAATTGACAGCGGTGCTGCAGATGATAATCGCGACAATCTGGGCGGCGATAAACTGGAACCATGCGATTGAACTTACGATGACCTTTGAGGCCTCAGCCATTCGTGACACACTGTAAACAATTGAATAACTGAATAAGTCTGTAACGGCCACCCATACGATTGCCATCATTGCCATCAGAAGCGTCAGGTACAGCGACCGCAAAAAGTAGAATCGCTTTCG
>JBDLJN010000180.1:0-4628 GCA_039714335.1 Planctomycetota bacterium
GTACTTTGTTCAGATCGATGCACTTTTCGGCCCCGGCCTGCCATCCGAAACGGCGGATATTGAAGAGCATCCCTGGGTGCTGGAAGCGTTATTGGTTCCGGAAGACGAAGACATCAAGCTGCCCCGCTCGCCCAAACCGGAACTGGACGAATCGTTTTCCGTCTCGGCGCCGGTCGTTCGCAACCAGGTCCAGCGCGGCACTGTCACCCTCGCATTCGATACGGCCGGCCGGATCAAGGCCCGGTGGCAGTGTGTCTATGAGCAAGCGGAGCAGCACTACCAGACTGTTGCCGACATGAACGGCAATATTCACGTCAAGCGAACATATCAGGACGAGGAGGGCAAGGATAAAAGCCGGTTGTTCTTTATCGCAAAAGGCGGCTATACCAAAGCACCTCTCAAATCAACTGAAAGCATCGGCAGCGAAAAGGGAGCGGCCTGGCTGATCGGTTGGATCGAACCGGACCACAGGATAGAGGGACACGTCACCATCACCACGGATCAGGAATGGGCGGCGGCATATGCATTTGAAAGTACCCAATAACCGAAATGAAACGTAAAATTCATAAAAATACGGCCAAGACAGTCGCATTCGGCATTAAATGCTTGATTCTGCCGCGATGCACAAGTACAATTCAGGGCAGAGACACTAACCGTTTTTAAGGGGTAACAGGAAATGAGGCAATTGATATCTTATTTGGCCGCACTGCTCGTAGGTGTCGGCATCGGATATGGCGTTGGAATGATGACTTCAAAGCCCAAATTAGAAGAAAAACAAACGATGGTCAATGATTTGCTGGCGCAAAAGAAGAAATCGGAGGAGGAGGCACAGAAGGCAATCGAAAAAGTGGCTCTCGAAGCAATACAATATAAAAACAGACTTACCCGTAATGAAGCTTTGCTGGATGATATCAAAAAACAACTCAAACAAGCCAAAGCTGATCTGATCGCAGTCAAAAACGAAAGTATGCAATCGGCTGTCGCGGAGGTTTCTGAATCACCCGCAACACCCCCTGTCTCGACAGATACAGCGGCTCCACCCGCCACCATCGCCACAAAAGAGTATACCGTGGCCGAAGATGACAGTTTGTGGAAGATCGCCGAAAAAGAACTTGGCAACGGCATACGCTTTAAGGAAATTATCGATCTGAATCCGGGCGTCACGGAAAGCACCGTACTGCACAAAGGTATGAAGCTGAAAATTCCGGCTCAGTAACACGAAAGAAAAGAAACCGCAGATTACGCAGCTGTAATCGTTTGCCAGTCTTTCATAAAAAACAGCCATACAGACGGCGCAACAGCCAATAAATATATCCTGTCAGCAGATGGAAGAGCGGAAATAAACGCAATAATAAGCCAAGCCACCGGCAACCCCAGGAGAAAGAAGATTTTATCTTTCACAACAGCTCTTTAAGACAAAAATGTTCTGACTCAAAATAATCAATCATCAATTATCAATCTGAAAGCACTGCCCAGTCGAGGTTTTCGGCGCGGCTTTGGGAGATGCCGGCCAGGATATACTTGACATGACCGAAGGAAATACTTCGGTCACATCTTAACCGCACGGTTTTGTCGGCGGGTTTATGTTCGGCGAGGTAATCGTTAATCACCGAGGTAATCAGCAGCTTCATATCTTTGCCCCCGACAGGGGCCATCTTTTCCGATCCGACCGCACAGACAACTCCCTGTTCATCATCGGGCAGTACCGTGATCGTCAGGGATTGTTTTTCTTTCGTCTCCGGTTGATTCTGCGCGGTTTTGATCTCATCCGGCACACTGACCTTGAACTGTTCGGCCGCAATAAATTGGGCCACCAGCATAAAAAAGATGATCAGCAGAAACACCACGTCGATGATCGGCGTCATGTCAAAGGTTTCCGCCTCGAACAGGGGTTTGTATTTAAACGGCCGCATTATCCGAAGACTCCGGAGACGGCGGTTTGTCGGTTATTGGCGCGGGGATCTCAAAAATGCGAGCTAAGAGAGAATCCGTTTCGATCGCTGCTTCGCTGACAAACGCCTCAACCCGTGTCTGGAACACCCCATAAAAAAACAACGCCGGAATCCCCACCAGCAAACCCCAGAAAGTCGTAACCAGAGCTACCGAGATCGCATCGGCCAGCAGTTCATATCGCGGGCCCTCGGTGCCTTGGCCCAGCAGGTTAAACGCCCGGATCATCCCGAACACCGTGCCGAACAGCCCGACCATCGGAGCCACCGAGCCGATGATCTGGCACCATTGTGCTTTTCGCATTAACTGAAGTCCCCGCTCCTGCAGTGCTTCGGCGGCGTACTGCCGTGTAGACTCAACCGAACCGCCAAACTGTCGCCGCTGGTCCATTGAATGCAAAACCGCGCGGCTGATCAGGTCCGTCTGGCCTGCAAGACGGGCAAACAGGGAATTAATGCCGTGCCGCATGGCTTCGGTAGCAATCTCACTGCTCAACCCCGACGGCAGCAAACGGTTGCGGCGGACCGTCACCAGCAAGTCAACCGCTAAGTAAACCGTCATAATCGACATCGGCAGAAGCACGAACCATACAATCGGCCCACCGGCAGTAAAAAACTGATGATAGAATGTTCCCGCCGCATCAGCGGCCGATTCCTGGGCAAAAGCCCCGCCGGAACAGGTAAGAAACACCCCCGCAAACAGGATTTTGCCAAACACCGAACCTGTCTTTTTATCGCTTTTCATCACATGATCCTAAGGCGTTAATTAATTTTAATAAATTCGCCGCCGGTGTTTTGGGCCAGGTTCCGCAGCATCTGACAATCTCGTGGCTGGGGGCCAAAACCGATGGTATGCAGCATCACAGCGGGGGCATGTTTACTTCGCAGACGATTAACCTTTTCGACAAACAGCCGTGAACTGGCCGAATCCAGATCGAACCCGTCGGTCAGAAAATAGATCACCTCAGGCCCTTCGCTGGAAGCGTCTTTTAACAGCATCGCCGTCTGCAGGGCATGTTCGGCATCGGTCGAACCGCTCGGACGCACCGAGACGATCAACTCCAGGGCCGTGGACTTGGCCCGCGCGGTCGCCGAGGCCAGTGCATCGCCGCCGCTGATCCAGACTTTTTGACCTTCCATAAAAAATACTATGGAAAACGCCTGTCGGGAATTGAGCCTAAGGATCGATTTTTTCAACTGCTCCCGGACCTGGTACATCCGCCCATACATGCTGCCGGAACAGTCCACCACATAACACACCCGCTGGACAACACTTTCCTGCCCGAAAAACTCCACCTTGTCCGGTTCCGACCGGACCTCGGCAACCGGTTCGGCAACCTGCGGCACCTCCGGCGGCACATCGACCGCAACCGGTTCGGGCGGGGGGTCAGCAATCAGCGGCGGTTGTTCGGGGATTGGCTGGACCGGCGGTTCGACAATCGGCTCAACGCGGGGTTTGGGCTTGGCGACCGGCTCGGCAACAACCCGCTCGATCATTTGCAGACTGAGCATCGGCTGCGGTGGGGCCTCTGCCTCGCTCCGGCCTGACAGCTTAACCCCCGTAAAAACCGCCAGCGTCATCGAATGTGCCGCCACCGAAAAAATCAGTGCCCAGTAACATACCTTTCCATATTGGGAAGTCTTCTTTGTCATCCGTAACAATACTCCCGGCCAAACCACCGGAGACTCCATCAATCAATTCGTCGCTTTAAGACCCTTTGGGTCTGCAGTTAGTCCTTTACCAGTACTTCAGAAATCCCGGCATAGAGCAGGTTGTACGCTTCGAGCACATCGCCGTTATAAAGACGGATACATCCGCGCGATGAACGTGCCCCGATAGACTCGGGATCCTTAGTGCCATGAATCGCAAAACCAGTTCTGGGCCGTGTTGCATCGTCAATCCCTTCAATCGCAATCCAGCGGGATCCCAGCGGATAATCGGGGCTGTCCCCAACATAGGTCTTGCCCGTGTCCGGATCCGTCCAGGTCGGCTTGATCAATTTGCCGTCACTCTTCACACGCCAGCGTCCACTGGGTGTTTCGTGTTCAACCGTTCCCAGGCCGACACGATAGGTTTTAACATATTTGTTTTGCAGATACAAATCCATTGTAAAGCTGCTTTTATACACCACGGCATTGAACGGGCCATGGATCACTTTGATTTTCCTGCCTGCCTGAAGCAGCTGCGGACGGGCAATACCGTTGATCTGCATCAAAATATCATACGGCACCTGATACTTTTTGGCGATTCGTTCAAAATTGTCACCCGACTGAACCTGATAATAGCTGGTCAGTTTATCTCCTTCAAGCACGGTACGGCCCAGCAGCCATGTCTGTGCCAGCTTGGATAATTGAGTCTTCACTTCCGAGCGAAAAGCAGCGCTCAGCTGCATGTTCAGCGTATTATTCAGCAGTTCACGCGCCGGAATAATCTTATTCGCATCACGCAGCCGCAGGGCCTCCTCTATCATTTCTTTGGCTTCCGGGCTGGTCGCATCCGCCGCATCATCCGGCACAGGAGGAACATCCCCCTGTTTTTCTACAGCAACGGTTTCTTTAATAATTTCGGGCTGCGCGGTGACAGCCGGCTCCTGCGGCACAAACGTAATTGGTGGTTCGGGTTCCGGCTCCGGAGCAGCTTTTGCAGAAGCAGTCCCCGGAGTGGGTACGACAAGCGGT
>JBDLJN010000181.1:0-4621 GCA_039714335.1 Planctomycetota bacterium
TCCCGCAGGCCGGGTACGAGTCCAACACGCTGACGACATTCAAGAACACCCGCGGGATCGATGTAGCCGGGGTGAATAAGGCGTTGCAGGAAAAGCATAATGTCGTGTTCGGCAACGGCTACGGCAAGCTGAAAAATGAGACCTTCCGCATCGCACACATGGGCGATGTGACCATCGACGAGCTGAAAGAACTAACCGGCTGGATCGAAGAAGAGATCAAGTAATTTGTAACGCCGGCATCCTGCCGGCAGTTTATATGATACAAAAAAGCCCGCGAGGTTATCCCCGCGGGCCTTTTTTTGTTTAAGGTAGCACAGGCTTCCAGCCTGTGTTTTGATATTATTGCCTCAGGCAAGATGCCTGAGCTACCTTTATATCGCCAAAAAGGAATCGTCTTTGGATTTGGCATCGTTTTCAGGACTGCGGCTGGTCGGCGCCGTACCACCCTGCCTGTCCTGCTCAGTCGGATTCTCCTCCGTCGACCAGAATGTGTAGATATTATCTTTATCAACACCTACATTTGAATATCTCGTAAAATCTACATGTCCGTCCGCATATAATATGTTTTGTCCAAATTTATACTTCATCCTATATTGGAAGAACTTCTCCTCACTAAAATGGATTACTGAATTCCCTGGCTTCCATAATGATTTATCTGTTATGTTAATGATCTGAGGTGGCTGCAAAGTAGTTTTCTCCGGTAATTCATTTGTCCAATCCCTTGGTTCTTGCCCCGGCTCCATTATATCACCCATAAAAAACCATGGACTCATATCGCCCATAACAGCAAATGATGCTGATCGAGAACTATTTGCTGGATATTGTCCATATGGATTGTGGTAAGCATAGCTGACATGTTGATGCGGTTCAGAACCAAAATCCCAGACTTCAACAATATCCAGATTCGTTAGCTCTTGACCGTCATATTCTGTCTCATCAGATTCAGGGCACACAAATGATTTTGGTGATACGTCTGCCTCTCGTACAAGAAGATATAAACTCGATGTGATTGTACTTGGGCCCGTGTGTTCAGAAGCAATATAATTTGTGTCTTCATAGCTGAATCCTAATTCTTTAGACCAAATCCCATTACCTAATTTTACATATTCACCGTCATAATCAGTAGCATAAACCGCCATTACCCTTCCAAGCCCTTTTAAATTTCTACCGCAAACAACACGCATTTCACCTTTTTTAACTCTACTAAGAGGAGGCATAAAAATAGTAAGCAACATAATTATTATTGCTATTACTACAATTAGCTCAATGAGAGTGAATCCTTTTCTTTTTCTCATTTTTTGCTCTTTCCTGATTGTCTCCCTTTTGATTATTGGATCGAGAATTTGAAAATAGTTGTGGATTCGAATTTCTCGCCGGGGCGGAGGGTTGTGGTTGGGAAGTCGGGTTTATTGGGTGAGTCGGGGTAGTGCTGGGTTTCCAGGCAGAAGGCCGAACGGGCCGGATAGGTTGCTCCGCCTTTGCCGGTGAAGCCATCGAGGAAATTGGCGGAATAAAACTGAACGCCCGGTTCGCTTGTTAACACTTCCATCACCCGGCCGGAGGTGGGCTCGACGACGCGAGCAGCTAATGATAAGGAGCCGCTTCGCGGGCTATTTTTAACGGATTCCTCGACTTCGCTCGGAATGACAGTTCTGGGTTTATTCAGCACCCAGTTGTGGTCGTAGCCATTGCCGAATTTTATCTGGTCACAATCGGCATCGATTCGCTCACCGATTGGCGTCGGTGTGGTAAAGTCCATCGGCGAACCGGCAACCGGGTGAATCTCGCCGGTGGGGATCGCGTTTTCATCTGCCACAGGGGTAAAACTGTCCGCATCGATCATCATTTCATGAGCCAGCGCAGCATCCGTTCCGGCGGCGTGCCCGGCCAGGTTGAAATAGCTGTGATTCGTCAGATTAATGACCGTCGGTTTGTCCGTGGTCGCTTCGTAGTCGATTTTCAGTTCACCGGCATTGGTCAGCGTATAGGTCACGGTCACATCCAGGTTGCCGGGGTAGCCCTCTTCGCCGTCTTTGCTGAGATAGCACAACCGAAGCTCAACGGCATCAGCTGTTTCAAAGGTTTCTGCCTGCCAAACCTGCTTATCGAATCCTTTGATGCCGCCGTGCAGGTGATTGGGTCCGTTATTGATCGCGAGTTTGTCATAGGTTACACCGTCCAGCGTGAAACTGCCATTCGCAATACGGTTGGCATAGCGGCCGGTGATGCAGCCAAAATACGGGCTTTTTTCTTCATAATCGGCAATCGTGTCAAAGCCAAGAACAACATCGGTCAGATCGCCGTCACGATCCGGCGCCCACAGTTCGACAATAATCCCGCCATAGTTGGTGATCTTCGCGACCATGCCGTTATCGTTTGTCAGTGTGTATAACTGAACGGCTTTTCCGTCTCTGGTTTGGCCAGAATCGCTCTTTTCGATATTCATTGTATGGGTTCCTTTCTGTGGTTATTTTAACCACGGAAAACACGGAAGTACACGGAAATTTTTGATATCATTCATGCAATTTTCATTGGCAGACTCCACTTTTGTCCACTTATTTTATTCAACCCCTTCAGGGTTGTGAATGTTGCATGGACCATTACCCCGGGTTCCGCTGCGCTTCACCCGGGACTACTATTATTAAAGCCCTACGGGCTTTTAGTGGATGAATACTTACACATTTTTCAGGTGTAAACCGCCCGTTATTTTTTCTCGACCCAAAAGCAAATTTCCCTTATGATATACCCATGGCACAGAAAGACAAACATAACATCCATCTGGTGCGGCGGACACTGGTTCCGCTGCTGATCGTTACCCTGCCGATCTCCGCAATGGTGGCCTATATTCTTTATTATAAAAAAGCGTATCGCCCTGCTGCCGTTGAAAGCGTCTCTCAGCAGGCCGCTTCGTTCGGGGGTGACAGTTGGACGATCTTTCGCGGCGATGCAGCATTGACCGGCCGGGCCGCGGGGAATCTGCCGGACAAGCTGACACTCGCCTGGAAATTTCAGACGGCCGAGGCGGTACGCTCGACGCCGATCGTCGCAAATGCCAAAGCATTCGTTTCGTCAATGGATAAACATCTTTACGCCATTGACTTAAAAACGGGTAGCGAAATCTGGAAATTCGCCGCCGATGATGAACTGGAAGCCAGCGGGCTGTATCACAACGAAACTGTTTACGTCGGCTCCAATAAGGGCACCTTTTATGCCGTCAATGCCGTCAGCGGCGAGCCGGTCTGGACCTTCGAAGCGGAGGGTAAGATTACCGGCTCGGCCAATGTCGCCATGTGTCCTGAGACCGGCCGGGGCGTTATTCTATTGGGCTCTTATGACAACAATCTTTACTGCCTTGATGCGGAAACCGGCAAGCGGGTCTTCGAGTACCCGGCCGAAAGCTATATCAACGGCTCGGTCGCGGTCGCTGACAACGCGGCTGCCTTTGGTTCCTGCGATGCGAATATCTACCAGGTTCCGATCGCCGATCCCAACGCAGCCAAAACGGTCAATGCCGGTTCCTATGTCGCCACCAACCCGGCCATCCATGCCGGTGTTATTTATGCCGGCAGCTATGAGGGGATGTTTTTGGCAGCGGATGCAAAAACGCAAAAGATCCTCTGGAAATTCGAAGAAGCCGAAGACGCCTTTCTGTCGGCTCCAGCGGTAAACAACGCGGTTGTCGTCGTCGGCTGCCGGGACCAGAATGTGTACTGCCTGGATCGTTCGAGCGGGGAAAAGATCTGGACGTTTTCGGCACAGGACAACTTCGACAGCAGCCCGGTTATCTGCGGCGACAAAATTGCCATCGGCTGTGATGACGGGCGGTTGTATCTGCTGGACATCAAAACGGGGAAAGAGGTTTTTTCTTATACGCTCGGCAGTCCGGTCATTTCGTCATCGGCCATTGCACAAAACCACCTGCTCATCGGCTGCGACAACGGCACCGTCTATGCTTTCATCGAAAAGCCTTGACAAACTTAACGGGCGATCAAAGTCCTAAGAACTGAATCGCCAAACCCGACAGGCAGATCGTTGCTCCGGCGGCGGCGTGCGTATAGCGTTCCAGGCGTCCCAACTTCGCAAACGACACGCCCCATGTGGTAAACAGAACGATGGACAGCATGGTGCCGATAGTCACCACGGAAAAGGCGCCGGCAACCATCGCCATTGCCCAAAAGCTGCTTTCCGCTGCCGGAAACATCAAAGGGATCAATGGTTCACATGGTCCAAAGACGAAAATGGTAAATAATATCCACGGTGTGAGAGTTGTATTCTTTGTATGATGAACATGGGCGTGTTCGGCGGTATGGGCATGTTCATGCTCATGCTCGCCGCTGTCGCCGTGCGAATGCACATGGCGGTGCGGCTTATTGCGAATCGCACGATGAATGCCCCAAACACAATAGGCAAAACCAAATCCGATAAGCAGCCAGGCGGCAATCGAACCGCGGTACGCTTCAAACGCCTTCAACTTCCCGAGCTGGATGCCAACAAAGACACCGATCAAACCAAGAACGACCGAACTGAGAACATGTCCCAGACCGCATAAAAAGGTGATCCACGCCGTCTTTGCCAGCGACCACCGTTTGGCCTTTCCCATCACAATAAAGGGCAGGTAATG
>JBDLJN010000182.1:0-4564 GCA_039714335.1 Planctomycetota bacterium
ATATGTGGCTTTACATTCCTAATGTCGGCAAACCCGTTCGCATCACAAGTCTTCAGTCAGTGGTAGGAGGCGTATTTAATAACTCTGATATCCTGCGGCTGGATTATGCATCGGAATATTTTGTTGAGAAAATGGAAGACCCCAACGATACGGAAGGGTTGAACAATGAGTATGTTTTGCACCTGAAGGCAAAAACGAAAACGGTCGCCTATGACAAATTGAAAATGTGGGTCGATAAAGACACGATTTTGCCGACCAAGATCGAGTGTCTCACGGAGACTTCGATGCTCATCAAGACAATTCATTTCAAAAAAACCGAGGACTTTGGGGACAAAATAGTAAGGCCATCGGTTATTGAGACGGACAGCCCTTTGTATAAGGGTTATAAATCTGTGATGATATTTGCAAAGATAAAGAAAAGAACACTCGAAGACGAGGTCTTTACACTCACGTTTATGCCCAATCTGGAATCCTTGAGACAATGAGAGCAAGGGCACTACTTGCGATTCTGTTGGCACTTTCTTCCGGGATAGTTTTTGCTGAGGAAGAGTATTCCTTTGACTTCTCAGAAATAGAAGAAAAGGCGCTGGATTTGAGGGGATATCTTGAATTTCGTCCCATCCTTTTCGGGTTGGATGATAATGCTGCATTGTACAAACTCAAATTATATGACCGCGACGAAGAAGATACACAGGAAGAATATAATTTGACGGCGCTGCTTGACGGCAGCTACAGGAAAGGCATTACAGAATTTCATGCCGTTGTCAACACCGACCTTACAAAATCCTATCTCGGGTGGGAAGAGGAGACAACGCTTTATGAAGGCTATATGTCATTAAAGCCGTCGTCGACATTTAGTTTTAATATCGGCAAAACAACGCTAAAATGGGGCAAAGGGTATGCCTGGAACCCCGTGGCTTTTTTGGACAGACCGAAAGATCCCGAAGACCCCGAACTGGCCCGTGAAGGCCGTGTCGTTGTGTTCGCGGATTACATTAAAAGTTTTGACGGCCCATTGAAAACATTTTCTTTTACACCGGTTTTGGTGCCTGTTTATGACCATATCAACGATGATTTCGGGAAGATCAATAACTTGAATTTTGCAGGAAGAACGTATTTCCTGTTTTATGACACGGATATTGACTTCATTTTTCTTGCCGGCCAAAGCAAGACAAACCGATACGGGATGGATTTTTCCAGGAATCTCACCTCTAATTTTGAGATACACGGAGAGTTGGCATTTATCAATAATCACAAAAAAAGATTTATCGACAGTGATGGAACCGTTTTGCATAAGGAGTATGACGCAACAAGCTATCTGTTTGGACTGCGATATCTGACCAAGGCGGAGACAACATACATCGTTGAGTATTTTCACGATGCAACGGGCTATACAGAGAGCGAAACAGGAGACTACTTTTCGTTCATCGACACCGGTTACGATGAATATCTTGCTTCAGGCGATGATACTCTTCTAAAAAAAGCAGCGGATGTGTCTGAAGGG
Organism: Planctomycetota bacterium; assembly: GCA_039714335.1. Classification (GTDB taxonomy): domain Bacteria; phylum Planctomycetota; class Phycisphaerae; order Sedimentisphaerales; family Anaerohalosphaeraceae; genus 4572-13. The sequence goes on from JBDLJN010000182.1 coordinate 1,505, forward strand.
AGCTACAACAGAAAAAATTTCATGAGAGATTATCTTTATTTACGTGTCAGCCAGAAAGAACCGTTTGATATGCTCTATTTTACGCCTTCACTGACGGGCGTATTTAACATGAACGATAAAAGTTTTTCCATTGCTCCGGAAGTGTTATACACAGGCATCGAAAATCTGGAACTTCGACTGAAAACAACTTTTCTTGTGGGGGACTCATACACCGAGTATGGAGAAAAACTAAATAACTCCAGAATAGAATTTCGGATAAGATATTATTTTTGAGTCACATGACACAACAGTACGGTCAATTCTTTCAAGCCTCTCCTCGATAAAAGCCAAATTTTATATTGCCTTTGCTTAGAATTTCACTTTCAGGTCGAATTGGAAGCGGTCATAGCCCTCGTCCGGCTTTTTGTCCAGTGCCTCGTTCAAGGAATAGGTCGCCGCAAGCGTTGTATTCTTAGCCAACGCATAGCCGACACCAAAGACATGGCCTTTCGCATTGGTGCCGCCATCGGCAAAGTCTGAGTCGGTGAAGGCGCCGAATACAGCGTCCGCTTCAATGTCCCGATAGTTATACTTGAATTCCCATGAACCCGGCTTTTTGGCCTTGCCCAGTTTGGTGCCGATTAGCCAGCCGGTGTCCTCGCTGACGCCTGAGGCGATGTTGACGACATAGTTGCCATAGACGCTGACAGGCAGATCGTTGATCCTGGCGGCGTATTCGGCAAACCCTTCGACCATGTTGTAATCGAAGTCGTATGTGGTTCCATCGGTTGAGGTATTTCCTGCGAACAGACCGTTGATAATCGATTCTTCGTCTTTGATATTCATATAGTCAAAGTAGCTGGCGCCATAGGTCAGATTGCTGTCATCGTTGAATGCGTGAATCAGCCCGGCCTGAATACCCAGCATCCGTTTATCACTATCGCTGCCGTTTTCCTGAATTATACCGACCATGCCATTGACAAAGAGGGCCTCTTTTTTGTACTGCAGGGCGATGCCTTCAGGGTTCAGATCGCCGTCCCAGATGAGTAGGCTTTTTCCGGGCTTGTAGAATGGATTGCCCATTTTTCCGAACAGCGCCGTGATACCATCCGCCCAGTTGGGGGTGTAGGCGACATACGCCCGGTCCACCCAGAGATTCTTGCTGGCCCAGTAATCGCCGAGGGATTTGTTGCCGGAAACATAATCGCCGCCAATGGTGGTTCCGTTATCATGGAAGAACTCGGCGGTCGCAATGCGGAAGTCGAATTTGAATTCATCGTTGATGTCGTAGTTGAGACCGACACGGGCGCGAATACGGTGACGGTTGCTCGAACCGCTCCAATCCCGATCGCGATATTCATACCGATAGCGGAAGTCGCCGTAGAACTTGATTTTTTCAAGCCAGGCCAGTGTCTCCGGCAGCGTTATCGTGTCGTTTGACTTTTCCATCTCCTGTACAGCGACCTGCTGCTGTTTCTGTGCGGCCTCAAGCTCGTTCAGCTTGTTTTGCATCTGCCGCATTTGCTCATACTGCTGCTCCAACTGCTTGCGAAGTTCAGCAACTTCGTCGGCCGTCGCAACATTGACCCACCCAATCAGAATCGCTGCAATGACAATCCACATTCCCTGTTTTCTAAGCATTTCGTAGCCTCCCAAATTAACAATTCCTTTCCTATTTCCTATCGCGATCAACCCGTTCGAGCAGCGATTATATTGGCGAATGCCGTGATAACCTGAAAATATTAACATTTGATCAGCGAATCATTAGGATTGTATTAACTGAAAGAGATATAGGGATTTATGAACACTATTCGGATCCATATATCATCTCAGCAGATTGTAGGTTGTTTGGCCCCGCTGTAAAGTTGTTTCTGTGAATTGGTGAAATTTCGTTGGAATCGGCGGGCCTGACCCGCCGTTTTGTAAAGGTGATATTCTGCCGCAACTCTACGGTTGTGATCGCATCGTATTTTCTGTAGAACAAGTTGTTGCCGGGCAGCGTAACTTCTTTATAGTATAGAGTTTATTGTTAGCTGAGGAAATTGATGCCGGAGTTTATTGAAACAATCGTTGTTGATTTTTGGGCGACACTGGCGGAAATGTCGCCGTATCTGCTGTTTGGTTTTGGCGTGGCGGGGCTGCTGAGCGTGTGGGTCAATGCCGACCTTGTCCGGCGGCATCTTGGCGGAGCGGGTTTTTGGCAGGTGTTCAAGGCGTCACTGTTCGGTGTGCCGCTGCCGCTGTGTTCGTGCGGGGTGATCCCGGTGTCAATGTCCCTGCACAAGCACGGGGCGAGCAAGGGGGCGACGATCTCATTTTTGCTCTCCACGCCGCAGACGGGGGTGGACAGTATCCTCGTAACCTACAGTTTGATGGGGCCGATATTTGCCATCTTTCGGCCGCTGGCGGCGTTTGTGACGGGCCTGTTCGGCGGCTGCGTTGTCAATGCCATCGAAAACCATACGAATGCCTTGGAACACAAGGAAGAAAAATGCACAGATGAATGCTGTTCAAATCCTGCAAAGCAGAATTGGTTTGTCCGGGCTATGAAGCACGGCTTTGTGACGCTGCCGAGTGATATCGGCCGGGCGATGCTGATTGGAATTCTGACCGCGGCACTGATTGGAGCACTGGTGCCGGATAACTTTTTTGCCGAAACACGGGCGGTTGCCGGCGGCGGGATCGTTGCGATGCTGGTGATGATGGTGCTGGGCATTCCGGTTTACGTCTGTGCGACGGCGTCGGTGCCGATCGCTGTGGCGCTGATTGCCAAGGGACTCAATCCCGGCGCGGCGCTGGTGTTTCTGATGACCGGTCCGGCGACGAATGCTGCTTCGCTGATGACCCTGTGGTCACAGTTGGGTCTGCGAACGGCCGTGACGTATCTGCTGACGGTGGCCGGGTGTGCATTGGCAGGAGGGATTATTCTGGACGCGATCTTTCGCGGTGATGTGACGCAGATCATCCACGCGCACGGATTTATGCTGCCGGCGTGGTTCAAAAGCATCTGTGCGGTTATCCTGCTGGGTGTCCTGGGGCGGGGTATTTTCAGCAAGACGAATAGTTGATGATTCGACCCCT
>JBDLJN010000183.1:0-4555 GCA_039714335.1 Planctomycetota bacterium
CTGCTGGATAAAAGCAGTGGCATATTGACACTGGAACAGCTTGGCTTCTTTGAAGAAGAACGCAAGGTTTTTGACCGGGTGATCAACCGGTCCCACGGCGTGATCTTTGTAACCGGCCCGACCGGCAGTGGTAAAAGTACGACCCTGTACGCCTGCCTGAATCAGATCGACGCGACGGTCAAGAATATTATGACCGTCGAGGACCCCATCGAGTACCAGCTTGGCGGCATCAGCCAGATGCAGGTTGCCCCGAAAAAGGGAATGAACTTCGTCAACGCCCTGCGTCACATTCTGCGTCAGGACCCGGATGTCATCATGGTCGGTGAAGTCCGTGACCAGGAAACCGCCGCCATGGCGATCCAGTCCTCGCTGACCGGTCACCTGGTCTTCAGCACGCTGCACACCAACGACGCCGCCGGGGCGATCAGCCGTCTGCTGGACTTTGGCGTCGAGCCGTACCTGGTCAGTTCCTCGCTGATCTGCGTACTGGCCCAGCGTCTGGTGCGGCGGATTTGCCCCGACTGCAAAGAGGCCTATGACCCCCCGGCCCATGAATTGCGGGACCTGGGGATCATGGAGCATGACAAGACACCGTTCTACAAGGGGGCCGGATGCGCGAAGTGTTTTGATACCGGCTATCGCGGCCGGACGGGGATCTATGAGCTGATGACGCTCAATGAAGATATCCGCGAAATGATTTACGAGCAGACCACCGCCGGGGCGATCAAGAAAAAGGCCCTGGAATTCGGCATGCAGACCCTGCGAATGGACGGAGCCCGAAAAGTCCAGACCGGCGTAACCACCATCGCGGAAGTCTTGCGTGTAACGCAGTCGGACAACGTGTAAGGATTGACGAATGACGATGGACGATTGACGAAGGGGAGTCAAATGGACAATAAAGAGCTAAAAAGGCGTACCAAGCAGTTTGCCTTAAGATGTATAAAATTAAGTCATGCTTTGCCGGATACGCCGCTGGGAAGACATATTCGCGGCCAGATTATACGCTCTTCGACCTCGGTTGCTGCGAATTATCGAGCGGCATGTCTGGCTCAGTCAAAAGCGAGTTTTATTGCAAAATTGAGCATTGTTGTTGAAGAAGTTGACGAAACATTATTTTGGCTTGAAATTATTATTGAAGAGAAGTTGTTGGCTAAACAGAAAGTAGAATCTCTTATGCAGGAAGCTGACGAGTTGACAGCGATTTTTATTAGTGCACGCAAGACTGCCAGAAAAAATCGTCCATCGTCAATAGAATATTATGCCGAGGTTTGAATATAGTGCGATTAATTCTTCGAGGAAGACGGAAAAGGGAACCGTCACTGCCGAGAGTGCGTTCGCGGCACGCAAGCACCTGCGAAGCCGGGGTCTGCATCCGACCGATGTCAAGCAGGTTCGCATGGAGACGGCCCAGAAAACGTTCAAGGATGTCTTTGCCCGCAGCGGCAAAAAAGATGTCGCCGGCCTTACGAAGGAACTGGCGACGATGCTCAATGCCGGCATCAAGCTGACCGATGCCCTCAGCGTCCTGACGCTGCAAGTGACCAACCCGCACCTGCGGGCCGCCGTGACCGAGATTCGCGATCGCGTTGTCACGGGTGAATCCTTTGCCGACTCGATCGCCGAATATGAACAGTTTTTCGACCTTATTTATATCAGCATGGTCCGTGTCGGCGAGGTCACCGGCACGTTGGGCGAGTCGCTGGGGACGATTTCTTCATTTATGGACAAACGGCAGAAACTTGAAGCCAAGATGACCACCGCGATGATGTATCCGGCAGTGCTTCTTATCTTTTCCGTTATTGTTGTGCTGGTAATTTCAATTGTCGTGATTCCCAAGATAACGGAACAGTTGATTAAAACCGGTCAGGAATTGCCCTGGATTACCGAGATGATTATGGGCATTTCAAATGTGCTGCGAAGCTGGTGGCTGCTTGTGATTATTGCGGGCATTACTGGCTTGATTGTGCTGTATAAACGGCTGGTTAAAACAGAGAAAGGCGCCTACCTCCGGGACAAGCTGATCTTGTCCAGTCCGGGTTTCGGAAAGCTGATGAAACAGGAGATCGTGGCGCGATTCACCTCAACGCTGGCAACCCTGCTGGGGTCCGGTCTGTCGATGGCCGAGTCGCTGCGGGTGGTCTCCCAGGTCACCGGCAATGTCATTATGACCAATGCGATCAAGCAGTCGCGTGAGCGGATTCTGTCCGGCGCTGATATCACCACGCCGCTGCGTGAAAGCGGGGTCATTGACCCGGCGATCGCACACATGGTGACCATTGGCGAAAAATCCGGCGAGCTCGAACAGATGCTGATTATGATCAGTGATAATCTCGAAGCGGATTCGGATTTGCGGATCGAGCGGTTCAGCCGCATTATCGAGCCGGTCATCATTGTTTTTATGGCCGGTGTGATCGGCATTATCGCCTATGCGACATTGCTGCCGCTGTTTAAGTTTTCGGTGACTGAATTCTAATTTTATAAAATAGATATAAGAACGAAAGGAATGAGTTTATGAAAAAGAATACTAAACATCAGGGTTTTACTCTGGTCGAACTGATGGCGGTCCTGCTGATCATTGCACTGCTGGCCGGACTGGCAGCAACTAATTTTATGGGTCAGATCGACAAAGCCAAGGTCAAAACGACCAAGGCTGATCTGGTTACATTACGCAATGCGGTCATGCAGTTCAAGATGGATACCGGCTACTACCCCAGTGAAGAAGTCGGGCTGGAAGAACTGGTTGTGCAGCCAATGGATCTGGAGGGCTGGGCACCCGGCGGTTATCTTCAGGAAATCTTTGTGCCAAAGGATGCCTGGAAAAATGAGTTCGACTATATCCTCGACCCTGAAAGCGGCAAGCCCTTTGTGATCATCAGTTATGGCGCCGATGGACAAGAGGGCGGCGAGGACTATGATGCGGATATTTACAGCGACAATCTGCAAGGCACCGGCAGCGGCTCAGAGTATGACGCAGAACCTGAATATGTGGAATGATCGCCGGAAGTTGTCTGCTGGTTTTGTGCTGGTTGAGATGCTCATGGTCGTCGGCCTGATCGCCTTGATGACCGGCATCGCCATGCTCAGCTTTGGTGCGATGTGGGGCAATCAGCGATTTAAGCGGCAGGCCGACCAGTTGGTGAACACATTCCAGATGGCCTGCAACGCCGCCGCCCAGAGTGACCGCCGTTATGCGGTCATTTTGGATTTTAGCGAACAGGCGTTTATCTTGCGCGAGTTTCAGACGCTCGATCTGGAAACCATGGACCCGGACGAGGCCATTATCCAAACGGGTTATTTCAGTGAGGCGCTCACGCTGGATTATGTCATGTATGACGACATGGAAGACACCCGGGATTCTGAGAATGTGACCGAGGTCCGTTTTTTGGCCGGCAAATCCGGCTGGCAGTATGGCGGCATCGTCGTCCTGCTGGACGATGAGGGGATGCTGTGGACGATAGCGATCCACCGTTTTGCCAAACCGGTTGAACTGTTGAAAGGTGAGTGGGACCTGGACTCGCTGGGAATGCTCCCGCAGTATAAAGAAGATGTATCGTTTAAATAACAATCTGTTGGCCAGACTCTCGGGCAGGGCGGCTTTTACTATTGTGGAGATAGCCACTGCGCTGGTGATACTGTCGGTCATGCTCGGTTCGGTCATCGTGCTGATGAACCGTTATGTCGAGGCGGTTATGGACATGCAGCTTCGTGATCAGGCGTTTGAACTTGCCCGCGGCAATATGGAGAGCCTGCTGTCCGAGCCAAAACTGTCGGATATGAGTGACTACGGCACCAGCGAAACCAATCCCGACATTGAGTGGGAGACGACAGTCGAACCGTTCTACGAGCCGATCACCGATCGAATGTGGATTCACGCGATCTGTTCGGCCGGCTTTACAGACAGCAAAGGCGAATTTGAGAATATCGAGCTGGAACACTGGATCACCAGTCTCACGGCGGCACAGATCAAGCAGGTCCTGGCCCAGCAGGAAATCGAAGATGAATACATGGCGCTGCTCGCCGGCGACGAAGACTCCGCGATCCAGGAAACGACGCGTGCCTACCTCGAAGAGCAGGGGCTGGATGTTGAGGCGTATGATAAATTTATTCGGCAGCAAAGACGAGAAAAACTTGAGCATATTGCTGAAAAGGGATTTGACGGTTACGAAAAATTTGTTGAAAAGCTCAAGGATGAAGAAAGTGAATTTCTCGAAGAATTGGGCATGAACTTTGATGGATACAACGACTTTGCGGCCGGTTATGTTCCGAAGGGTGCCGATGAAGACTCTTTGCTGGCGGGTCTTCAGGACGACCCCTATGATTCCGGCTCAGCCGGAGTTGATCCGTCGCCCAATGACCGGACTCCGGACACTAAACCTAAAACAGATAGTTCCGGTATTGACTGGGACCGAATCCCAAAGGAGTTTTGGCCTATTTTTGAAGGGTTAGGCCTTAATCCGCCTGAATGATGAATGACAGAAAAACAAATTGTTTTGCCTTTACACTGATAGAGGTGATCGTGGTCCTGATGCTGTCGGCTTTGATCCTGATGGCGGTC
>JBDLJN010000184.1:0-4534 GCA_039714335.1 Planctomycetota bacterium
TTTTGATGGCCAACGGGGCCGTTGTGACCGGCTCGGATATGGAAGACAGCAGCGTCGTCCGAAATCTGCGTTCGCTGGGGGCCGCCATCGCCATCGGTGACGCTCCGGAAAATATCCCATTTGACACCGACGAGGTGGTTATCAGCGCCGCGATCACCGCGGCCAACCCGGAACTGGCACGGGCCGCTGAACGGGGGCTGACTATCCGTAAATATGCCGAGATGCTGGGGATGCTGATGGATGATTATGCGAGCATTGCCGTGGCGGGCACTCACGGCAAAAGCACGACCAGCGCATGGCTTTCCTATGTACTCCAGCAGGCCGGAGCCGAACCCAACTACATCGTCGGGGCGGACATCGCGCAACTGGGCGGCTCCAGCGGGGTCGGCAGCGGAAAAACATTTGTCGCCGAGGCATGTGAATATGACCGCAGCTTTCTGAACCTGCACCCCCATGCGGCTGTTTTGCTGAACATTGAGCAAGACCACCTGGATTACTATCGCGATGAGGATGACATCATCGACGCGTTTGCCGAGTTTGCCTCCGGTGTCAAAGGCGGCGGTGTGCTGATCGCTAACGGACAGGACAAAAATACCGTCCGCGTCCTTCGCCGATTCAAATCGGAGCCAAAAATCATCCAATACGGGCTGGATACGCATTGTGATGTCTCCGCCCGCAACCCGGCACTGGCAGAGGGCTGCTATGAATTCGATATTTATCACAAAAACACCCGGATGGGGCGGACCCGCATTGCGTTGCCCGGAGCGTTTAACATCCTCAATGCCCTGGCGGTGACGGCGGCATCTCTTCATGCCGGGCTGGATGCTGAAACGATCCTGAAACATCTGGGCGGGTTCACCGGCATCGACCGGCGGCTGATGCTCAAGGCGCAGATCGACGGGGTCACCATTCTGGACGATTACGCTCATCATCCCACGGAAATTCGGGCCTCGCTTAAAGCCATCCGCGAAAAATACGCTCCGAAGCGAATTTGGTGTGTTTTTCAGCCGCATCAGTACAGCCGGACCCGTTTTTTGCTTGATGATTTTGCGGAAAGCTTTAAGCTGGCGGATGTAACGATCGTGCCCGAAATCTACTTCGTGCGGGACACGGCCGAAAGCAAGAGCAGGGTCAATGCCCGGACACTGGTTGAGCGGATTGAGCAGCAGGGCTGTGAGGCCTTGTTTATCAATGAATTTTCGGGTATTCTTGAATATCTAAAGGCAAATGTCAAAGACGGCGATCTGGTTGTGACCATGGGCGCCGGAACGATTTGGAAGGTCGCAGATGAGTATATTCAGTGGTTTAGAGAACATTGTTAAGGAAAACTGCCCGCTGGCGGCGTACACCTGGTACGGGCTGGGCGGCGCGGCGGAGTATTTTATTCAGCCCAAAACAGCCGAACAGCTTAAGGCCGTTATCCTGCGGTGCCGCGAGAATGAGGTTCCGCTGCGGCTGCTGGGGTTTGGCTCCAACCTGCTGATCGGCGATAAGGGCGTGCGCGGGGCAGTGATCAAGCTGGACTCCAATGAGTTCTGCGATGTTGAGTTTAAGGACACTGCCCTGCTGGCCGGAGCGGGCGCCAACCTGAATAAGCTGGTACTGGATTCGGTTCGCAAAGGCCTCAGCGGACTGGAGGCACTGACCGGCATCCCCGGATCGATCGGCGGCGCCGTGCGGATGAATGCGGGGGGCAGCTTTGGCGATATCGGCTCGTCCATCAAGAGCATCACGGTGATGGACAAAGAGGGCAATATCTTCGAGAAGGAAAAACCGGAACTGGTCTTTGATTATCGCTGGGTAAACGTGACAGCGCCGGTGATCCTGAAAGCGACAATGGAACTGACCGAATCGGACCCGGACGCGATGCTCAAAACCGTCAAAGAGGTTTGGATCTACAAGAAAAACTCACAGCCGCTGAACACCCGGAACGCCGGCTGCATTTTCAAGAATCCCCGCGGGATGAGTGCCGGCGCATTGATCGACCGGGCCGGTCTGAAAGGAACGCAGTTGGGCGGCGCGGTGGTCAGTGAAAAACACGCCAATTTTATTACCACTGAAAAAGGATGCACCAGCACCGATGTAAAGAAGCTGATCGAAATGATCCGTACCAAGGTCAAAGATATTCTTGATGTCGAGCTGGAAACCGAGATTGAAATTTGGTGAGTAGTTCGTAGCGTTAGTAAAGGAACCACGAATGAACACCAATAAACACGAATTATTTATTAAAGAATATAAACTACGGATAAACCATAAATGTACAGTACACTCGATATTAGTGTGTATTCGTTTCTATTCGCGGTTCTCTCTGGTATAAGCGGCTACTGGGAATGCAAAAAAATATTTCACAATTGAAGATTGCTGTATTGACGGGGGGGGTCGGTTCCGAGCGGGAAATCAGCTTATTGAGCGGGCAGAATGTCTATGAAGCCCTTCAAAAGGCGGGTTTTGAAACGGTGTTCTTCGATATCTCGCCGGAGAACACCTCGATCCTGGACGATGCGACCATCGATGTATTCTTTCCGATCCTGCACGGTCAATTCGGAGAAGACGGCCAGCTGCAGGCGATGCTGGAAGAAAGAAACCGCTGCTTTACCGGCTCCGGATCCGAGGCCAGTCGAAAATCCTTCGATAAACTGCTGGGCAAGCAGGCATTTTTCCACGCACACCTGCCCATCGCCAAACACCTGATCGTCCATGCAGACGATACCGAAGCAGATCTGGCATCGATGCTGGAAAGGCTCGCCGACAAATTCGTCGTCAAGCCGATCAAACAAGGCAGCAGTGTCGGCGTGACGATTACCGATGATGTTCAGACGGCCGCGGCCGGCGCGTTTGCGTGCTTTCGGGAATACGGCGACTGCATGGTTGAAGAATTTATTGCGGGACAGGAGATTACGGTCGGCATTCTGAACGGAACCGCCCTGCCGGTTATTGAGATCCGCAGTAAAACGGAATTCTATGATTTTCAGGCAAAGTATGAAAGTGACACAACCGAATACCTCTTCGATACCATTGATGACGGTAAACTGGTCAAAGAGATACAGCAGGATGCACTGGCCTGTTTTGGCGAATTGGGATGCCGTCATTGGGGGCGTGTGGATTTCATCTTAACAGAAGACCGGACTCCGTATATACTGGAGATCAACACGCTGCCCGGGTTTACGAGCCATTCGCTGATCCCGATGGCCGCGGCGAAAGCGGGAATCGATACGCCGCAATTGTGTCGGCAGATCGTCGAGGCAGCGTGGAACGACTATCAATCTGAAACCTCCAATCTCTGATCTGAGATGCTGTAAATATGGCTAAAAAGAAAAAAACAAAAAAAGGTGGATGGGGCGTTTTTTTTTCCAAAAAGAAGAAAGGCCGCAAACGCAAAGGCACTCCGTCATTTATGACGGGATTGAAGATCACGTTAACGATTGTGCTTCTGGCGGTCCTGATCGGCGGCGGGGCTGTGGTTTTGATTTACATGGACAAGTATGTCAAGACCGCCGCTGAATCCGAGGTGCCTGAAGGGTTCATTGTTTTTAAAAATCCTCCCATCTGGCTTAATCAGGAATGGAAGGACTCGATCGAAGACATCCTCGGCAGTACAACATTTCCGCTGAACGAGGGATCCGCATATAAAGTATCCCAAAAACTGGCACCTGTCGCATGGTTTAAGAACGTCAAAGTTCAGACCAAGCCGGACCATATTGCCGTGTACGCCGAGTATCGAAGACCCGTCGGTGTTGTCGGTTCCCAAAAAAACAAGGTTTACGTCGGCGATGACATGGTGATCATGAATTATATCCCGATGACAGCGGTCCCTGTCATTGAGATAAAAGGCGCATCGTCTAAAACACCTGAGCCGGGACAGATGTGGTTTGCCGAGGATGCCAAAGTTGCGGTTGAATTGCTGGAACAGCTATACAAGGCGGACCTGTACTTTCAGCAGGAAAAAGAAAGAAGAAAAAACGACCGAGCGGAGCTGTCGAGCGAAAAGATGCCGGATAAGCCGCTGCTGAATGAAATTGAAAGCATCGATGTCTCCAATTTCGCTGCACGTAAAAGTAAATCACCCCAGAAGCCGCAAATCTTTTTGAATGTTAAGGGCGGAGCAAAGGTCTATTGGGGGGCACCCTGGGGGCAGGCAACTGTCCATTTCGAAGCGGACGAAAAAGACAAACTGACCCGGCTGTATCAGTTCTTCACGGATCATGGCAATACCCTTGGCGGGACCGCCAAATATATCGAACTTCGCTGGCTGGAAAACAGTATCCCGCGACCACGATGATTATTTAACCATGAAGTAACTGAAGGCCATGAAGAAAAGATAATAGAAAAAACTTTCATGTCTCCCCGTGATTTCTGTGGCTAATAAAACCGGCTGTAAATCCCATCAAAAAGAATCAGTGAAATCAGCGTAATCCGCGGTTCCTTCCAGCATTTCCAAACCAGCTTTCAGATAGACATAGTGGTATGGAATACTGTGCTCATCGCACAGGGATTTGAATCTGCTGACGGTCTTTTCACACATTTCATTTTCTTT
>JBDLJN010000185.1:0-4494 GCA_039714335.1 Planctomycetota bacterium
AGCAGCATTATGAATAAATGCTGAAAATGGGGCGTGGAATGCGCATAAAAAAAGGGGTCCGATGGGAGGAAGACTCTTCATCTTCTCGGCCTACACGCCTCCGGGCTTCTCAGCCCGTGGGGTGGGAGCGGATCCCTGCGATCCATCACTGTTCGAAAAGTCGCCTTACGTTTTCGATTTCCATCCATTATGAATCGGCAAAACGCTTTCTTCTGCCGCAATGATGGTTAACATATTCTACGATATAGGGTCTCGCGATGTTTTCAATAAAATGAAAAAAACTTAAAAATTTCGAAATATCGCGAAATCCGGGCACTCAGTAGGAGTTCAAGCTTTAGCTTGTATCCGATTTTTTACACACTAAAGTGTGAACTCCTGCGGCACACGGCTAAAATGTTACAAACTTTTTACAATACATTTGATCGTTTTAGTATAGAATAGCTGTGTGAAAGGAATGACCATGAATACATTTCAAAGACAATGGTTTCTGGCGGGCTGTCTGTTCTTCTTATGCTTTTTAGGCGTTGCAGCGGCGGTGGTAACTGGGCAGGTCAAAGACAGCGAAACATTGGATAAAACGATTGATTTGGATGTTGTCCAACAAAAGATCGAATCACTTGGGCTTCGTGACGACACCCTAACCTATTATGAGCAACCGGACAGATGGCTGAAAAATCGACGAGAGAAAATAGTTCCGCAATTGATCAAGGGGCTTGACAGCAATCAAAAACGCATTGCTCTGGGGTGCTTAAAAGTACTTGATGGTGTCGAAGGGAATAAGGATTTCCTGGATGCACTGTTGCGCATATCAAATGACCGAGACCATCTGATCTGCAAAGAAGCAATTCTCAGTCTCTGCAAATATAGTGATAACGAGTATGCAAAGGGAATATTAAAAGAAGCTTTTGACGGCAAAAAGCGATTCAACAAAGACGAAAGAGCACAAATAGCGATTGCACTTGGCAGAGAATCTGAGGCGGTCGAGTTGCTTGTTTCGCTTTTTGAATCTTATGAGAACCGAGATTATGAGCGGAAGAAAATTATTCGGCGACTTGGTGAGACGGGATATCAGTCAGTCCTAAGTTTCCTGAAAAAGGTTTCTAAAAGCCATGAATGGGCAATGGCAAAAGAGGCGTATCGGGCGATGGCAAAAATCGCCCCCGACAGATATGGCCTGACAGAAGACCAGCAGACATTTCTGAATAAAGCGAGGGGGACGAAAGAAAACTCCTCAGATCGAATCAAACGGTTTAAGGGTTTGGCTGACCTGAACAAAGAAGAAATCCGTCCGTTTGTGATGCAGATGATTCACAGTGATTATCCCGAACCGGGATTAATTGTTTTACAGGTGTGGAAAGACAAAAATGCGATGGCTCAGATTGAAAAGTTAATGAAAGAAGGTGATACAAGAAGCTGGCAACGCCGGCCGTTTATCGCGGCTTATTTGGATATAGAGGGAACCGATGAGTCCATAACAACTGTGATTTCAATGACAGATAGACAACCCCGAAAATCGTACGGTGATAGTTTCTCTGTCGAAGATGTCATGTATGCTGTTATGCAATCGGTCATGTCGGAGGAACGCAAGCTCACAGTATTGAGGCGATTTCGTAATGAATTAGGGTCTTTTGTGGTTGCAAAAAGTTTGCGTCGGAGTGGAGAGGAAACACCGGAGATTCTACGTTTATTGATGACCGAAGAAACCGACATCCGCGCCCTTGGTGAATATGTCAGGACAGTGGCGATGGACACAGAGAAACGTTTTGGAGAGGAGGTTTATGCCGCATTAGAACGGCTGTCAAGCAAAGAAACGCTTTCTTCTAATGATGAACATGGTGCTCAATTGATATTGGATGGGTGCGCGGCATATCAACTGGCTGAAAGCGGAAAACTCGCGGATAAATTCCTGACGCCTGATTCATCAGTCTATGTGCGTATTGCCGCGGCACGAGTCTCAGCTACACTTGGAGGAAATCGCGGCAAAGCTCTCAATATCCTTTACGAAGAACTTAATAACAGTAATCCGGTTGTGCGAAAACAATCTTCGACCTGTCTTGTTTCCGTAAAATGTCTTAGTGATACAGAGCGGCTTGAGCGTGAGAAAATCATCCTCTTGCATCTGGGCCAACCCACCGAAGACTATGCACTTCGGGTGTTGACAACCTGTTCCGGAGAAGAAACCGCCAAAAAGCTGCTGCCCATCCTCGACGAGGAAAATGTTCGGTGTACTGTTTATGCGGTTTGGATATTGGCCCAGCACCCGGATGAAGCTATAAAGCAAAAGGGCCTTCGGCGTGTTGCTGTCTATGCGATGTTTAATCATCAGATCTACCAGCAAGGTGAAGGGATTGATTTTACGATCGCACCGGACCTTTCTTTTCATCAGGTTACAGGATATCTTAACAGAAGAGATTATCAACAAAAGCGCAGACCGGTACAGATTCCTGACAATTTTCTCGTTCCTTTTGAGTTGGACGAAAACGAACAAAGCTTTGCGATTCGTGCCTATCGGCATACACGTTTCCGCAGGATATTCGATATTGGATTCCCACCTTTCTATCTGCACAATAGACGTGATGTATCTTGGGACGCCTCGCATCTGCCGCTGTTTCAGGTGATCGCTGTCGAAGATCCTTATTTGGGAATTTTGTATGTTAAGGGTAAGAAAGTGGCACATTTTAAGAATCGAAAGCCCGCGGCTGAAATCATTGCTGACATTACGAAGACGAAAAGTTCGTACACAGGCCTTGCCGGTGAAGCGATTGACAGCGAACAGACTCCGCTTCAACCCTACAAGAACCAGAATAAGCTGATAGCCCAATATATTTTGGACCAGATTGAGAGCATAGAAATTCCTACTGAGCCTCAACAACAGCGGCTCGAATACAATGTTTATAGAAGGTGTGAAGCACTGGAGCGGATGATGAGGAATCTGGTACATGAACTGGGCGACGACTTAAAAAAGGAACTGATCGCTGAATCAGTAAACCGCGGGATTGCTGAAGATTTGAAAAATACAAGGTACTACTCAATCTGGCGGGATTACGAGTAATTGCTTCGTAAGACACCTGACAAATAGACCCTTTTTTCAAGCATGGTTAGTGCTTTTCAATTTCTTTAGCGAGTGCGTCCAGCAACTTGGCTTCCTCGACGGTGGCGATTTTTTTTCCGTTTTTGTAAATGTATCCTTTACCGGCACCTGCGCAGACGGCGATGTCCGCATCGGCCGCTTCGCCGGGGCCGTTGACCACGCATCCCATGACGGCGACTCTTACCTGTTTATCAATGCCTTCCAGACGTTTTCGCACCTTTTTTGCCAGTGCGACCACATCAATCTGGCACCGCCCGCAGGTGGGGCAGACCACCAGTTCCGGCCCGGTGTGTGAATCCAGACCCAGTGACCGCAGAATCTGCCTGCCGATGACGATCTCTTTGACCGGGTCGCCCGCGATACTGACGCGGATGGTATCGCCGATGCCTTCGGCCAGCAGGGTGCCGATAGCGACCGAGGACGGGATAAGTGCATCTTCCGGCAGGCCCGCATGGGTCAGGCCGATATGGATGGGATAGTCAAAATTAGCAGCGATGGCCCGGTTGACCTCGATGGTGCGGGTGGTGTCGGCGCTTTTGGCACTCAGGACGAGATTGTCAAAGCCGCGATTTTCAAACAGCCGCACATACGACCGCAATTCTTTGAGCATCAGGGCGGTGCGTTGGCTCCCCGGAACATCGCTTTTCAGATCGCGAATACTGGCTTCGTTGACACCGACGCGGATGGCGATCTTATGGGCCTTGGCACAATCGATGATCCGGCGGATATCTTTTTTATCTTTGACATTGCCGGGGTTCAGGCGAATCTTAGCGCCGCCGCCCTCAATCGCTTCGATCGCGCGGGCCGCAGAAAAATGCACATCCGCCACCACCGGCATCGGGGACTTGGCAATGATCTTCGCGAATGCGGCGGTATCGGCCTTGGTCGGCACGGCGATCCGCACCATGCCGCAGCCGCACCTTTCGAGTTTGCGGATCTGCCGCAGGCACGCGGCCACATCCGTCGTAAACACCTTGGTCATGGTCTGCACCACGACCGGATGCCGGTGTCCCAGCTTCAGCGTTCCGACGGTAACCGTCTTTGTTTTTCGTCGTTTGATCATTTCGATTAGCTGAGTTTCGTGGACACGCTGCGGATCAGTCCCTGCAGGATCGAGGGCGTCAGGTCGGCCAGTTCCGGTTCGGGCTGTTCGGCACGCGCCATGGAAGCCAGAATTCGCAGGACCGGCTTTTTCTGTTTCTTCATCTGTTTGAACGTATATTCGGCCGCACCCAGTTCGCCGTCGGCCATCTGCCGCAGATAGAGGATGCATTGCTTGATGACTTCCTTCTCATTGGCCGTATGGACGCTGGAAGTCGGGCCGGATTCTTCTTCCGGCAGGTCACCCTGCGAGAGGATCTCCTGGGTCAGGTCCTTTGTTTCCCGCATCAGGTCAGCCATCT
>JBDLJN010000186.1:0-4486 GCA_039714335.1 Planctomycetota bacterium
GTATTTGTTTCTTATCTGGAATATACCCAGGAGACCCAGCGTGAGCAGATGACCCTTGAGCGGGTTGAAGGCAGGCTGTCCGGCAGGATGAATGAGAAATTTAATGAGGTCTATCGATATTCAAAAGACAGGGGTATATCGATGCGTGATGCGGCCATGGATATTGCTGTCAGCAGAGTTGCCGAGGCGGTTACCGCAAGAGGGCTTTTGCCATAAGGATTTTTGATATGAAGATACCGGGTTTTGTCGATTTACAGGTCAATGGTTATAAGGGTGTGGATTTTTCGAGTCCTGACCTGACGGAAGAGGTGCTCATTGATGCCTGTCAGGCGTTATTTAAAGCGGGTACAGCAGCGTTTTTGCCGACGGTTATTACGTCCAGCGAAGATATTTATGAAAAAAACCTTCCGCTTATCGCTTCGGTTATAGACCGAGACGAATTTAAGGGGAAGTTGCTGGGCATTCATCTTGAAGGGCCGTTTATTTCTCCGGAGCCGGGGGCGGTGGGTGCTCACAATCCGGATTGGGTTTGTCGGCCTTCTGTAGAACACCTTGAAAAACTCCAAGTTCTGGCGGGCGGCCATATCAAGCTTTTGACCCTTGCGGCTGAGCTTGAGGGAGTTGATGTACTGACAAAATATGCTGTTAAGAAAGGGATAACTGTTTCATTGGGCCATCAGATGGCAGGTTGCCAGGAGATGAAAAAATTATATGATGCGGGCGCCCAGTCGATCACACATTTCGGTAATGGTATGCCCAACCAGGTTCCCCGCCATCACAACCCGATAACCGCCGCTTTAGCGATTAAAAAGCTTAAGGCCATGATCATCACCGATGGTCACCATCTTCCCGAGTCGGTGATTCGCATGGTATTTAATGCCAAAGAGGTCGGCGATATTATTGTGACCAGTGATGCTTCGCCGATAGCGGGTCTAAAGCCGGGCAAATATCATGTCCTTGGCAACGAAGCTGTTCTCGAGGAAAACGGCTTGCTGCACAATCCTCAAAAACAATGCATGGTGGGTTCCTCGGCCACCATGCTGGAGTGCATGAATCACCTGGCATCTCTGGACATTTTGTCTGTGCAGGATTTGCTGAAGGTTGGTTTTACGAATCCATCGGAACTGATCGGCATTGGTCCCTCTGAGATTGAAAGCCGGCAGCGTATTGCGTGGAATGACCAAAACCGTCAATTTGAAATTATAAAGAGTTAGAGAGAGATTATTATGGCAAAACCAGATGTTTTGATTGTCGGGGGCGGTATGATCACCCAGGTTCAGATACTGCCTTCTGTTTATCACCTGCAAAGGCAGGGTGTTGTGGGTGATATCAGTGTCTGTGCGTTGGATTCGGCGCCGTTGAAAACATTGGCTGAAGATGAAAGCCTGAAAAAGGCCTTTCCCGGACAATCCTTTACCGCTTATCCTTCGCTGGAGACAGGCCCCAGTGAGAAATTCCCCGATCTGTTCAGGGAATTGATTACCAAGCTGCCAAAACACAGCATCGTTGTTGTGGCGATGCCGGACCAATTGCATTATAGGGTGATCAAGGAAGCCCTGGCCAACGATCAGCATATCATGTGTGTAAAGCCGTTGGTGCTCAAACACGATCAGTCCATAGAGATCGAAAAAGAGGCCTATGAGAAGGGCCTTGTTGTGGGAGTCGAATATCACAAGCGGATGGATGACAGGGCATTGATCGCACGTCAGCTTTACAGGCAAGGCAAGTTTGGTGAATTTAAAGTGGGTCATGCTGAAATGAATGAGCCGTATTATTACCGGCACTCGAATTTCCAGAACTGGTGTACCTGTGAGAATTCGGATATGTTTTCCTATGTCGGCTGTCATTATGTTGATCAGCTGCATTTTATTACGGGTCTGCTGCCAAAGTATGTCTCCGTTTACGGCGTCAGGGACAAATACCCCAATGGCAACGAGGGCTATCTGTGGACGGATGCAAGGGTGATCTGGGACAATGGCGGCTGTCTGCATGTGACCGATGTGATGGGGTATCCCGATGACGGCCCAGGCGGTAATTTCCAGGGAATCCGGATGTATTGCGGCGGCGAAGAGAAAAGCGGTATGCTGGTTCACAATGATCAGTATCGCGGCATCGAGCATTGTTATATCGAAAAAGGCACTGATCCGGGCGATACGCTGTATGCCGAGCCAAGCCCGGACTACTTTAAATATGTTAATCTGGGTGGTGAGGACTTAACACCTGTCGGGTACGGCTATCGTTCCATCGAACTGATTATCAAGAACATCTGCAAAGCGGTGGGCAAGGAATTGTCCCGGCGGCAGCAATTGATCAAACAGTTTGATGATGAAGCCGTGATGGCAACGCCGAAAAACAGTGCGTATAACGAGCTGGTGATGGAAGCGGGCCGGCTATCGATCCTGAATGACGGCAGGGAAGTTGAAATCACCTATGGTGAAGACGCGGGCGTAAAGCTAAGAAAATATTAATCTATTAGAAAAAGAAAGAAATAGAAAAATGGCAAAAGAATTTCCACTTAAATCGGTAGAGGTCAAGCCCGTTGAGACAAAGTATCGCAAACTGTCCGGGCAATTGCCGAATGCTGAGACGATAGAACAGATCAAGGCATTAAGAAGTGTCGAGGCCCGCAGCATGCGCGGTCAGCCTCCGGTTATCTGGGAGACGGCAGAAGGGATTAATGTCTTTGATGCATACGGCAACAAATGGCTGGATTTTTCATCGGGTGTATTGATTACCAATGCCGGACACGGCAGAAAGAAAATTGTTGACGCGATTGCCGATCAGATAAATAAGCCCTTGCTGACCACCTATTGCTTTCCGAACCAGCCGCGGATCAAGCTGACCCAAAAACTGGTTGAGCTTGCTCCAGATGGTTTGGATAAAGTGTTTTTGCTCAGCACCGGCTCTGAAAGTACCGAATGTGCCCTGAAACTGATGCGTACCTATGGCCAGAATATAAGCCCGGATAAGAATGTGATTGCTTCGTTTTATGATTCGTTCCACGGTCGAACGGTGGGCTCTCAGCAGATGGGCGGAATGGCAGGGGGTAAGGCATGGATAAAGAATCAGGACCCTGAAATTGTGCATATCCCTTTCCCTGATGGTTTTCGTAATGAAAATGCGAGCTTTGAGTTATTTGAAAAGACGTTAGACGATTTAGGGATTGATCCGGCTAATGTTGCCGGTGTCATCAGTGAGACCTACCAAGGCGTAGGCCCCAACTTTATGCCGATAGAATATGCGCAAAAGCTTCGTAAATGGTGTGATGAGAACAAAGCACTTCTTTGTTTTGATGAGGTGCAGGCCGGGTTTGGCAGATGCGGGACGATGTTCGGATTCCAGGTTTACGGTGTTAATCCTGACTTGTTCTGTATGGGCAAGGGCTTTAGCAGTTCACTTCCGATAAGCGGAGTCATCGGGAAGACTGAAATAATGGATATGTATGGGCCAAACGAGATGACCAGCACGCATTCAGCGAATCCAATTTGCTGCGCTGCGGCACTGGCTAACCTGGAAATAATCGAAGAAGAAAAACTCGTTGAAAATTCAGCGAAATTGGGTGCTGTCCTCAAGGGAGAACTCGAGAGTATCAAAGAAGAGTTTTCAGATATCATTGGCTTCGCACCGGCGGTCGGTCTGGTGGGCGGATTGCTGATGATAAAACCCGGCACGAAAGAGCCTGATTATGATTTGGCCTGGAATGTAATCAATAATTGCTTTAGAAAGGGGCTTTTGATGTTCGCTCCAGTTGGCATCGGTGGCGGCTGTGTCAAGATTGCTCCGCCATTGTGCATGAATGAAGAAGCGTTGAGAGAAGGGTGTACTGTGATTCGGGAAGCGATTTCTGAAGCAGTGAGAAAATGAAATATAGACTTAGCAACGAGAGAACGCACAGCGGAAAATGCTGCTGCGGAAAAACGCCAATGGCAACATTTGAAGTTTCATTGCCGTTGGCAAAAGAGAAAAAACTTTGGTTGCCATTTTAATTAATCTTAGCAATTTACTAAATTAACCGGTTAGGGTCGCCGAGATGGCGTGGCAATGTCGGTAAATGCCAATTTGTTCCAATTTGAAATCAATTGTAACATCTTGTACTATATGCACTTATGTTAAAAATATGTCTTGGGTGAATTTGTGGTCAAGGTTGTGCCGTGTTGTTTTTTGTCATAGTTGTTTTTTGTCATATCCTCTTTTAGTATCACAGATTAGCTATAGAGTGGACTTTTAAGATTGTCATTAAGAAAGGGGGCCTAGTAACAATTGCAATTTCTTTGGGCTTGTTTTTGTTGTAACATAAGAGCTTGTTCTGTCAGGAGTTACAGTCATTACAGCAGTGTAATATGTTTGGTGCGATATGATTTATTGTTAAATTTAGAATTTTGTATTACTCCCGTGGCTCACGCAATATAACGACCCGTGGGTTACCTGAATAACCGAAAAACCCTAGGGATGGCACTCGAGGCCCAAAATCCCCGAGTGTCCACCC
>JBDLJN010000187.1:0-4412 GCA_039714335.1 Planctomycetota bacterium
GGAGGAAGGACGCGACTGCTCGGAATTGTTGATCAGCGGCAAAGCGCCGACGGACTGGAACGATATTGTCTTTTTTCGTCAAGGCGGTAAAAACGAGGAGGCATGGGTTGGCGCTGTTACCCAGCAGTACAAACTGGTCCTGTCAAGCGATGATAAGCCGTGGCTGTACGACCTGGCCGAAGATGCCGATGAACTGGTCAACTATTATGACAAGCCGGAATGCAAGGACGTTGTCAAGGCAATGTCGCAGGCGCTAATTGACTACGGACAGAAATACAAAGACCCGCGCGTGCTGCTGCCGGAAAACATGAAGCGGCTCAAAAAGGCGGCCTCGCCAGGGAAGTCGGCGTAGAAAACATCGTGATCTATGGATAACACGACGGTATTGGGTATTGGGTTTGGGCTGGGAGCGGCATTTTTTCAGTCGCTGTCGTATGTGTGCATTCGTCTGTTCAACAAGCGGCATGACAACACGATCATCACGCTGCTGGCACTGTCGCATATCCTCATGGGAGCAATCTCGATTCCGCTGGCGGCAATGCTGTGGCCGGAATCGATGCCGGGTGTGGCGGAGTACGGCTTGAGCTTGCTGGGTGCGTCGGGATTTTATCTGCTGGGACAGTTTTTCCTGTTCACGGCGATCATTCATTCGGAACCGTCGCGGATATCGCCCCTGCTGGGGTTGAAGGTGCTGATGCTGTCGATGATCGGGGTGGTTTTTCTGGGGGCGCGTTTCGGGCCGGCCAAATGGCTGGCGGTAGTGCTTTGTACGGCGGCGGTGTTTTTGCTGTCGTGGTCCGGTAAGCGGATCGAGCGGCGGTTTGCCGTGCTGGGAGTGCTGGCCTGTCTGAGTTATTGCCTCTCGGACATCAGCATCAAGGCCCTGGTGGATCATTTCAGTTTTATGGGCACGCTGCCGGGTGCGTCGCTGGCCACGGCGTTGTGTTACATCCTCTGCGGGGCAGTCGGAGCGGTGATCGTGCTGATGGAACCGGGACATTCGACCCGCGGCACCTGGCTGTACGCGATGCCGTTTGCGGTGAGTTGGTTTATCGCAATGATCTTTCTGTTTTCCTGCTTTGGAATGATCGGCGTGGTCTTTGGCAATATCCTGCAATCAACGCGGGGAATTATCTCGATCGTTCTGGGGTTTATCATCGCACACATCGGATTCGAAACACTGGAACCTAAGCCCACCAAACGGGTAATCTTCCAGCGCATGGCCGCCGCCCTGCTCATGACCGCGGCGGTGGTGCTGTTTCTGAAATAGGACAAGGCTTACACACTCAACAATATATGTCGCCAATATCCATGTATTTTTTACTTGAAATCTTAGTTCAAAGCAGATAGATATTACCCATCGGTGAAAATTAGATGTGCACTTTATTAACAGCGAAGGGAGTATGAGCTATGAGAAACGGAGTATCTTATGGAGTGATCTGTGCCGTGGTGTTGGCGGTTTCGACGTCGGCGATGGGCGGGCAGGTATATCTGAAAAATGGTGACCAACTGACCGGGACCATCACAACAATGGCCGATGGGAAAATAACGATCGAAACGGCACTGGCGGGCACGGTCGAGGTCGCGATGGAAAATGTGCAGACGATCCGCAGCGATGAACCGCTGGAACTTCACCTGAAAGATGAAACGGTTGTCAAGCAGCCTGTCAAAAAGGGTGCAGACGGCATGATCAAGGTCGCCGGAGGCGGCGTCATCGAGTCGCAGACCGTGGCACTGGCCGATATAACAACGATCAATCCGCCCAAGCCGGAACCGCCCCGCTGGAAGGGTGATATATCGGCGTCCGCAACCTATGAGAGCGGCAACACCAACAGCAAATCGTATGGGTTCAATGCCAATCTGTCGAAGCGAACGGAAAAGGATCGTACCACGTTGAAAGCAGAACTCGTCAACGAAGAGGAAGAAGTCGACGGCATCGATACAACCACAGATGACTGGTGGAAGTTCAGCGGTAAGTATGATTACTTCCTCAACGAAAAAACCTATGTGTTTGGCCAGGGTATCTATGAAAGCGATAAAATCGCCGAACTGGATCGCCGCGTGATCCTCGGCGGCGGTGCCGGGCGCCAATGGATCGAGAAGGAAACGCAGAACTTCTCGACCGAGATTGGCCTGGCGAGCGTCTATGAACGATACAACACGGAAACCGACTCCGACACAAAGATGTCGCTGCTGTTGGGGTATCACTATGACCAGCAGTTTAACAAAACGTTCTCGTTTATTCATGATCTGACCTATTTCCCGTCCACAGAGGATTTCAGCGACTATCTCATCACCTCCTCAGCGGAACTGCGGGCCAAGATCAACGGGCATTTGTTCGCCAACTTCAGGGTGCTGTTCGATTACGACGCGACCCCGGCAGCGGGCGAGGGCAGCACGGATACGAAATATATATTCGGGATCGGTGTGAATTTTTAACCGGATTTGTTGACGATGATTCAAACGTCCGGCGGATAAGACTCCGCCGGGCGTTTTTTTGTGCGCTTCATTCAGGCCGCCGTTTATCGGAGCTTTTTGCCGGTGATCTTGACCGGTTTGGCGGGCATTGAATCGATAACGCGCTGGAGTCTCTCGCGTGCGGCAGCCGCTTCCGGACCGCCTTCTCCGACGGCAATGGGTTTCTTTTCAAGCATATCATTGGGCACATCATACAACCTGCCGTCTCCATACAGCTTGAACCGCTGATCACGTGCAAAACGGCTTTCGGACCAATCCTTTCTTGTCGGACGCGGATTGTAGTACATGAACAAGGCCTGGCGGGGATCGCCTTTATCGCCCCGTATCTGCGGCAGGAAACTGCGCCCGTCCAGTGTTACATCGGCTGGTAAAGCAGCACCTGTCGCTTCGGCCATGGTCGGCACAAAATCACTGAGATCGATCAGATCGTCGCAGACGGTTCCTTTGGCCGCGGCGGCGCACGACGCAACAAACGGCACCCGTGTGCCGCTGTCGGTTGTTATTGATTTGCCGCCTGTGATCGTTTGGCCGTTCAACCTGCTTTTTATCTTTTTATCTGTGCCGTTGTCGCTGAGAAATAAGATCAGTGTATTTTCAAGGACGCCGGCGTCTTTGAGATGGGCAACGATCCGGCCCACCAGTTTGTCCATATAGGAAACCATATCCCAGA
The DNA here is from genome assembly GCA_039714335.1 of Planctomycetota bacterium. GTDB lineage: Bacteria > Planctomycetota > Phycisphaerae > Sedimentisphaerales > Anaerohalosphaeraceae > 4572-13. Next base: position 3,149 of record JBDLJN010000187.1, read on the forward strand.
AGTTTTTTTGTGCGTGCTTTTGTTTTCTGCTCGGACTGTCCGGCGTAGGTTCGAACGGGCTGTGGACAAGGATCATGGGATAATAAACGAAGAACGGCGTGTCTTTATGGGCCGTGATAAACTCATTGATAAAATCGGCACAGACATCCGGGCCGTATTGTTCTTTGCCGTACTGTTTGACCTGGCCGTTTACATTCAGCCGCGGGTTCCAATAACGGTCGCCCAGTTTCTCCACCTGCCACAAGCACCACGCATCAAAGCCGGCATCACCTGGCAAGATCCCCTTGCCGCGCGTTTGGGGGCCATAATGTTCGGCTCCGTAAAGCTGCCATTTGCCCGCGACACAGGTTTTATAGCCGTGCGCCTGCATCATGTGGCCAAATGTTTTTTCCGCCGGGTCCATAATGCTGAAATCGACATAATTGCGGATATTGCTCTGGCCGGTCATGATCTTGACGCGACTGGGGGTGCATAAGGGCTGCGCATAACAATGTGTGAACCGCACGCCATTGGCGGCCAGTGCGTCGATGTGCGGCGTTGTGTACATGTTGCTGCCGTAACAGCCGAAACACTCGTACCCGACATCGTCGGCCATGATCAGGACGATATTCTTTTTTGACTGCGGCGGCTGAGGTTTCGCCGGCTTTTCGATGGCCGTTGCCAGTCCACGGCATCCCAAAGACGAAACAACAACTGTCCCGCCGGCGAGCTTCAAAAACGCCCTGCGGCTACAGTCGGCTGTTTTCTTTTGCATCATTGTCTCCCAAAAAAATCCTTTTTACGAACCTCGTTGGTTCATCGGCCGGATGCGAAAACTTCCGGCAAAGAGGGTTTCGTCCTCATGCGATACGGCTTTATAATAGTCTTTTTCGGGCATGATGCAACAAAAACTCTGTTTACGGCGGCGACATATTTTGTTATAATATGCAATCCAAAAAAAATAATCACTGTTATATGGAGAATTGTTGGAATGCACGAGATTTTGCCGATCTCTCAAACGGGTCGTGAAAAACTGGAAGAAGAACTGGTCGAATTGGAAAAAGAGGCTGTCAAACTCAGAGAACGGGTGGCCGAGGCGCGTGAGCAGGGCGATTTAAGGGAAAACGGCGAGTATATTTACGGCCGCCAGAACCTGGGCTTTGTCGAGGGACGGATGGGCGAGATCCGGGGCAAGCTGAATTATTCGAAAACCGTTGACTGTACCGAGGTGCCGACGGATAAGGCGCAGTTCGGCACGGTGGTGACGCTGCGGAACACCGAGAAC
>JBDLJN010000188.1:0-4407 GCA_039714335.1 Planctomycetota bacterium
TTGAGTAATTCAAATCGAAATAATACCGCCACTCAACAGGATATGAAATGAAAGATAAAATTGCATTTATTGGTATGGGGATCATGGGGGTGCCGATGGCGCAGAATCTGCTGAAAGCCGGATATCCGGTTACGGTCCATACCCGCACAAAATCCAAAGCGGATGCTGTTTTGGCGAACGGTGCTGTGTGGGCGGACCACCCCGCGCAGGCGGCCAAAGATGCTGACATTGTCATCACTTGTGTTACGGACACGCCGGATGTGGAAAAAGTACTGCTGGGCGAAAACGGCGTGATCGAGTCCGCCCGCCAGGGGCTTGTGTGTATCGACATGTCCACTATCAGCCCGGAAGCCACCCAACAAATGGCTCAGCAATTAAGCGAAAAGGGCGTTCAACTCCTCGATGCTCCCATCTCCGGCGGCCAGATCGGCGCGATCGAAGCCAAACTGTCCATCATGGTCGGCGGATCGAAAGAATTTTTTGAGCAGGTCCGGCCAATTCTTGAAACCATGGGCAAAACCATTACCCACTGCGGCCCGGTCGGCTCCGGCCAGATGACCAAACTGGCCAACCAGGTCATGGTCATCCATACCATTATGAGTATTGCCGAAGGGTTTGCCTTTGCGGAGAAGGCCGGTCTGAATCTGGAAACGACTCATGCCGTTACCTGCGGCGGGGCGGCCTACAGTCATTCACTGAAGGTGCTGGGCGCCAAGATCCTCGCCGGCGATATGAAACCGGCGTTTATGGTCGATCTTCAACTCAAAGACCTGCGGCTGGTCATGGAAACCGCTCGGAAAATCGGCCAGCCGCTGCCTGGAACAAAACGGGCAGCCGAACTGCTCCAAAAACTGTCCGAACAAGGCCGCGGCCGCGATGGGACACAGGCCCTCGTCGATGTGATTCGCCAACTGGCGGATAAAAAATAAGCCGTACAGAGGCAGCATATAAGCATGACTCTGTACGGCTGTTCTTGTGGTCCGGTATTCGTATTAACAATAGCTGCCGGATTTAATGAATAATGAATTCACACTGAGTTCGGTTTTAGATTATTTCCTCATAATCGCTGTGATCATACTTGACAACGATATTCAATATAGACTCGAAGCCAACGGGGATCTCAGTGTCACCGGTTCGGTTAAAGTACAGGTCATTGGTGCCCTCTAGTATCATGGCTTGATCCGAATAGTTCAAAACCGACCCGCCGATAATCCCGCCGGCGTTTCCATAGAAAGATATGCCGTTAGCGGCGATGGCGCCGTTGAGCGTATCAAAAGCCCCGCCCATCGCTACGGAGAAGCCGGGAGCCATCAAAAAGGTGCCGGTATCATCCCGCAGAGCGCCGAAAGACTCGGGTAGTTCGCTTACGGAACTGCTGGAAACAGTACCTTCGAACGTGATTGTATTGGTTGCACTGTTGTCTGTATAGTCACCGTCTCCGACAATAACCCCGGTGATGTCGGCGTTTCCTGCAAACGTCACCGTATTGGGCTGTTCGATATACAGAACGCCGTTTATCTGCGTATCACCATCAAATGTGGGATTTGTCCCGGCGGCGATGCGGACATTGTCCAGCGATGTCAGCGCGCTCAGATCAGTTGTCGAGTCAATTGTGATACCGGTTGCATACTGCTCAAAATGGCTTGTATTGGGTAAGGGGAAGTTGGTTTCAGGCGCCCCGATCTCAACATGCTCTGTGATCGCCTCCACGCCGGTAACAGGTTCCCCGTTTTCATCCGTACCGATTGCGGCCTGGCCGCCCTGCAGGACAACATAGCCGTCGGGATTGACGACCTTGACATCGCCGGCGATCTGTGAACCACCGGTGATTGAAAGCGCCAGGTTTTCGGTCAAGCTTTCAATATAGACATCAGACTCCACGGAAATATTCACACCATTCAGCAGAATATTTCCATCCAGGCCCAAAGGTCCTTTTGTTGCAATACCGAAGTCAAACACCGAATAAGGTTCGGGTTTTTCGCCATAGACAAAACTGCTCTGGATCTTGCGTTCGATACCGTAGGCGGTTCCGATAATGCGGATATTGATCCGACTCAGGTTGTCAGTCCAGACGTGAGCAGTAAACGACTTGTTGTCGTCTAAAACAACAGGACTGTTTTCGCTGCCGACCGTAATCGTGCTGATGCCGGTATCCTCAAATGTGAGAGCTTCCCCATAGATTGAACTGGGTAGAATCCCGCCTGTCACTTGGCTTTGCAATTCTCCGAACCATTGGTTCTGGGGCGTCAAGCCGGGAATCTCAGCCTGCGCCAGATAATACCGAACGATCTCAAGGCCCGATTCGGCGCAAGATCGTGCTGCGTTGGCCTTGTGCAGGTTTGATGCAACCAGCGAATTGCCTGATGACATCGAGAACATCGCTACCGATAATGCCGAAAAGACGACGACAAACATCATTGCCACCAGCAGCGCAATACCTCTGTGTTTTCTGTGATACTGTTTTCTAAACATGGTACTACCCCCCAAACATAGGTCTGGTTAATGTTTCCAAGTAAAATATACGATCCAAAAGGGCAGTTGCCAAATTAATAATCCGAATTATTATAGGCTGCTGTCCGATAAAATCCGACCAGTAGCCCGAATCGCAAGCGCAGGGATTAAATCCTGTATAAAAAAATAACCCCTGAGGACTGAAGACTACTTTTCTTCCGCGTGGTAGGAACTTCGCGTAAACGGTGAGCTTTGCACCCAGGTAAAGCCCAATTGTTTGGCCTGCTGTGCCCACCAGTCGAATTTTTCCGGCCGAATATACTCAATAACCTCCAACGAGTTCTTATCGGGCCGCAGATATTGCCCCAGTGCCAGCCGGTCGCACCCGATCGCTCGCAGGTCTTTGAGAACCTGCATCAGATCCTCATCTGTTTCGCCCAATCCCAGCATCAGCGAAGATTTGGTCTGTGTATCGGGCAGGGTTTGCTTGGCTTTTTCCAGCAGGGTTAGCGACCGCTGATAATCCCCGCCGGGCCGAGCCTTGGGATACAGGGCCGGCACGGTTTCCACATTATGCCCGAACACGAACGGCAGGGCGTCTGCAAGGATTTCGATGGATTTGTCCTGACTGTCCCGAAAGTCCGGCACCAGCAGTTCAAATTCCAGCTCCGGCATAACTTCCCTGCACCGCAGGATGACATCCCGAAAATGCCCCGCGCCGCCATCGGCCAGGTCGTCCCTGTCCACACTGGTAATGACTAGATATTTCAGCCCCATCTCTTTGGCCATCTGCGCGACACGATCCGGTTCCGTCGTATCCGGCGGGGCCGGCTTACCATGCCCGACCGAACAGAACTTGCAATTGCGGGTGCAGATGTTGCCCAAAATCAGCACTGTCGCGGTGCCTCGGCTCCAGCAGTCGCCGCGGTTGGGGCAGTTGGCGTTCGTACAGATCGTCTCCAGCCCCAGCGTATCCAGCGTATGGTGCGTATGGTTAAATGCCTCCCCCGCACCGATCCGCCGCTTCAGCCATTCTGGTAACCTTCGTTTTGTTTTTGAACTCATTCAGATTCCTTTTCTACTGGGAACGCGGGCGTCTCGCCCGCACATAAAACCGCATTTCCTTATCAGGCCCGAAGGGCCATAATATAACAGCCGGGGGTGAAACCCCCGGTACAGGTTTCAATAAATCATAAGCCCCGGCGGGGTGACATATAAGCGTTTCTACACAATCTCTCTAATTCCTTTTTGATCGCATTCATATCCGCCGGTTTGCCGGTTTCCTTTTGCACCGAGGTGATCACGACATCATCCAGCCCGCACGGTACGATATGTTCAAAGATACTCAGATCATTATTGATATTGATTGCCATGCCGTGAAATGATACCCATTTTTTCAACTGCACACCGATCGAGGCGATCTTTTTTCCGCCGATCCACAATCCCGGATATCCCTTGCGGCGGTCGCTTTCAACACCCAGCCATTGCAGAAGTTCGATGCCCACCTGCTCCAGTGAGCGTATATAGGCGTTTACATCCAGTTTTAAGCTTTTCAGCTTGATGATCGGATACACCACCAACTGCCCCGGATTATGCGCCGTTGTCCCGCCGCCGCGACCCACATGCACCACCTCAATCCCCTGACCGCGAATTGTTTCTTCATCAGTCAGCAGCTTATTCTCACTTTTCCGCGCCCCCAGCGTAATCACCGCCGGATGCTCAACGACCAGCACGGTATTACCAATCGCATCATCCTGCCTCTTTTGGCACAGGTCCAATTGCAAATCCAGAACCTCCGCATAGGGCTTTTCCCCCAGATCAACAATATCAAGTTTTGCGGTATCAATTTCAGTCATCAACACAGCATATCCCAAACTACGCCAATAATCAATATCAGCTCAAAACAACAATTCCTATCAGGCCCGAAGGGCCGTAATACAGTAGCCGGGGGTTTCA
>JBDLJN010000189.1:0-4401 GCA_039714335.1 Planctomycetota bacterium
CCAGCTTGCTTGAGATGGTTCGTTTAAGCTCAAGATGGGGGCCAAAGACTCTGGACTCTCTGACCCTGGCGGTGATGGACATATCCATTTGCCCTGCCGCCGGGTCCGGTTGGAGGATGGATTCCACCGTTGCCGGAATGTTACTGGCCCGACCATGCAGTCCGCGATCCCCTGCTTCATCGGATTCCGGGCCGCCGATGTGGCTTAACCCACAGGTTGTCATCAATCCCCCCGCAAAACCATACAGCCACTCCACCCCCGTGTTGGCATCCGGCCGGGGCGGTCTCATCCCACCATGACTGAGCCAGGCCAGGTTGTGCTGATTGTAAAACGCATCGACAATATCCAGACATCGATCAATCGCCACTTTATAACGAAGCCCACTGCCGGTATTGATCCAGGCGATCCGCGAACCCTGCGCAGGACCATTATCCAATACAGCCGTTTCAATACCACCAATCTGCTGAATATTGCCAACCTTATCTTTGTCAAATTCTATCATGGCGCCGGTTTCCTTTTGACTGCATTACAGATCAATTTTAAGGGTAACAATCTGAAACGGGCTTAATTGCAAGGAAATCTTTTCCTTTTCATGCAACAACTCCATCTTATCTGATAGGGGTTCTTCTAACAGGTTTACCTGCTGAACAGCCGTTACTTCGCTGTTAAAAATAAGGGTTGTTGGGGCTTGTGAACCGTGGGATTCATACAACCTGACGACAATGCCCTCATCATCCTCGGCCGGTTTGACCGTATCAACAATGACCGCCGGGTTTGTACTGGAGACAAATCCTTGTTTGGTTGGGAGTTCGCCCCCCGAATGCGATGCTTTGTCAAACACAAGAAGTGGGTTGTTTAATTCCGCCGCCGCCTGAATAACATTCGCCTCCTGGAAACTGCCGGCGTGCGGAAGCAATGAATAGGTAAACTCATGAAATCCCTGATCGGCAGTTGGATCGGGGGCTTGCGGACATTTAATACAGGTGAGCCGTATAACCCCTTCGTGTATATCATGTCCATATTTACAGTCATTCAACAGAGAGACTCCATAGCCGTGTTCAGATAAATCCACAAATTGGTGAGCAGAGACTTCAAATCGGGCTAAATCCCAGGAAGTGTTGCGGTGAGTCGGCCTTTTAATATGGCCGAATTGAATATTATAGGTTGCCTCCGTAGCCCTGATATCGACAGGGAAAGCAACCTTCAAAAGCTGATGGTGCTCGTGCCATTGAGCCGTTGTCTCGAAGTCTATTCTTGGTTTTTTTGAATAAAGGACGATGCGCTGCGTAATACGGCTGCGAGTTTTTTGGCCAACAGCGGGCATCAGCCATTGCAGTTCAACCGCTATGCAAACGGTATTGTCTTCTGCAACCTTAATCCCTACACACTCAGGGCCGGGCAAAGGATGCTCTTCGTAATGAAGATCAATATTCCACGCATCTTCAGCTAATGGACGATCCTCGAATACCTGCCACTGACTACCCAAAGAACCCTTATGTAAAATCTGACGATTTGCAATCTTATCGTAGAGTTCGGTGATCCGTCCCTGCTCGTCAAGCCGTAATCGCCAGAAACGATTTTCAAGATGATGCTCATTATCGACAACAGTTATTTCCGCATTATTTTCAGCATCGCTATTTGTCTGGGACACGGCATCAATAACAATCCAGCCTCCTGCAGGAATTGTTATATCATCCCTCCATGTCCCATCAGACAGTTGAACAGAATCTGTGCGATCCCATGAAAGTGTATTGAACAAAACCACAGGTTTTTTGAAATTCGATGTGTCAATCTGGCTGTATATCGCCTCCGCTGCTTTAGCGGTCATATCAGTTGTTTTACGGGTGATATGATCCTGCATCGGACGCACTTCATCACGATAAACCTCTTCTACAGAAGAACCGGGCAGGATATCATGGAACTGGCACAGTAACAGATCTTCCCAGAGAGAATCCAACACAGCTTTATCAAATTTATAACCATATTGAGAAGCAATACTGGCCAGCCACTCAAAATTATGCAGATGGATCTCATTCTTACGGTTGGCACGCTTGAGCCAAGCCTGGCTCGTATAGGTTCCACGATGATACTCAAGATAAAGTTCACCATCCCAGACAGGGAGATCGTCAGCCTTCGCACTAATGCGTTCCATAAGACGGCCAACTTTTTCATGCTTAATCCTGGGGATCTGACCACCGCTTGGGATAGCTTCAAGGCGACCGGCAGTTTCCAGCATCAATTCTGTTGGCCCACCGCCACCGTCACCATAGCCAAACGACATAAGCGGTGCTATCTTCATGCTTTTTTGCCGATACTCGTTAAGCGTTGCCTTAACCTCAGACACTTCCATTTTTGCATTGTATGTCAAAAAAGACTCGTTTTCATAAGGCGTTGTTATAAAGTGCGTCGGCGTCTCCGTACCATCGATCCCTTTCCAGCGGAATGTATCATGAGGAAAGCGGTTATACTGACTCCAACTTATCTTACTGGTAACGAAACTATCGACTCCGGCAAGGTTTAATATTTGCGGCAACGCAGCGGAATACCCAAACACATCCGGCAGCCAAAGCATTTTACTGTCGATACCTAATTTTCCCTTAAAATATCTCTTGCCATAAAGCAACTGCCTAACCAGAGATTCACCGCTTGGCAAATTTGTGTCGGGTTCACACCACATCGCACCGTCCGCTTCCCAACGGCCTGAAGAAATATGCTGACGGATTTTTTTGAACAAATCCGGAGCATCCTGTTCAATCCACTTATACGCCTGGGGGCTGGATTGCTGGAAAATCCAGTCATCATATTGTTCCAGCAATCGACACTGTGTCGAAAAAGTTCTTACGCATTTATGGTGTGTCTGGCTGATCGGCCACAGCCAGGCCAAGTCAATATGTGCATGACCGACGGCAACAACATGGGGGGATTTCTCATGCCCTCTTATCTTGCTGATTGCCTTGTCATAGACCTGTTGCGCAGCTGGAACGGAAGCATAAAATAAATTACTATCCGTTTCATGAGGCAAATCAAACGCATTTGCCGCTTCATTGATTTGTCGTTTATCAAGAGTGTCAAGAGTTTCTTCAACTATTGATATCAATTCCCATCTGACGGATGAAGACTCATCAAGCTGTTTAATGACATCAAGTGTTACTCTCAGGTCATGGAACAGTTTTTCGGTGGCGGCATCGACCTGTGCCAGTGAAAACTCCGCGATTTCATGACAGCAAGCGACTCGTGCCGCAAAGAAAACAGCTCTGACATCATAACTTTGACCCGGCTTAAAGGGGTAGCGAATTGAATGATGTTCCCGATCGATCGCACCGACTCGTTTACCATTTATAAAAATCTGCCCTTCGGGCCCTGCATACTCGAGCGGAGGACAAGATATATTTTCTTTGTATTCAGGATTGTGTCGTATCCTTATATCAACAGCTCCTGACTGCCAGTCAGCCGGAATCTCGATGTTAGCCTTGAAGTATGTCCATTGGTTTTTACTTCCCCAGTTTTCATTTAAAGAAAATTCTTGCCATTTTCCATCATCAGGAGGGCAATCATAACGCATTTCTGCCGGTTCCTGAATATATATATTACCTATTGCCCTGTGTTCGCGGACGACTTTGCGCTCAACAAGGGTAAGAAGCTTCCGTAAAGCAGCTGTCCTGAATTTTGTTTTCCCGTTCACTTATTACCTTTCGTAAAAAATTATCTATACACTTCAGGGTAGTAAAATCCCGCAGGCAGAGCCGTAACTTACGGTCGTGACACAACACAGCCGCGACCCAACAGGGAATCTCAATCGTGATCACTGTATAAAGAATATAATGTAAAAACAACCTTATTGTTATACTGTTTCATCAACCCGCAGATTAGTTCTGCTTTTCTTTCATACGAAGTGACTCATTTTCTCGAAACAGTCTGGCCAAGTCATGAGGAGCTACAACCACATAGTTGTCCGGCAGCTTTTCCTGCAAATCCTTCAGCCATGTTGGGAAATAGTACCAACTTACCGCCATGGCACTCATGAACCCGGGGCGTTCTGTCGGAGCATTGGATGTGATCTCGTTCAGCAGCCACGCATTTGCAACATCCATATCGTTACGCTCGGTCTCTTCTGAATTCGACCAAACCTGGAATCGGGTCAGTGTATGAAAAACAGCCGTATCACCCAGCATATAATTGGCAGTACCCGGCGTAGTCATATCATGACGCCCCAAATCGGCCAGAATATAGTCCAGGCCGTCTATCGCATCCACAAAACGCGGGAAAGTTTGGAGTGTCGGAGGCGTTTTACTGCCCCACCCACCGTTATATACCTCAATGCCTTTCATATCCATTTTACGGCAGTAGTCCCCTGTTAAACTCGCAAATTCCGCCAAAATACGATCCTGATCCTTTTGGCAA
>JBDLJN010000190.1:0-4362 GCA_039714335.1 Planctomycetota bacterium
CAAGGAAGGTCGGGTAGAGGTCGACTTGGTGAACCGGCGTGTGGTTAATGGAACCCGGCTTGGTAACACCGGGGCAACGGACAAAGAACGGCTCGCGGACCCCGCCCTCATAGTACAAACCCTTGTTACCCCGCAGTGGTTTGGCGTTGGAGTATCGGCCATGCGGTCCGTTGTCGGAAGTGAAGACCACCAAGGTGTTGTCAGCCAGGCCGGATTCGTCGAGATACTTGAGAACATCGCCGACAGCCAGGTCCATGGCCTCCACCATAGCGGCATACTTGACGTCCCAGTGGTGCTCTGAAGCGGGCTTTTTTTCGTATTTTTTGGCCAGGTCGTAGCGCGCTTGGACAGGGGAGTGCACCGAGTAGAAGGCGAGATAGACAAAAAACGGCCCGCTATCTTTCTTCTGTTCCATCCATTGGCACGCTTCCTTCGCCAAGCGATCCGGGAGATGTTCCCCCACCGGGCCGTCCGGCAGGTTCCCGTTTTTGTAGGGAGAGAAGTAGGAACGGGGGAACCCTTTTTGATGCCCGCCGACATTAATGTCGAAACCGTGCTGGGTGGGATCGGGACCCAGATGCCACTTCCCGATATGGCAGGTCTGGTAGCCGTTGGACTTCAAAGCTTCGGCCATAGACACCACCCCAGGCTTCAGCTTGGACCCGGATTTGACATGCATCAATTGGCGGTGCTTAGCGGAGCCGAATCTGGGTCCCGCCACGGTATAGATACCCGTGCGCGGCGCATAGGCTCCGCTCATCAGGGCGGCCCGGGAAGGGGCGCAGTTGGCAGCCGCGGCATAACCATCGGTGAACACCATCCCTTCCTTCGCAAAGCGATCAAGATTGGGGGTTTCGTAGTACTCCGACCCCTGACAGGCAAGGTCGGTGTAACCGAAGTCGTCCGCGTACAGCAGAACAATATTCGGTTTCTTAGCCGTTTCGGAAACGGCATGGGTCGGAACAACGAATACCGATACAACAACTGCCGCGACAAAGATCTTAAAAACACGATGTATTACATGATCGCTCATTCTTCGATTCCTCTCTTCTAATCATGAAAGTTCATTCACTCTAATCCTGCATCTTTCGAGACGGGAAGATAACCCTATTATACTCTGATAAGAGATACGGACTCGGACGTATATTCAATGCGGAACAGAGACGTACCGTCATCTGCGGTTATCCGGTCGTTCGGCACATCGAATTTCCCGGAAAGGGATTTGGCCCGAAGAACGGTAAACGAGGTTCCTTTCTTGATTACCGTCCCTGGTTTTATTCGTATTTCCAAATTTCCATCCAGTGCCGCTTCGCCACCGATAACAAGTGGGCTGTTGAGGTCGGTAACGAGTGCTGCCTTGTTATATTGATGGTAGTTACCGGTAATCGTCAGCGTCCCGCCCTCCGGCGAAAGGATGGATTCGTTCTGGAGGAGCGTGTCGATTTTTCCGTGTCCGCGCAGCTCCGCCTGATCGTAGATGTTGGCCCAGCGGATCGAGCGGATTGTTCCGCCGTCAAGCTGGAGATGCCCCCCGCCGGAAACCCGGAATTCATTCCGGGCCGTCAGCGTTATACCGTCTTCGATACTCAAGGTTCCCTGGGTCTCAAGCCCCAGCACAGCGGCGTCTGAACGGACTATGGCACTACTTTTAGCAGCCATGGTCGCCAGCCAGTTGACATCCGGTGTTTCGGATTTCGACCAGTTTGACGCTTTTGAGAAATCACCGCCATCGGTTCCGCACCACTGCCGATTCACGGCAGCATAGTCCTTGAACTCTTCCACACACTCAGCCAGCGCAATAGCCTGAAGTCGGTCTTTCATCTTGCGGTACCCTTCCTCGACCAAAGGAAGAGGTGAAGATTCTGTCGGATCCGTATTCAGGTCATAAAGCTCATAGGAGGTAATGTCCTTTCCTTTTCCCATCGCGATGAGTTTCATGTTGTCTTCATTGTTAACGATGGCCCATACCATCCCTTTTCCGCTTTCGGAAACCACAAAATCCCGCTGCACAACAGCTTTTTTCCCCGTCATGGCGGGAACCAGCGAAACCCCGTCAAGGCCTACGGGAGGATGTACCCCGGCAAGATCCGCCGCTGTCGGCAGAAAGTCCGCCAGATCGGTAAGACCATCGAAAGTGCTCCCCGATGCAATCGTTCCTTTCCAGTAGGCAAAAGCAGGCACATGGATCCCTCCTTCATAAAGACTGCGTTTCTCACCCCGGTAGTCTCCATTTGATTTCAATGATTCTACTGGCGGAATCCCGTTAACTCCGGTTGCGCCATTGTCGGATTGGAATAAAATGAGCGTGTTTTCAATAATGCTGTCGGACGGATTCCCGTCGCCGTTCGGATCTTTCAAAGCAGCGATGAGATGTCCGATGCTTGTATCCATACGCGTGATGATGGATGCATATTGAGTTTCACGCGGCCCCAATCCACTGTTGGCATACAGACTGGTCCCGCGCGGCTGTTCCAGTCCCGGTGTAGTAATGGCAGGGGCCTTGCGAATCTGTGAGATATCTTTGTGGGGAACCGTATAGTTGAGTTGCAGATAAAACGGGGTCTTCCCCTCGGCATTCTGCCGTATATAGTCGATCGCACGTTCAGTGAAGACATCATGCGTGAAACCACTACCCGTTTTTTTGCTACGCGTTGGCGTCAGCTTAAGGCCATGGGGAACACTTGGATCGTCCGTTGCTTCCCAAAGGTTGGGCGGAGTGTATTTCCAGGCACCCTTATGGCTCAGGTGTCCAAAAAAGGTATCGAATCCTATGCGATTCGGGGTGGATTCAGGCGCCGTGACTTTCGCCTTTGCAGGATTATAGGAGCCGTTGGCACTAAACCCGTGTTTCCCGATTAATGCGGTCTGGTATCCTGCACGTTTCATCACTTTCGGGACGGGCGTGTCCGTATCGTAAAACGGCGCCGGTCTAACATTCGTGTCTCTCATCGTGTGCCCATTGTGTAGCCCGAGAAAGAGCATGGCCCGGCTTGGCGAGCAAAGGGTCGCGCTGTAGGCACGGGTGAACCTCATCCCGTTTTTTGCCAAAAAGTCGATATTCGGGGTTTTGATGGGATTTCGATCACCCAATGCATCGTCAATGTAACCCACGCCGCCAACACCAAGATCGTCGGGGAAGATATAAATAATATTGGGCCTCAACGCATTTTCTGGCTGGCTGAAAGCCGTAAGCGAACATGCCATAAGATAACCAAATAAACAGAGACAGGACTGTAAATGTTTCATTGTAATTCCTTTATTATATTGAGGTTTCTGAATGACTCCATTTTTCGTGAAATCACAGGCTTTATTGCGTTATAAATGCCCGTTTCCCTCAAGAAGAGGCAATCATTCAGAAATCCCTATTATTTATTTCTTTCGTTTATTTTTTTTGCCTATTTTTTCGTACAGCTTAGTGAGTTCGATGACTTTCTCGGGGTGATCCGCCACGATGTTCTTTTTTTGACCTAGATCATCTTTCAGGTTGTAAAGTTCGGCCTTTTTGCCGGGCTTAACCAGCACCCAATCGCCTGACCGCATGGCCTTGCCGCCGGGAGCACTGTAAACAAGGGTCTCACGAACTTGGTCCGATTCGCCCTTGAGGACCGGCAGGATATCGACGGAATCCTCGGCGGCGGTTTCGGGAATCGTACAACCCGTGACTGACGCGAAGGTTCGCATCAAATCGATTTGAGAAACCATAGCATCCGATTTGCTACCGGGCTCGACAACACCGGGGTAACGGACAATAAACGGTACCCGGTGCCCACCTTCGTAGACATCGCGTTTTTGTCCTCGCAACGGGGCGGCAGCATGGTGGCCAAAACGTCTTCGAAAGCCCTTGGTAACGTGCTCGGGACCGTTGTCGGAGGTGAAGACGACAATGGTATTGTCTGCCAGTCCGTTTTCTTCAAGTGCGTCAAGCAGGCGGCCCACAGCGTGATCGGTTTCGAGGATATAGTCGCCGTAGTGTCCGCATTGGGACTTCCCTCGGAATTCCTTGTTTGGAACCAGCGGAAGATGCGGCGAGGGAAACGCGAAATAAAGGAAAAACGGCTGGTCGGTCTTGGCGCAGGATTTGATATAATCAACGCCTTTTTGGGTTGTCAGCGGAATGTTGTCAAACGGATCCCAATCCTTGGCCATCGGCCCGCGCGCGTGCCCCCAGCCCACATCTTTCAGAGGCTCCATCTCCCAGCAATGCCCCGTAAAGTCCGGCGCGGTGACAACCCGGTCATTCTCGATCCAGCAGTAAGGGGGGAAGTTAATGACATCGTCACCAAAATAGTAATCAAACCCATGGGCTAAAGGGCCACCGGGGATTGGTTTTGACCAATCAAACGCCTCCGGAGGCAGGGCCGG
>JBDLJN010000191.1:0-4346 GCA_039714335.1 Planctomycetota bacterium
GAATGCGTAGCGTTCGCCGAAAATGCCGTTTGAGTCGACACCCTAATTATGCTATAATAATACTTTGAGTGGGTCGGGCGGTCGCCGGGTTGAAAGACATCCGGAGGAAAGTCCGAGCAGGGCAGGGCAACGGTGGTGGCTAACGACCACCCGGGGCGACCCGCGGGAAAGTGCCACAGAGAACAGTCCGCCGATGGCCCTTCGGGGCACAGGTAAGGGTGAAACGGTGCGGTAAGAGCGCACCGCGTCGCTGGTGACAGCGGCGGCATGGTAAACCCCACCGCCTGCAAGACCAAGTATGCTGTGTGTTTGGCCCGAACTGCCACAGCGGGTAGGTTGCTTGCCGATGGGGGAACCTGTCGGCAGAACCGGCTGGCAACAGCTGGTCGAGTGTAATGACCGTCACTCCCTCGGGAGTACAGAACTCGGCTTACAGACCCACTCATTTCTATTGTATATTGACTATTGTAGATTGTAGATTGATTCGTTTCAGGCAGACGCGTTGGGCAAGTGCGTCTGCTTTTTTTGTTGTCCTGTCCGCCAAAAGCATTATACTGCTATGCCATATAGATTACCGTTAATCGAATTAAGACACACATATCCATGTTATGAAAGGTTGGACTAATGGCAGAAACGAGCCCGTCAAGTGCTGACAAAAAACCAAGAGTGATCCCCAGTAATCTCCTGTTGTCCTTTGTTTTGGTGACATTCCTGTTTTCGTTGTGGGGCTTCGCCAACGATATTACCAATCCGATGGTGGCGGCGTTTAAGAATATTCTGCTCATCAGCAACTTCCAGAGCTCGCTGGTCCAGTTCGCATTTTACGGGGGGTATTGCGTGATGGCGATTCCGGCGGCGTTGTTTATCAAACGTTTCAGTTACAAGACCGGGATCCTGCTCGGCCTGACACTGTATGCGACAGGGTGTCTGCTGTTTATTCCGTCGGGCTGGATGATGGCCTTCTGGTCTTTTTTGATCGCTTATTTTATCATGACCTGCGGGTTGTCCTTTCTCGAAACCAGTGCCAATCCGTATATTTTGGCGATGGGGCCGGAAGAGACCTCTACGCAACGCTTGAACTTTGCTCAATCTTTCAATCCGATGGGTTCTATTACCGGGATGTTTGTCGCGAGCCACTTTATTTTGGCCAAGCTCGACAAAGCAGACGAAGCGAGCCGGCGATTGCTGCAGGACTCAGATCCGGAAAAGTTTGCTGCTATTCAACAGGCGGATCTGGATGTGATCATTGGTCCTTATATGATCTTAGGGGTTGTCGTGCTGTTGGCGCTGGTTGTTTTTGCGATCGCCAGGCTTCCTAAGACCAAGGGCGAGGATGACAACAAGATTAATTTTGGTCCTACTTTATCTCGGTTGCTCCGCAACCGAAAGTATGTCGAGGGAGTGGTCGCTCAGGCATTTTATGTCGGCGCCCAGATCATGTGCTGGACATTCATTATTCAATACGCCGGAAGTCAGTTGGGCATGGAAAAGGCGACCGCACAGAATATTAACATCGTTGCGATGGTAATATTTGTTTCTTCAAGATTTATCTGCACCTTTTTGCTGAAATATTTCAGTCCCGGCGGATTGCTGATGACCTTGGCGATTGGCGGATTCTGTTTGATTGGCATAACGATCTTCTCCAAGGGAAATCAGAACGCAGGTACTGAAATCCAACAGTATATTACCCAATACAGTGAAGCGGGTGCTTTTGGCGGCTATGTGAAGGGCTTGTTTGTTGGGTTGTTTAAGGTCAATGGTACCGGGGGGGTGTTAAGCCTGGTGGGCGTTTCAGCATGCATGTCACTGATGTTCCCGACGATTTACGGTATTGCACTGAAAGGGCTTGGCGATGATGCCAAACTTGGCGCGGCTGGATTGATCATGGCGATCGGCGGCGGTTGCCTGATGCCGCCGATGCAGGCGTCGATTATGGACATGGATGCTTTCAATCTTGGCTTCATGACATTGTCCAGCACGAGTGCCTCGTTCGTACTGCCGTTGATTTGTTTTGTCGTGATTGCGATATTTGGCTTTAGGACCTCGAATGTTCATGGCCACAAGTACTAAAATCATGCTGAAATAAGAGAACGGGGAGTTGACATGAAAGCCGGAGAAGGCACAAGAAGTTCTTACAGGTTTCTGTGGGCAGCGCTGGCAGCTGTTGCGATCTGGGCGGGGTGTTCTTCGGTGCAGACAAACGATCCGGCCCCGGCATTAATCGAAAAGCTGTCGCGGGCCTGTGTTGAGGTTCTGGCCGATGGTCAGCTCGCAGGGTCCGGTGCTTTTGTTTCTTCTGATGGATATGCTCTGACGGCGGCTCATTTCATCGCTTCGCCGGAGATGAAACTGGAGGTGCTTTCGACCGGTGCGGTCAGACACGCTGCCACACTGATCGCGATCGATAAAGGGCACGACATCGCGCTGCTTAAAGTTGAAGCGGAAAAGGAATTTGCATTTCTCCCCGTCAACCGGCGAACCCCGCAGGCGGGCCAGGCGGTATATGTGGTCGGTTCTCCTTTGAATCGGCATGGCCTGCTGCTGCAAGGCGTGGTTGCGTCCAGACATCCCGACTATGAATACCTGACGGACCAGGCGGCCTATCTTTGCGTCTGGTATGTTGCAACGATGGCGCCCCGGGGCCTTTCGGGGGGAAACTGGGTCAACGCTGCCGGCGAGATCGTCGGGGTCCAGTCCGGCTGGGTTAACGAGCAAATTCCCGGCACGGATGGCACAGTCAATTCCGGCATCACGTTTGTTGCCGGACCGGAGGCGATCGGCCGTCTTGTCGAAACCCAAAAACACGCGGACACACCCTCTATCGGCGGGATTGTTGAGGAGCTGTGGACGCAGGCGCCCGGGTTCCAGAGGCGCTTCGAAGAGGGTACCGAGGGGATCGTTATCCACCAGGTCAGACCCGATGGTCCATTGGAAAAGGCCGGTTTGGGGCACGAAGACGCGATCGTTTCGGTTGATGGGAAAAAGGTGCGGTACCGTAAAGAACTGATGGACATCGTCCGCGGGAAAAAGGTCGGCGATCAGCTGGAGATTGGCTTTGTAAAACCGGACAACAAAGGAACGGGTGAAAAAATAATTGTGCTGGACGGGCTGGAGCGGAACTGGCTCAAACCAAATGCCGCAAAGAATGAGAAAAAATAGCATTGAATCCCCCCTCAGACATAAAATTAAAAAAGGCCCTTCACGGGTTTGTGAAGGGCTTTTAGCTCCCCGAGTAGGACTCGAACCTACAACCTAGCGGTTAACAGCCGCTCGCTCTACCAATTGAGCTATCGGGGAATGTCCCCATTACCCCAAAGGGTAATTGGAAAGTGAGCATTTTGCAAAAATTAAGCATTTTGTCAAGAGTTATGCCGAAAAAATGTAAATATCTGTAAAAAAAAGGGCTTGTTCTGGACAAATTGGTGGTATTTAGATAATATATTTATTCCTGTCATGATATCCGGACAAAGCAAAGGTGTTTTTCAGGTGTTTGGGCAAAAAGACTCGATAATTTAGGTAGTTATGAGCAAAAATTTGATCGATTTAGATGGATACACAATTATTCGCCGGATCGGTACCGGTGCGCGATCGGTGATCTATCTTGCTGTGGAAGAAGCTACGAGAAATCGTGTTGCGATCAAGCGCGCTGTTTTTGAAAACCCGGAAGATAACCGGATTTTTGAGCAGATTGAAACAGAATACAAAATTTCAAAGCGGCTGGATCACCCCTATCTCCGTAAATGTTACGACCTGATCCGAAGACGCAAGCTCTTGAAAACACAAGAGTTGATAATGGTCATGGAGTATTTTGACGGCCAGAGCTTAGAGGATCAGAAGCGGTTGAGCATGATCGATGTGCTGCTGGTATTCCGTATGGTTGCCATCGCCTTAAACGCCATGCACGAAAAGGGATATGTACACTGTGATATCAAACCCAACAATATCCTGTTTAGCGGCGGGGGTATTAAGATCATTGACCTGGGCCAGAGTTGCCGTTTGGGGCATATCAAAAAGCGTATTCAGGGAACGCCGGACTATATCGCCCCCGAGCAGGTTCGCCGGGAACACATGAGCCACCGGACGGATATTTTCAACCTTGGCGCAACGATGTACTGGGCGCTGACCGGCAAAAATGTCCCCACGCTGATTCCCAAAAAAAATGAATTCGGTATTACCGTCGATGAACCTTCATCGGTCAAGTCGCCGCATGAAATCTTTCGAAAGATCCCCAAACCGCTGTCGGATCTGGTCATGAAATGTGTCAGGGATAAACCCGCAAAACGCCCGGCTAATATGTTGGAAATAACCCGCCAGCTGGATGAGTTGATCCGGGCGGTCGTTGGCCC
>JBDLJN010000192.1:0-4298 GCA_039714335.1 Planctomycetota bacterium
AAAAACAGATCGTCGAACGCTTTCGGCAGGAGATTACCGGCTGGGGTATCGAGATCGGCAAGGTGCATCTGCACGACCTGATCCGGACGCGGAACATCCGCCTGCACGGCCTGACACGGCCGCTGGAATCGGAAAACTGGTAACAGGAGTAATCGGAAAGACCCTCGGGTCTTTGGAAACAGAACAGAGTGTTTATTGTGCGAATGGAGGTACTCAAAATGGCAAAGAAAAAAGTAGCCAAAAAGAAAAAAGCCGCTAAGAAAAAAGTTCCAACGAAGAAGAAAACAGCTAAAAAGAAAAAGGCAACCAAGAAATCAACCCACGGCCATGAAGCCACTCCGATGAAAGTGACTCGGAAAGTCTCTGACGGCACACAGCCGGCACAGATGAAAGCAACCAAGAAGAAGGCCAAGAAAAAAGTAGCAAAAAAGAAAAAAGCCGCCAGGAAGAAAAAGGCAACCAGGAAATCAACCGGAATTCGGTTTGATTAATAGTATTGCGCCGGTTGCAAAACGCCGGTATGTCAACACCGGCGTTTTTCTTTGCGCCGATTCAGAATAAACAGCCCGATGCAGGCTCCCGCTGCGATCAATGACGGTCCATGCCCGAAGCGGCTGAAGAACGTCCTGTGTTTATAGATGGGAATATCCGCGATCACATAACCGCCGCCGTCGCGGTAGTGGTCATGTTGGGCCAGCACATTTCCTTTTGCCGAGATCACCGCACTGACCCCGCAGGCGGCACCGCGGACAATGGGGTAGTTGCATTCGATCGCCCTGGCGCGAACGGCCTGCAGGTGCGCATCCTTGATCGTCCACCAGTCCGCCGTCGGGCACAGGACAATATCGGCCTTAAGATTGCCGTAATAACGGGTCCGTTTGCTGAAGTTATCATCCTGGCAGATCATCGCGCCGACAGTCAAACCGTCCGCCTCGATCGTTTTCAAATCCCCATTGCCCTTATGCCCCGGCTCAAACGGTGTTAAGTGTGTCTTCGTATATTCGTGAACGATCGTCCCTTCCGGCGACATAAAAAAGACGCGGTTTTCATCGTCACTGATATTGAAGTAACCCACCACAAGCCAGAGATCATTCTCGCGAGCAACCGCTGCAAATTGCTCGATTCGTTCATCCCATTCGTGTTGGGCGATGTAAAAGCCCAACTCACCTGTCGTAAAGATGCGGGCGCCCTGTAGGGCGGTGTCTTTAGCGGGCCCGGCGAACAGTTTTTCAAAGCCGACCGGTCCATTGGGATTGATCGTGTGGCTGCGGTCATCAAAGACCCATCCCGCCGCGGCGACTTTCATAGAACCATCCGACTTTTGAAACCAGATCACAGCATTAACACAGACTATCAGCAATACGATGATCGCAAATAAAAGCTCTCCCCCTGTAAAGCAGCAAAAGCTCCTCCCCTGCAAAGGACCAGAAGCTCTCCCCCTGCCAAGGGCCAGTGTCACGAAGTGACGAGGGGGTTGGCCGGAGGGGTTTGAAGGGAGGGGGTTATACTCGACCTGTTTCCTAATAATGATATGAGCCGCCAATCCCTGCAAAGTCCCGATCACAAACAGCACGCCGCTGATGCCGGTAACAGAAATGAACTGGATCGCGAACGGATACGCCGTCCAGCTTCGCGCGAAGGACTGCGCCATACCCCAGACCGGCACCGCGGTATAGTTGATCCAGTCAAGAATAGCCCACACAGCCCCAACCGCCAGCGGCCCGAGGATTTCGTGACGCGGCAGGAAGGTTGCAATCGCCATGCACAGCACGATCAGCAGGATCGTGATCCAGACCAGCAGAAGCGCCGTAACAGGCACCGGCATACGCAAGTATATAATTTGCGGGATCATGCAGGCAATGCCCATATACAGCCCCGCCAGCGCCGCCGGCCGCGGGCGCCTGTCCCGAATCGCAAGGACCATCACCGGCAGCAGGGCGATAAGCTGAAACACACACAGCGGCCCGATAAACTGTCCCGCCGCCAGCAGCACTCCTCCTGCCGCCCCCGCCAAACGATATCGATTCAATGTGTCTTTCATGGCGACCTCCTGTTATTCTATACGATTGCCATCGCATCATTGTGCATAGACTTGAATCATTTCATCCAGGAACACGCGCCGGATCGCATCGTGGCCGCGGATGTTCGGGTCTTCCAGGATCGGCGCATACCAGAAATGCGGATCGTCTTTGTGATAGTGCTTTCGCCAGGGCTCATCGCAATGGATGCCGTGCCCCAAAAAGGGCGTATGAATATCGACCCGATGGACATTCGGATATTTTTCGCACAATTCGGCGATCTTTTCATTGGCCAGTCCCAGCACCTTGACGCAATCGCCCCACCGATTCATCATCACGGTCTGCGGGTCGCCCACGCCGTCGGTTGGGTCATAGATATTCGCAAAGAAAATATCGCAGCCGCCGGGAAACTTTTCCATCAGGCCGGTCAGCAGCGTATCCAGTCGCCCCTTTAGCATCTCGCACCATTGCTTCCCCTGTTTATAGCTGCAGCCGTACATCGCGTCATGCCGCGGTTCGCTGCGGCCGTAGTCATGGATCAGATCGTTGCCGCCGGACGTGAGGACGATGACACCGCGCACATCAGGTCCGTAACGCGGGATCTTAACAAGCTGAAAGTCAATATGCTCCTGCGAGATCGTATAATCCACGGCGACATTTCTCGCGGTCAGCTTTGGAAAGACGCTGGACAGATCCCTGCCCCGCATATCCGGATATCTTGCATTGTTGTTTTGTTTCAGCAGATTGAAATAGGTCAGCCCGCCCGGTGCCCCGTAGCCGCGGGTGATGCTGTCGCCGACGCCGAGGAAGACAACGTCCTGTTCGTTCCACACCCTTTCAAACGGTGCCGCGGCCACCGGCGGCCCCGCCGGACCGGTTCCCATCGTCCGAACACGCAGGGCGTTGTAGTACCGCCAGCCCACATAGCTGAAAGCGGCCGCGATAAGCACCACGCACAGCAAAACAGTCCGCATCCTCAATGCGTACCATTGAACCTTCGGTTTCATAACAACCTCCCTTCGCTCAAAAAATGATAATAAAGATAATGCCGCTAACATTTTGATCTCCTTTCTATCTGTGTACGCTGGAGAAGTTTTTCAAATTCATGCAGTGTTTTCCAGTAATTCTTTCCCGCCTTGTAGAATAAGTCATTATGTCCGGCGTCTGGCACCCAGTATTTCATTTTGGGTTCGCTGACGACATCGTAAAGTGTCTGGCCATGTCGGAACGGAACAACACGGTCCTGTTGACCATGAATCATCAGCACGGGACACCGTACATTTTTAAAACGCGAAAGATTGTCATACGGATCAAACGGCAGCGAGAATCCAAGTGCGACACGATATGCCGAGGTAAAAGCGCTTTCGAGGATAAGCCCGGCGACCGGTTTCCGGGTTGCCAAATAGCAGGCCGGACCGCTGCCGATGGATCGGCCATGCACAAGGACTCGATCCGCCGGGATATTCAGGGTCTCAATAAGATAGGCGTAGGCCGCATCGATGTCCTGATAGGTGTTTTGCTCAGTGGGTTTGCCGTCGCTGGTTCCGTAGCCCCGGTAGTCATAGGCAAACACGCCGAATCCGTTTCGCTGACATTGCCGGAAAAACGGTAAATTCTGCCCGATGTCTTCGGCGTTACCGTGGCTGAACAGCAGGGTATACCCCTCCGGCGACCCGTCCAAGTACACCGCCGAGATCGTCTCATCTCTGTTGACGGGTATCTTGATAACCTCCGGCTCATCCGCATAGCTTGCCTTTGGCGGGAAATACATCATCTTTTCGGCGCAGCCGGTCATGGGAAAGATAAGGATAGCCAGCAGTGGAAAAATAATAATGCTCCCTAATATAACAAGTTTCTTTGACAACATCGCAAAACCCTTTCTATTTGTCTACTTATATATAGTTAATATATTAACTATTTGTTCAAAAAATCTGAAAAATTCTTTTATGTCACCCCGGACTTGCTTGCCTTGCCATAGCTTTCTAGCGACGGCAGGATTTGGCATCCAGCCGTTTTTCCTCAGGTTAAGGGTTTTCTCTAACATTCGAAGCCGTCTTTTTTTCTTTGGTAAGCTTGATTACTCTTTTAAGGTTGCGCAGTGCTTTCCAGTAATTACTACCTGCTTTTTGTCGCAGATCATTATGGTTTGCACGGTTGACCCAATATTTTATCTTGGGGGAGTTCGCTTCCCGAAAGAGTGTGGTACCGTGTAAAAAGGGAATCACCGAGTCCCGTTTGCCGTGAATGACCAGGACAGGGCATTCGATCTGTTTGATTCGC
>JBDLJN010000193.1:0-4269 GCA_039714335.1 Planctomycetota bacterium
GGACGTGTCAAGACTCTGCACCCAAAAATTCATGGCGGCCTGCTGGGTCTGCGGGACAATGCCGAACACGCTGCGGCGATGAAAGAACATCAGATCGAGCCGATTGACCTGGTGTGCGTGAATCTGTATCCGTTTGAGCAGACGGTGGCCAAACCGGGTTGTACGCTCGAAGAGGCGATTGAGAATATCGATATCGGCGGCCCCAGTATGGTGCGTTCGGCGGCTAAAAATAATAAGTTTGTAACCATTGTCACCCACACAAGCCAGTATGACAAAGTCCTGGCCGAAATGAAGGACAAAAACGGGGCGACAAGTCAGCTGCTGCGAACCGAGTTTGCGTGGGCGGCTTTTTCACTCACCGCTTCTTATGATGCGGCGATCGCAAAATATCTCAATGCTCAGGCCGATGACCTGTTCCCGGAACGTGTCTCGCTTGCGGTCGTTAAAGAGAACGAGTTGCGTTACGGCGAGAACCCCCACCAAAAAGGGGCGTTTTACAAACTGGCCGACAGCAAAGAAGTAAGCGTCGGTAATGCCAAACTGCTGGATGGCGGCACGCCGATCAGCTTTAACAATCTGATGGATACCAATGCGGCATTCGAGTTGGTGAAAGAATTCGACGAACCGGCCGCGGTGGTGGTCAAGCACATGAATCCGTGCGGTTGTGCGGTTGACGACGATATTGCGAAAGCTTATGAAAAAGCGTATCTCGGCGATGTGGTCAGTGCGTTCGGCGGTATTGTGGCCCTGAACCGCAATGTCGATAAGGAACTGGCGACTGTCATCATGGAATCCTATGCACGATTTGGCAAGGTAAATGGTGCGGCCGGATTTTTTGCAGAGGTGATCATCGCGCCATCCTATGATGCGGACGCCGTTGAGACGATTCGCTCACTGAAGGCGTGGGGGCAGCGGGTGCGGCTGCTGGAAACCGGGCCGATTGACTGTACCAAAATGGATGCCGCGGAATACGATGTCCGCTGTATCGTGGGCGGTTTGCTCCTGCAGCAGCGTGACCTGGTGGCGTGGGAACCGGATCAACTGACCTTCCCGACCAAGCTGAAGCCGACCGATGAACAATTGGAAGATTTGAGAGTTGCCTGGATAACCGCCAAGCATGTCAAGAGCAATACGATTACTTTGGTGAACAACAAAAAACTGGTCGGCGTCGGTGCCGGGCAGATGAACCGTGTCGAATCCGGCCTGATCTCATTCAAGATGGCCGGCGATACGGCAAAGGGCGCCGCGATGGGTTCGGACGCGTTCTTCCCATTCCCGGACAATGTCGAAAATGCGGCCAAAGCTGGCGTGGCCTGTATCGTTCAGCCCGGTGGCTCCAAAAAGGATGACGAAGTGGTTGCCAAAGCCGACGAACTCGGTATTGCCATGGTCTTTACCGGCAAGCGCCACTTCAAACATTAATAACAAGAAGTTCTGAAGCAAGTGAGGCAATAAAGTGTATAAAAAACAGGCCCGGGGTATGAACTGGGCTTGTTTACTTTGTGAATTAAGGGATATACTTAAAATGCTCCGATTCAGAGATAAATTGACTATTTCATTGCTGGTTGCCGGCTGTCTTGTTACTGTTTTTTGGAGACTTTCCACCGTTGGCTCAGAAATGAATGCGCTGTTGCCCGAACGGCATTACCAGTTTATGGTCGATATGCTGCTTCAGGGACACGGCGAGGATGTTTCGGTCCGAATGACACTGCCGATTGAAACAACTGCCCAGAGCGTTCGGGACGAAAGCGTCCAATCCTCAAGCTTCCCTTTTTCTATTGAAAGCGGCCGAAATGCTCGTTATGGAGTTTGGACGGGCAGGCAGGTCAGCGACCAGCAAAAGCTGGGGTATTTCTGTACGGTTCGAACGAGCCATGAACGCTATGAGTTGGCTCCATCGCTGGCGTTGCCTGAGAATTATCCGTCCTGGGTACAACCGTATCTGCTGGCAACAGAGACGATCCAGTCGGATTCCGAAGAAATCGCTTCACTGTTTGAAGCGGTTGTTCCTCAAGAGCATCGAGGCAATATATCCGAAACTGTCCGGCGTGCGTATGACTATTGCCATCTGTCAATTGAATCGGTCAAAATCACCGGAACGACGGATGCGCTGACCTGTTTCAGGCTGAAAGAGGCCTCGTGTGGAGGCAAATCCCGATTGTTCGCCGCGCTTTTGCGGCATGCCGGGATTCCCGCCCGGTTGGTTGGCGGGCTGATCTTAAAAGACAGTACGTGGACATCTTCTCATCTCTGGGTCGAGGCGTGGATTGCGGGTCGGTGGGTGCCGTTTTGCCCGTTGAATAATTATTTTGCTGAAAAACCGATGAAATATCTGGTTTTGTATTATGGCGAACTTCCCCTGATCAAGCACACTCGAGATATCAATTTTCATTACAGCTTTACGGCCAGCCCGCTTCTTGCCGCCCCTGCAAATACCGCCGGATTGACGGGACTGTTAAACCTGTGGGGATTATTTGAGCAGGTTCATATTCCGATCGAACTTTTAAGGGTCATTTTATTATTTCCCGTCGGCGCCTTGGTTGTAACATTTTCTCGCAATATTCTGGGTGTGTTGACATTTGGCGTTTTTGCCCCGGCTCTGTTGGCAGTGGCATTTCAGGGGACAGGGTTGACCTGGGGCGTGCTGCTTTTTATCATTATTCTTGCCGTAGGGACCTTGGTACGGCTTTTCCTTGAACGCTTTCAATTGCTGCAAACACCGCGGCTCGGCGTGATGCTGACCGTCACTTCCCTGACGATGCTGGGAATTTCGATCCTGAGCGCTGCCAAAGGACTTACCTTGTCCAGCCGGGTCAGTCTGTTTCCGCTTGTTATTATTTCCATGACGATCGAGCGTTTTTCGGTGATGACCGAAGAAGAAGGGATTGGCACTGCAATCAAGGTTTGTGTTATGACGGTATTGGTGGCGTGTTTTTCATATGGCATAATGAATTTGGAAATCCTCGGTTCTATCGTTCTGGCTTTTCCTGAGACCCAGTTATTAATTCTCGCTTTATTCTTTATCATTGGCCGGTGGCCCGGCCTTCGGCTGTTGGAATATGTCCGTTTTAGAGACTTTGTTTTGGAGCGGCAAAGGTGATCAAGCGGTTTATTGACGGGATGCGAAATGTCCGAAATGGTATGCTGGGTATCAACGCTCGCAATCTGGCGTGTGTGTATCCGCTGAATCCCCGCCGTCATTTCCCCCGGGCGGATAACAAACTTTTGTGTAAACAGTTGTTGGCGGAGCATCACATTGCACATCCTGAAACGCTGGCTGTTTATAACCAATATCGTGATCTTTTGTGCCTGGCCGAAGATATTGGTCAACTCAGTGGTTTTGCGGTCAAGCCCGGCCGCGGTTGCGGAGGACGCGGGATTTTAGTTGTCCAGCGCGATACGGATGGTTTATTACGAACCGGCGGCCAGGACGTCAGTTTTGAGGAACTTCGGGCCCATATCTATCGGATACTGACGGGGTGTTTTTCGCTTGAAAAAGTCTCTGATTCAGCGTTTATCGAGCAGCTGATAGTTTCTGATGACACTTTCAGGGATATCTCGTTTGGAGGACTGCCGGATTTCCGTATTATCCTGTATCGAAATACTCCCCTCATGGCCATGGCACGGGTGCCGACAGTCGAATCCGGCGGATTGGCAAATCTGCATCAGGGTGCTTTGGGGCTGGGTGTTGACCTGCAGACAGGAATAACGACACAGGCGGTCTATAGGGACCGTTGTATAACGCATACCCCGAATACGAATAAGCCGTTGTCCGGAATCCGGATACCGCATTGGGAAAATATTATTGATATGGCAACTCAAAGTTCTCATATTTTTGGTCTTGGATATTTGGGCGTGGATATTGTGATCGATCATTGCCGCGGCCCAATGGTCATGGAGGTCAATGCCCGGCCGGGATTGAATATACAACTGGCCAATGCCGCAGGTTTGAAAGCTAAAATACCATGGGAGGCAGCTTTATGATTCACAGGAAAAGCGATGTCCTGTTCACGCTGGCGGTTCTGGCAGTTATTTTATCCATCGGGGCTTTTCTCAGGCATAAAGTGATATCAGAGGTCAATTGTCCGGCGATCCGAATTGACGGTAGCGATAAGAACATAGCGGCTTCGCAAAATCCCCTTCCGGACGCGGATGATTATATCGATGCACAAGATGAGGACACGAGTACCAAAGTTGATCCGGTCCTTTCCGAGGCGCTGCGTCTCAAGGAAGAAGGATATCTGGAGGCAGCGATATCAATGCTGGAGC
>JBDLJN010000194.1:0-4251 GCA_039714335.1 Planctomycetota bacterium
TCCGCCGGTGCATATCAGGATATGTGCCGGTGGATGTAACGCAGCAGACGGGCCAAAAGACAAGCAAGATGTATATTTATTTATTTCCGGGGCCCTAAGGGTTGTTTACTGTCGATATTGACAGTGCATCTTCTTTTTATTGCAAAAAGACAGGAGGTTACAATATTTATATGAATTCGGGGCGTTTTTGCTTGCCGCGTAGCGGCTTCGTCCAACAATTCACTGGAGTGGGACTGGCTATATCTTGCGCATTTTTCAAATTCGTTTAGGTGCATAGCTATAGGCCGTAAGTGCCTCTAGTGCAACGCTTCGCCAGCCCCTCAGTTCAGGCGCTCTTATAGCTCGTGAAAAGACATTTTGCTGTTGCCGTTCTCTCGAAACAATGGCGGTGAAACGAAACAGTGAGTCAGTTGCCGCTGTGTGCCCGTGCACCGCGAACGCATGGCGGCATTCCATAACTTCGAACACGGCGCACCGGCACGCGGGAGACGTGAAGCTGCTGAATTTGACGTAAATTGTATTGGTCGCGCTTCGCGCCACCCGATGGCTTGGACGACGATCCGCAGACTTTTCGTTCGAAAACCTTGACAAATTTCCCCGGTTCTGCGTGTATTTCCAACAGGAGAACGAGAGTGACCAGAGAGCCGAACATGATAAGGAGAAGGTACAGCATGAAATACCGCATGTCTGATACATCGCCGCAGATTCAGAACATCTTGATTCAACGGTATCGACAGATGTCACCCTCGCAAAAGTTGGCACGTGTCCGGGAGTTGACTAAGACGGTACAACAACTGGCGTTGGCGCGTATTCGGCGGCAATATGGCGCGATTTCTGAACGGGAACAACGCCTTCGACTCGCCGCGCTGTGGCTTGATCGTGATACCATGCAGCGCGTGTTTGACTGGGATCCGCAGGAGAAAGGCTATTGACATGATGCTGGCAGAACCACTCCACATTACGCAGACGGTAGCACACGTGTTTGAATCACTCGGGATTCGGTATCTCATTGGCGGGTCGCTCGCCAGTTCGCTGCATGGCATTCCACGAGCAACCCATGATGTGGATCTTGTGGCAGACGTCACGAATCGCCATGTTCCCGAATTGGTGAAGGCGCTTCAGGCAACATTTTACGTCGATGCTGAGATGATTCGTGAAGCCATACACTATCAGCGTTCATTCAACCTCATTCACCTTGAGACGATGTTCAAAATTGACGTCTTCATTCTCAAACCGGATGCCATCTCCCAAGAAGAAATGTCTCGACGCCAGCCATATCAACTGTCTGAAGATCCGGAAGAAACGCTCTTTTCAACAAGTGCTGAGGACATCATTGTCCATAAACTGGTCTGGTATCAACTCGGCGGCAATGTCTCGGAACGGCAGTGGACGGATGTGCTTGGCGTCCTCCAAGTCCTGCAACAGGATCTTGACTATGCGTATCTTGAAGATTTAATATTGATCACAAATAATGAAAAAGAATTCAAGAGAATTAAATCTGTAAAAATCGAAAACTGGGGTAACTAAATGGAACACAGAATAATTGTATTCACTCAGACCGGCTCACACGCGCGATTTTCAGATATTAACCCAACAAGTTTTACCCCGCTCAAAGTTAACGGTGACTCCATGGCCAGTAGGTGATACAGGACGATGCCAAGGATTGAATAATATTACGTAAAACATGTTTTCAAAGGAAATTCAAATGTTCAGCAAAAAAATGTTCGGGGACATGAGGAGAGCAGGCATGGCTGTAGGCCTATCGAAAGCCAAAATATCACTCGCAATGGAATATTTAATTGAACCCCTCTGGAGAGAAAGTTTAGAGGAAAATTTCAAAAAGTAGCTTAAAATTGTCTTTTGCTACAGATTTGTTAGCCAATTAAGAGGAAAACAGGAAAATGATAACACAGTCCCTTGATACGCATCCTGAAATAGAAGAATTGCAAATATCGTTAATTCGCAACTCGAGTATCGCAAAAAGAATCTCAAAAGTGCGTTCACTGTCTGAAAGCACCATATGGCTGTCACGGCGGGCAATCATGAGAGCCAATCCCGATTTAGATAAAAAGGAACTGGACTTGAAATTTGTGTCTTATCATTATGGAGAAAAATTAGCCGGTCTTCTCCGTGAATACATGGAAACCAAACCATAATGAAAAATCCAGATATCCTTATAGCAACAGAGCCAGTTACCGAAGCTTTTGAAAAACTAGGCATTCTTTATTTCATCGGAGGCTCAGTGGCTAGTTCTGCATACGGAATTGCACGTTCAACAATGGATGTTGACATCGTGTCGGACATAAAACAAAATCATGTGCGATCTCTTGTCAGAATGCTTGAACACTCTTATTATATAGATGAAAATATGATTCTGGATGCTATCAGAAGATCTTCATCATTCAACATGATCCATCTTGAAACAATGCTTAAAATTGATGTTTTTATTTCAAAAAATAAACCATACGATATAGAAACATTTAAAAGAAGAAGAAAAGATACATTGGATGAAGACCGGAGAGACGTTGAATTTTATCTTGTGTCTCCCGAAGATATCGTTTTGAATAAACTGGTGTGGTTTCATTTGGGAGGGGGCGTATCCGAGCGCCAGTGGAATGATGTTCTGGGTGTACTCAAAGTACAAAAGGATTCATTGGATAAAAATTATCTGCAACACTGGGCATCAGAATTGAAAGTGCGGGATTTATTAGAGAAGGCTTTTCAAGATGCAGGGATTAACAACTAAGGGCTCGCGCAAAAATAACTTCACATTTTTATCCGTCGATCCATCCCGACTGGCGGCGTTACAAAAGCACGGAATATCACGATATTCCTTAGCTTTTGTGCCTTGCCAGTCGGGCGCCTCAACGCCTAAAAATGTAAACTTATTTTTGCGCGAACCCTGAGTGTTTAATTCGTCATTCTGCGGTTCCTATCCATAGACCACGTCTTTAGCGTGGTTCGATATTCTTCCTCTATAGGCTTTCAGATAATGTTTTTGGCAAGGCCAGAGGGAGTCGCCCTGAGTAAGTCGTACACCCCGTACGTCGTCAAAGGGGGGCGACCGATAACGCAGTCCAAAAACTTTATCCGGAAGACTATATTATGCCCACCGTGCGGTGATGGTCTTCTGGTCCAGAAACAATCGCAAAGAATCAATCCGCGATTTGGCCACGCCCAGGGCCGATTCGTTCTTCGATCCCAGCGGAAAAAAGGCGTAGGGCTGGGGGACGGGGACATTGATTCCGATATTGCCCACATCGGCCGCCTGGGTGAATTTTCGAGCTACGGCGCCGTCCTGGGTAAAGATGCATCCGGAATGACCATAGTTGTCCTTATTGTTGATCCAGTCCAGGGCCTGGTCAAGATCTTTGGTACGGATCAGGTTGACCACCGGCCCGAAGGCCTCTTCCCGGGCAATATGCATATCAATGTCGACTTCATCTAAAATTGTTGGGGCCAGGAAAAAACCGTTTTCACCGCCGGCCACTTTTGGATTTCGACCGTCAAGAAGTACTTTGGCCCCCTCGGCGAGCCCCTTTTCGATAAACCGGACCACCTTATCCCGGCCCTTTTCGGAAACCATGGGCCCCAGTTCCGTTGATTCATCGAGCCCGTAACCGAGTTTCATCTGACCGGAGGCGGCGATGAGTTTTTCTTTAACCGCGTCATAGGAGTTGCCGACAAAGAGGAGGTTGTCCGACCCCAGGCAGCGCTGGCCGGCCATTCCGTAGCATCCTCGCTTGAGACCATTAACGACTGCGTCCACATCGCAATCGGGCATAATTACCACATGGTTTTTCCCATTTCCGTTAATGGAGGCCTCTTTGCCCAGCTTTCCGGCCTGTTCGAACAGCATCTGGCCGACGGGGGTCGAGCCGATAAACCCGACGCCTTTGACTGCAGGGTGAGCCAGGATTTTTTGATTGACGTCGCCACCGCCGTGTACCAGGTTGACCAGTCCCGGCGGAAATCCTTTCACCTCGTCGGTGACCCGAAATACGGCATCCATGCAGACCGGATCGACCTTGCTCGGGCTGACAATCGTCGGGCATCCGCTGGCGATGGCATAGGGGACAAAAGACGACCAGGCGTGCATGGGGATATTGTTGGGCGTGACGATTAAAAACACGCCCCGGGGCTCCCAGACCAGGGCCTGGTCCAGTCCCTTGGCCAGATCGGTCACGTATTCCCCCTTGGTTAATAAAAGCAGCGCCGAACAGGCGGATTCGATATTTTCAATGCACCGCC
>JBDLJN010000195.1:0-4236 GCA_039714335.1 Planctomycetota bacterium
TTATACTCAATCTCAGAAAAAGTTAAGGGGAAAAGGGAAACAGAAAAATCTTAAGAAGCTGTTAAACAAATTAGAGAACATTGAAAATATATAATTCTGGATCTTTTTTTCAACCACAACTTCCATACCGAACCTGTGATTTGACTTTGTAACTGAAGTTTCGCAGTTAAAATTCAGTGCAAAGAAAGGGATAAATTTATGATATTATAAGGAAAATGATTGAAAGGCGGCCCGCTTTTTAGTATATTAGACATTGCCAAACACCTAATAATACTAAGAAAAGGAACCGCCATGAATTCAATTAGCTCATTTTCCCTCTCTTTGCAAAAACAAATTCAAAACCAAACAATTTCCATCGATACGGAACTCAACCGCGCCTTTAGTGAGCTTAAATTCAGATCGCTTTTAAATCGCAGCGGTATTACCAAAAATAAGGGATATGCAGCGATATCATTGATGTTTCTATTCGTTCTGCTTCCCTTTTTGAAAAGAAAGTTGACAGATTTTTGGTCCAGCAAGTGTCTTGAAAACCAGATAGACGCTCAAAAAGATACCTATTATCGGTTCATTAATCATGAGCGGTTCAACTGGCGCAAATTTGTCTACTTTCTGGCATTGAAAGTCATTGCCCATAGCGATGATACGCCCTTGAAAGAAAAGGTGCTGATTGCCGATGATTCCATATCAGCCAAGACCGGTAAAAACATCGAGCTGGTCAGCTACCATTTTGACCATAAAATCGGCCGTTCGATTTTAGGCAACTGCCATTTGCAATTGGGCTATCATAACGGGATCAACTTTTATCCTGTTGATATGGCCTTAATCAGTTCATCGAATCGGCCCAACAATCGGATGCGGTCCATCGACAAACGCACCTGCGGTTGGAAAC
This sequence comes from Planctomycetota bacterium, assembly GCA_039714335.1. Taxonomy (GTDB): domain Bacteria; phylum Planctomycetota; class Phycisphaerae; order Sedimentisphaerales; family Anaerohalosphaeraceae; genus 4572-13. The sequence goes on from JBDLJN010000195.1 coordinate 890, forward strand.
GACGTAAAGAAGCGCTGGATAAGAAAACAGACGCGCTGGTGCAAATGGTTGCCCGGGCATGGAATCAGGGCATTGATGCCTCGTTTGTCCTGTTTGACAGCTGGTTTGCACATGACAAAATCATCAGTAGTATTTATTCGATCGGCTACGGTGTCATCTGTCGACTGAAAAGAGGTCGTGTAAAATACCGCTACCAGGGCCAGCAATATACGCTCAAGCAGCTATGGCAGCAGGTGGCCAAGAAAAAGACCCAGTGGCTGTCACTGCACAACGTAAAAGGAGTTTGCCTGAATGTAACTTTGCCGAAAACCGGAGATGTGCGACTGCTGTTTGTCTCTGATGGCCGTAAAAACTGGCAGCCGCTGCTTTGCACGGACCTTGAAATGGAACCATCGCAAATCCTGGACTACTACGCACGACGCTGGTCCATTGAGGTCTTTTTTAAAGACGCCAAGCAGATGCTGTATATGTCAAAGGAGCAGAGCAATACATTCGATGCGCTGATCGCCTGTCAAAGCCTGGTGATGATCCGCTACTTGCTGCTGGTGTATGTTTTAAGCAAGCGAAGACTAACCGGCCCGGTAGGCCCGTTGTTCCGGCAACTGGCTGATGATCAGAGCCTGCTGATGATGGCTCAATCGCTATGGGCAAATGTCAAAGAGCTGATTATCAGGTCAAGTGATGTACTTTGTTACAAGATTGAACCTGATACTTTGTTCCACTTTATCGATATTATTGAGGATACTATTATCAGACAGACTCGAATAGCATCTGCGAAACTTTAGTAAAGCGGCTATCAAACAAACATCGACAAAAATTTTTCAACATTCATCAGCCGAATCCTGCTTCCGGGAACAACCCGGTCAACGTCCGCTAAGGTGACCTGAAATGCCTTAGCGCCCGGAAACAGACCGGCAAACTTCTTCAAAGCTTTTGAAATCGTCGTATGCCGCGATTTACATTCCACTAGCATCCATGGTTTATTCTCCCGGACAACACAGAAATCAACTTCCTGCTTTTCACGGGTGCGGATATAGCAGAGTTCAAACCGATCATAAGCAAGATCCGTCCAGTAATGACATGCCTTTTGCAGATGGACGGCTACGATATTTTCGATCAGAGGACCCTGCTTTTCTATAGGCAGCCAGTCAAAAAGGTAATACTTGGACTCTTTGGTCAACGATCGCGATATGTTGCGTGAATAGGGAGGAACCCGAAAACATACATACAGGTTCTGCAGAACAGCCATCCACTCCCTTACCGTTGCATAGGCAACCTGCAAATCTTCTCTCAAGCTATTGATGGACAACGGGCTGCCGACCTTGCCGGGAAGCAGCCCTATCAGTAACTTGATCAGTTCAAGGTTTTGAATGTTGCTGACATCCCGAACATCTTCCCGAACGATCTGCTCTTCGCGAAGCCTGGACCAGCGGCGGGCTTTTTTTTCGGAAGCACCCAGCAGGGGTTCCGGAAAACCGGAAAAAGCCATAAGATCTTTCAGCGGATATTGAATATTACCTTTTTCAATGTGGTCCGGATCATGCGGCAGTTCCGCTTGTTCTCCAACCGTCAACGGATGGAGACGATACGGAAGGTATCTCCCCAGCAGACTGTCCCCCCCTTTCTTATAGAGATCAAGCCGTGCGCTGCCCGTGACAATAATGGGTATCTGCTCGCCTATCTGATCATAAAGTCCTTTTAAACTGTTTTTCCAATGCGGATACTTGTGTAGCTCGTCAAAAACCACTGGCCCGCTTTCGATCTGCTCGATAGCCTTAAGCGGAGATCGAATCCATGCCCTCTTGAAGGTGGCCACATCCCAGTTAAAGTAATTTGTATCCGATTGGATGCATTGCTTGGCAAGCGTTGAGCGGTTTCGTGTCCGTGCATGGCCGGCCGTGTGGCTGGCCGTGTGCGAAGTGGCCTTCATATTTCCAGCCTTCGGGTCGGGTGGAAGCTCCTTCGCCCGCCATGATGGCGTTCTTGAATTCACCTGAATAGACGCTGCCGTCGGTATAGTAAAAGGTGCCCCGGCCATGATAGGCCCCGTTACCGAAGGCTCCCTCGTACTTGCTCTCATCGGCAAGGGTCAGGACACCATTGCCGCTGGGCTCGCCGTACTGCCATTCTCCCTCGTAGATATCGCCATTGGCATACTTCATGGTGCCCTTGCCGAACCTGACCCCGTCTTTGTATCCGCCGGTATATTGATCTCCCCCTTTTATGTCCATTATTCCCTGGCCACCGGGCATGCCCTCGCTGAATTGACCGACATATTTTGAGCCGTCATTAAAGACGAAAGTGCCGGAGCCCGAACGGCAATCTCCTGTAGTACACCTGCCGTCCGCGCTGTAGGCGGAGAGGGGAATCAGGAAAACAAACATCAGGGTGGTCAGGATTCTGGTGAACATGGTTAACTCCTCAATCTGTTGATAATGGAGAACGGTTTGTGATCCATTATAGCAGATTTTTTCCAACCGGCAGCGGGAAAAGAATCAATAGCCTTTGCTACTTGGGATAAATCCTTCCTGGGGCTGAGAGGGCTGGGGTGTTGCGATGTTTTAGGTGTTGTTGCTTGCCATTATGCACTTCCGTTTGAGTTAGATTTTTATGTCCACTAAAACGAGGGGAGGTTCACCGCCTAAAGGTAGCGCCTTATTATGTTGTTGCATGTTTCTACTAAATAAACGCATGAACTAAAAAAGCACCAAAAACTGAGGCAATGACGCCGCCAACACGCCCCAAGGTTTTCACTTGCGATAAGGCCCAGACCATTAACCGGCTAAAATTATTACGTCCTATTACAGCGAAAAATACAGCTGCGACTATTGATAGCCAACCAATAATTTCAATGACAAAAGGATATTTAGAAATACCTGCTTGATATATAAGGAATGCACCAAGTACCAGCCTTATTGTTACAGCTAATATTTGTAACTCGATCTTGGCGTAATTTTTTCGTAAAAAGCCGAATATTATTTCCGGATTCACTAAAATCACTATTCCGGCCAAACAAGTCAGTGTGCCGAAGATAATAATAAATGGGGTCATGACCTGGTTCCTTTAACAATCAGACAACGCGCACCGCCAGATAACATCCCTAGACATTCTCGGCGGCAAGTGAAGCGTTTTTACCCGCTCAGTTTTTGCCATCGCCACACTTTGGGCAGCAGTTAAGAGTAGTAAACAGGTGTTGCGTCTTTTTTTGGCAATGGGGGCAATAGAAGGTATATTTTTGGGTGATAATAAAACCTGCGCTTAAACCTACAATTATTACCCCTACCCCTGGCGCATTCAGCTGAAGAAGAAATGCCGCTCCAATCGTTAAGCCGGCGATGACCACAAAC
>JBDLJN010000196.1:0-4221 GCA_039714335.1 Planctomycetota bacterium
TAGTAGGGAACCAACAACTGCTTGATTCTGTTTCACCTTGTGTCCATATTTGTGTCGGTTTGTCAGGATCAGTTTCATCCGGATCGATGAAATACAGGATGGCCTCGACATAACGCGACCACGAGCCGTAATGCGCACAATCGATCTCTCCGAAGGCCACCGTCATCACATCCGGCGCGAACGTCTTCATGCAGCCAATCGCCCGGTCGGCCAGAAACGCATCGTGGCTTGTGGTGGCGCCGTCTTTTTTCCACGCGGCATATTCACGCTCGACGAACGCGCGGGCCTGCGGCGAGCGCAGTCCCGTCAGCGAAATACGACTTTGCGAACGCGCCAAATCGGCGCATTGTTCGGCGGCTTTCAGTTGGGCCTCGGTGGAGCCGGCCGCGGCGCTTTGCCGCATGAGCCGGTCCATTTGCTCGTCGGCGGTACGGGCGATCGTCGGCGGCTCGACCACATTGGCGGCGTACTTTCGACCATAGCCGGGCGCGCGGCTTTGGCCGGTATTGGCGAGGATGGACGCATAGACAAAGGCCCACGCCGCAGTGTCCGGGGCGGTGCGGGCCTTGCGGTTAATTTCGTAAATGGTCGGATGTGCGACCGGGCGGGACCAGTCGATGTCGTCCCATTCCCAGTGGCCGGTTGCGATGGAACCGGCCGAGTTGGGATGGACAACCTTGCCCTCGATGCGTATGTTGGTAAACAGTGTTCCCATCGGGACCATCTCGTTCCACAGATGCGGGATCCAGCGGTGTTCGGTGTCGTCGATGGATTCACTGCTGCGGGTGCCGCCGCCAAAGAGAACGACGATGAGCTTGCGTTGGGTGCTTGGCTTTGGCTCTTTATCAGCCGTGTTGCCAAAGGCCACCGGCGCAGCGCCCAGCAGCGCGCCGGCTCCAAGACCGCCGGCTGCGCGAAGGAACTGTCTGCGTGTCGTCGTGTCCGACATTGGATTATTTCCTCAACGGCTTGCCCGCTGTCTGGGCCTTTGCGGATTGTGGTGGTTGCACGACGGGCTGTTTGAGAACTTTTTGATTCCACGAATCCGCATCAATGGCTAAGTAAATCTCGCCGGTCTTTTCTTTGACGGTTCCGGTGTAAATGTCCGGCCTGCCGTTTTCAGTCTTTTTTGCGGTATCATCTTCCTGAATGCCCGCCTTTTCACAGGCCTGCAAGCGAACACCGTCGGGAACCATAACCTCCAGATGGATGGGGCCGAATTCTTCCCAGAACGAGGCCGGGTGGACGACATAGGCAAGCTGGTAACTGGCCGGGTCGCGGGTGTCCCTGTAGGCGTACTGTTGATAGGCAACGGTCAGTTCCTGTGTGGCGTTGGGCTTGAAGGTGACCTGGTAATGCAGGATGTTCATCGGAGCGAAGGTGAACACAACGGGCAGGTTCTTCAGGATCGTCCGGCAGGCGTCTTTTTCGACTTCGGTGATCTTGGCATTTTCATCGAGATAATCCACCCTGGCATAAATAGCCGGATCGCCACTGTGTGTGCGTCGGTAATTCGCATCTTTCAGCATTTTTTCGTCTACACTGATCTCGCGCGGGCGGACCTTGCCGGTTGCGATATCCACCGAGCGTTCCTGCACATCGCCGCCCCAGGCGGCGAAGATGGCCTCGTAGCCCGCCGCGGCATCGGCATCGAAACAACCGGCCAACTGTGCGAAAAACTGGGTGGCCTTCTGTTCACCAATGGCCGCCAGTGGGCCCAGATTAGCTCTCATCAGCTCATGCATCTGGCGGTCCGATCTCCATACCGACCTTCCTCGGTCCGGCGGGGGAATGTGTCCGCTTTTTGAGTTGTCAATATCCAAGCCGGCATATTCGGCCATCAGGACTGCATCCCGTTTGCTCCATTTTTCTGTGTCGACCAGGTAGGCCGACAGGGCCTGCTGTGCCGTTACTCGGGCCTCTTTGCCTTTGGCCTTTTGGACAGAAGTCATCAGCCCTTTCAGCGTTGGATCCGCTTCGACGACCTTTTCGATTGTTTCCCGTGCGCGTTGGCGGATGATGCCGTAGATGGCGGAGTTGGAAATGATGGTACTGCCAATCCGTTTTTGATCCAGTGTAACGGTTGCATCCGGTTGCATGCTCATCCCATACGGCGACATATACACGCCTCGGAGAATAGGAAAGCCGAAATCCACCGTGATCACCTCGTCCGTTGGATTTTGGATCGTGTACCGCGCCGAGACAGCGGCAAGCGGGGGTTGGGAACCTTCCGGGCCAACCATTCGGTCTTTTTTGAATGTCACATCGAGATTTTCCTTGACGACCTTCAGGCGTGTTTCGATGGTGGGTTTGAGGTCCGGGTCCAGGCGCGCCAGCACGCCCTTGGCCGCGGGGTCGCCGTCGGGGTACTTGATGACGAACGGGCCACCGTTTCCAAATACGCTGCCGACCCATAAGATTAACAGACTGGTAAGAATTGCGGTGTTCTGTTGGTTCTTGCTCATTTTGATTTCTCCTTTCGCATTAGAGCAATTTAATTTTTCGTGCTCGCCTTATGCCTGTTGTAGCTTCGGCTGGCGGCATCAGAATGACTCATGATATTTCAATATCATTGCGTATTCTTCTTTTCCAGCCTCGTCCTTACGACGGCCTAAGCCAGAGCAGAAAATATTAAAGTGCTCTAAAATAAGCTTTACGGCTGCGCCTGACCGCACGGTCGGGCCGATGCCTATAATACCACACAAACGCGAAATCGGTTTGTAACAAGTTTGTAAAATCTCCCGCCCGCACAAAAGCGTGGCGACAGAGGACGCCGGTTTGTTCGGGCTCACTTGTGCTGCCGCGCTGTTGTTGGGCGATTTCGGCGATGCCATTACTGCATTGTTTTTTTGAATGGAATTTTCAATTTTCTAATGATCTTTCGCCCCGTTGGGCATACGCGTCAACTTAAGTTTACTATTGTCTCTATTGCTGTCAAGATTTGTAGTTCTTTTTCCGCGTAATTCAACCTTTTTCTTTTGTCATAGGTGCAATATTTCTTCACGATTTTTAAGTTTTTCGTAGACCCGCAGGCAGCTTTAAGCAACTGCGGTATAGCCCTGAAATTTCTGCTGATATATCTCATCAGTTTCATCAAACTGAGCTTTTTATCACTTTTTTTAGCCACCGTTTTTGATAATGGAACATATATCTTTTCATAGAACAGAGTGATCGCAATAAATCGGGCCATAAGAATCAGCCTTAATTGGTTTTCGCCAACAGTGTGTATTTTGTCAAAGTTAAAATGGCTTTTCCATGTTTTGAAAATATTTTCGATCCTCCAGCGAAGCCCATACAATTCAAGAAAATCGCTTATGTCAAGGTCTTTGCGGGTGAGAGTTGTCAAGAAGATTGTCCATCCCATCAAAAACAAAACCTCTTTGCTTGGATTATGGCCATTGCTTTCTTTTTTTGCCTTTTGTCGGCGGCGACCGGCGGTTTCCTGGGACACTTCGGTAGCGATAATACGAACTTCTACCTGATCGTCCTTTCCAATCAAAACCTTTCTGTCGATATTCCTTTCTGTATTCAGCAGCCTGAATAAGTCTATCTCCTGGCCTGTTTCCGGATCATAGAGAGTTGTTTTATGTTTATAACGACTGATAAATTCGCCGTTGGCCTCAATGATTCGCCGGGATTCTTTGGCTGTGAAATACCCTCGGTCTCTGAGAACCAAATCGCCGGTTCTGACGTGCAGTTCGTTGGCTACGGCAAGATCATTTTTGCTGTATGGATGCATCGACCATTGCGTAAAAGAACCGCTCAACAAATCATAGACACACTGTATCCTTGCGTTACAGACCTGTGTATATGCATTTTTGACACCCGAAAAGAGATCCATTAATTTTGAAGGCAACTTAACGACCGTGCTGTCCTGAACAAGAATCCGTTTGAATTGCCGGAATTGCAAAGGGACGGCGGTATGGGTTTTGGACAACATAATAATGGCCAATATCGCCTCAAAGAAACGAACAGATGCGTTCGTCATTTTATGATGATAGGCCTGACGACTGGCCATCGTGCCGGCTTCAAATTGAATGGTCGTCGCCAAATCATTACAGCTTACACATCCACGCACCGACTCGGTGATCATAAAAATCAGAAACTCTACGGCGAGGATATTTTTTTTCATGGCAAACTCCTTTTTGCTTGACTTTGACAACTTCTTATTATATAGTGTATATACTATATAATCGAAGGTGGAATATTCAAGGAGATTAC
>JBDLJN010000197.1:0-4173 GCA_039714335.1 Planctomycetota bacterium
GGATTACCGCGAGATGCTGAACAATGAAAGTATCAACGCGGTGATTATCTCAACGCCCGATCACTGGCACGCACAACCAGCCATTGAAGCGGCGCTGAAGGGCATGGATGTTTATCTGCAGAAACCAGCTGCCTTGACCATTGCCGAGGGGCGTGCGATGAGCGACGCGATGAATCGGACCGGGGCGATTTTCCAGATCGGCAGCCAGCAGCGTTCAGCAACACCGTGGCCGCACTTCAAAAAGGCCTGCGAACTGGTTCGCAACGGTGCGGTCGGCAAAATCACGAATATTGAAATCGCGCTCGGTACGGACCCCGGCGGCAGCGATGAGCCGAAAATGCCCGTGCCGTCCAATCTGGACTATGACTTGTGGCTGGGTTCGACGCCGAAAGTTTATTATACCGAAAAGCGCGTTCACCCCCAAACCGGCTACGGCCGCCCGGGCTGGCTGCGATGCGAACAGTTCGGGTCCGGCATGATTACCGGCTGGGGCGCTCACCATCTCGACGCCGCTCATTGGGGCATGGGGACCGAATACACCGGCCCGGTCGAAATCGAAGGAACAGCCAGCTTCCCCAAATCCGGCCTCTGGAATGTTCACGGTAACTATAATCTGCATTACAAATACGCTAACGGCGTTAAGATGCATGTCAGCAGCGAATACCCCAACGGTGTTAAATTCATTGGCGAAGAAGGATGGATCTTTGTGTCTCGCGGCAATGTCAAGGTAACCTCCAGCGACCCGAATATCGGCGATTCTTCGATGAAAGCCCTGGATGCCAGCGACCCGAAACTGTTATCATATGATATCGGGCCCAACGGGATCAAACTGTATGAAAGCCCGGAACAGCACCTGAACTGGCTGGAATGTATCCGCAACCGCCGGCAACCCATCGCCCCGGCCGAAGTGGCACATCGTTCATGCAGCGCATGCCTGCTGGGCCACATTGCCATGAAGCTGCCGCGCAAATTGCATTGGAATCCGAACATAGAGCAGTTCGTCAATGATGACGAAGCCAACAAGATGCTCTCGCGTCCCCAGCGGGCCGGTTACGGCACAACAAACATTAAAATGTAACCTCTTGGCGGGTGACATGATTATTAACTGATGACAGAAAGAATTTGCTATGAAAAAATTATCGGCAGTTTTATTGACCGTATTGTTTATGATGGTCCTGGCAGGGTGTGAGCAAATGAATTCAACATTTACAGGCGCGCCCGGCGAAGTGAAACTGGTAACGCTGGACCCGGGACATTTCCACGCCGCCCTGGTACAGAAGGCAATGTATGACCAGGTTTCCCCAACTGTACATGTGTATGCCCCCGAAGGCTCAGATGCAACTGACCACCTGAACCGGATCGAGGGGTTCAATAGCCGCCCGGACAATCCGACCGCCTGGATTGAAAACACCTATACCGGTCCGGATTTTATCGAGAAGATGGTTAAAGACAAGGCGGGTAATGTCGTAGTGACCTCCGGCAATAACTCCAAAAAAACCGACTATATTCATCGCTGCATCCTTGCTGGGTTCAATGTGCTGGCCGATAAGCCGATGGTGATCTCGCCGGAAAAGTTTCCGCTGCTGGTGAGGACCTTTCAGGATGCTCAATGGAGAGGGTTGCTGCTGTATGACATCATGACTGAACGCCACGAAATTACCACCATGCTGCAAAAGGAACTGTCGCAGATACCGGCGGTTTTTGGGGAGCTTGAAAAGGGTACGCTTGAAAATCCCGCGGTAACCAAAGAAAGTGTTCACCATTTCTTTAAGACTGTCGCCGGCAATCCCATCAAGCGTCCGGCGTGGTTTTTTGATCCGGCCCAGCGGGGTGAAGGGCTGGTGGATGTTTCGACGCATTTGGTGGATCTGATCCAGTGGGAATGTTTCCCGGAACAGGTCATCCGCTATAAAACCGATATCAAGATGCTGAACGCCAAACGCTGGACGACGGCGATGACGCAGGAGCAGTTTAACAAGGTAACCCGTCTGGAGGAGTATCCCGATTATCTGGACGATTATGTTGCGGATGGCGAGTTGGGGGTCTATTCCAACGGTGAAATGAATTACACCCTCAAGGGCGTTCATGCGAAAGTATCGGTAACCTGGAACTTTCAGGCACCGGAGGGGACGGGCGATACGCATTACTCGATCATGCGCGGCACCCGCTGTAATCTGACTATCCGGCAGGGACAGGCCGAGAACTTCAAGCCCGTGCTGTATGTTGAAGCTGTTCCGGGAGCCCACATTGATAACGTGCTGCACAAGGCAGTTTACAGAACTCTGCAGAAAATCTATCCGGGCGTCGGCATGACATCGCTGGAGGCGGGAAAATGGAAGATCAATATTCCGCCGCAGTACCATGTTGGTCATGAGGCCCATTTTGCCCAGGTAACGGAAAAGTACCTGCGATACCTCAAAGACGGAAAACTGCCCAAGTGGGAAGTGCCGAACATGATCGCCAAATACTACACAACCACCCAGGCCCTGAAGGCAGCGGGCCAATAACAGTCCGCTGCGGCGAAATATGCAAGAGCACGCTAAAACAGAGCAATTTATCCGGGCCTGTCATAAGGTCGCGGAGTACGGGCTGGTCTCGTGCAGCAGCGGGAACCTATCCTGGCGTATCGAACCGGATACTGCCCTGCTGTCGGGCAGCGGCGTGTGGCTGGCGGAATTAACTCCCGAGCAAGCGGCAATGTGCTCGATAAGCACAGACAGATCACTCAACGATGTTGTGCCGACCTGCGAAAGTGTGTTTCATTTGGGGATTTTGAAGCAGCGTCCCGAGGTGAATGTGGTGCTGCATTTTCAAAGCTCGTATGCGACCACGATCGCCTGCGGGGTGACGGACGGGCTGGACTTTAACATGACCATTGAAGTGCCGGTGTATATCGGTACGCCGGCTGTGGTGCCGTATCTGCCGCCGGGGTCGGAGGAATTGGCGCGGGCGGTGATCGATGCGTTCAGGAATTCGCAAACGCATGTCGCGATTTTGAAAAATCACGGGCTGGTTTCAGTCGGCACGGATTTCAACGATGCGATCCAGAAGGCGGTGTTTTTCGAGATGGCCTGCCGGACCATGCTGACCAACCCGAACGCCAAGCCGCTGGATGCGGACAGCGTTAAACAGCTTCGGGCAGACGGAGCAAAGGCGTAAAAAAAGCCCGGTGCTCCGCCGGGCTTGATAAAATCAGTCAAGAAAACTAGGGATAAGCACCGATCTTCGCTCCTGGAACTACACCGGACAAGCGGGCCACCCTGCTGATTTCCGATCAACATTCACATAGTTGATTGATTGATTGAAGTTTTTCTTTTAACTGCTCGTTTTCCTCCCGCAGTCCCCTGATTTCCTGGCGCAGTTCCTTGTTTTCATCGCTGAGCCTAATCGTTTCATCGCTGAGCTTAATCGTTTCATCGCTGAGCCTCCTGGCGTCATCGCTCAGCTTTTTGGTTACTTTACTGAGTTCTGCGGCGTCATCGCTCAAACTATCGTCGCCACCATCCGGCATCTCGTCTTCTTTGACCGGCTTGTTTTCTTTGTCTTCATGGGTAAACAGGTTAACTTCCAGATTATTGTCTTTTAATGATTTGATGACACCCTGTACATCATCGTCTTTCAGTGTAGCAACTGCATCGTTCAATGAATAATTCCCATTGCCATCGGTGTCGAATATGGCGCGGTTATTGATCACTTTCTGGCTGAGTAATTCATTGACAGTACGTGAGGTCGCAACACCCTTTTCGGTTAACTCGGTAAGTTCTGTCTCAAGAATGTAATTGACAATATCCGTATAATGCTCTCTCCCACTAGCGCTTTGCATCAGGTAGACAGCCGCAATGGCCCACGGTTCACATTTATTCATAGTCCAATATCCTTTTTCTCAATTCCCAATTCTAATACACTTCTTTCCATTCCAGTATCGGCTATCAATTAACGATTATTAACTTATACCTGCTCAAAAAACTTAAGTTTTCTCTATTCACTATCTACTATCATGCATTTAATGAGGGGCCGTGTTTATCTGGTAACGTCGACGGGCCCATCTGACCGATAAGATCTTGTTAGATATAGAATTATGTCAATTAAAAAAATCGGTTTATCTGATGGGGCATCTATAAAGAGCTTGCTTTCGAGATTAAATAGGGGGGCAGTGGGGGCTATTGAAAAAAC
>JBDLJN010000198.1:0-4088 GCA_039714335.1 Planctomycetota bacterium
TCGACATAATCCAGCTCATCCCGGAACTGGCGCCAATTAACAGCATAACGACCGCCGTTGTGATACCGGTTTGCTTGAGGATTTCCGGCAATTCCTTTGGCTTGATTTCCCGGTAGATTATCACCGTGAGAAGAAAGGAATAAAACACCGCCACGGCCGCCGCTTCGGTTGCGGTAAAGATGCCTTTTAAGATACCACCGATTACGATAATGATCAGCAGTAAGCTCAGAATGGCTCGTTTGAATGACAGCAATCCCTGCATGAATGAAACCCGATCGCCGGCACCGTATTTATTGCGAAAGGCGAAGTAGCCGCAAACAATCATGATGAACAAACCGGTGATGATTCCGGGTAGGACGCCGGCCATAAACATAGCGGCGATGGAGACACTGCCGGCTGCGACGGAATAAACGATCATCACATTACTCGGAGGAATCAGCAAACCCGTCGTCGCGGCAGTGGTGGTTACGGCCACATTGAACTCACGATTGTAGCCCTTGCGGTTCATCTCGGGGATCATAAAGCCGCCGACGGATGAAACCGCTGCCGCGGCGGAACCGGAAATGGAGCCGAACATCATACAGGTCAGGGTATTGACATAGGCCAGTCCGCCGGGAAACATGCCGACGATGGAACTGGCAAAATCAATCAGACGGCGGGCCATGCCGCCGCGTCCCATAAGGTGACCGGAGAGGATAAAGAACGGGATCGCCAACAGCGCAAAACTGTTGACGCCGTTAGCCATTTTGGTCGCCAGCATGACGGACGGATCGACGCCTTCGGCCAGAATCGCTATGAAGGCGGCCATCGCGATAGAAACCGCAATCGGCACATTCATAACCAACAGCAGTACAAAAACCAATACGAGAACCAGCGAGACTGCACCCATTAGTTGTTCTCCTCTTGTGATGGGGTTGTAAACAGCGTTTCCAGCAACTGTTCAACGGTGAACAGGATTATAAAGACGCCCGCGATAGGCAGAGCCAGATATACATGGCCCATTTTCCATCCCAAAGCCGGTGTCGTCTGTTCCATTGCCAACGCGTCCATTGCTACCCGGCTGCCGCCAATAATAAAAATGCTGATCGCAAAAAACAGGACGATCAACTGACCAATGATGGTAATCAGTTTTCGTGCAGCCGGATCGAACTTGCCGACAAAGTAATCGACCCCCAGATGTGCTTTTTCTCCAAAAGCCACTGCTCCGCCCAGCAGGGAAACCCACACCAGCAGAAAACGTGCCAATTCTTCACTCCACTTGGCCTGTTCAGAGAGTGCATAGCGTGTGAAGACACCCCATAAAACATCCAGCACTAAAACGGTAACTGCAAGAATCAAGGCCACCTCAAGCAATCGACACAGCGCAATGCGGCTTTTTTTCAGCGTTTCAATCATGGTTTCACCTGGCGTATTTCTTTGACCAACTGTTTGATTATCGCATCTTCGATTGCCTCGTACATCGGCTGCACTTTTTCTGTAAACAGGGACTGGTCAACCTCGTAAATAGTAACGCCTTCGGCCTTGGCCTGCTCAAGAGACTCGATGGTTTTCTTTCGCCACAGTTCGCGCTGGTAATCGGAGGACTCGTCAGCGGCCTGTTGAACCCAATCCTGTACCTGCGGGTCCAGATTACCCCAGATTTTTGTGCTTATCAGCAGCATATCCGGGATGCGGGTGTGGGCATCTTGTGAAAAATGTTTACACACTTCGTAATGTTTGTTAGAGGTGAAACTGGGCGGATTGTTTTCGGCACCGTCAACCGTTCCCTGGGCCAATGCGGTATAGAGTTCGCCCCAAGCAATGGGCGTGGGCGCGGCACCGAGCACCTCGACCATATCCATCGCCGTTCGGCTGTTCATGACACGAATTTTCAGACCTTCCAGATCATCCGGCGTGCGGATGGGTCGGTCCTTGGTATAGAAATTTCGGCTGCCGGAATCGTAATAGCACAGTCCGCGCAGGAATTTGCTATTCCCTTTCTGCAGTAATTCCCGCCCGAGATCGTTGTTAAGAACCGCCCAGTAGTGGTCAACATCGCGAAACAGATACGGCAGACCAAACACAGCCATTTCGGGGACAAAGTTTTCGATAGCTGCGGCGGAGGTCTTGGTCATGGCCAGTGAGCCGTTTTGCAACTGTTCGATGCATTGGACCTCAGAACCTAGGACGCTGCTGGGATAAATGTTAATCGTAACCTTTCCGCCGGAGAGTTCTTCCAGCCGTTTTTTCATAAATTCCATGCCTTGATGGACGGGGTGGCTGGTGTCCAGCGAGTGGCCCAGTTTCAGCACCAGTGGGTCGGTAGAACCCGTGGAAGCTGTTTTCGAGGGACGCAGAAACAATGCAAATCCACATGTTGCAATCAGTACTCCGATCAGTATCCCGCAAATTAGAAATGAAAGTTCTTTTTTCACGTTACTCTCCATCAATGCATTTGTTATCATACAATCAAAATATAGGTAGCGTTATGAACGGGGCATTACATCAGGTATCCAGCGTTATGTCAAAGTAATTTCGAGCGTTGTTGTAGCTGATGTCTTCAACCATTTTGCCGAGCGGGTCCATATCGTTGGGCAGCAGGCCGTTTTCAACATCATTGCCGAGAATGTTGCACAGGATTCTGCGGAAGTATTCATGCCGCGGATACGACAGGAAACTTCGCGAGTCCGTCAGCATCCCCACGAACCGGCTCAGCAGGCCCAGGTTGGAAAGCGCCTCGATCTGTTTTTCCATCCCGTCTCTTTGGTCCAGAAACCACCAACCGGAACCGAGCTGCATTTTGCCGGGAACACTGCCGTCCTGAAAGTTACCGATCATCGTTGCAATCAGCTCGTTGTCTCTGGGGTTAAGATTGTAAAGAATGGTTTTGGCTAATTGATTATCGGTATCCAGCCGGTCGAGCAGTTTTGCCAGCGGTTTGGCGATTTCGATATCGAGGATGGAGTCGAAACCGGTATCCGGCCCGATCGTCCGCAGCATCCGTGAGTTGTTGTTTCGCAGCGCCCCTAAATGGAACTGCTGAGTCCACCCTTTGGCATGATCCATCAGGGCAAACTCCACCAGCATCGCCGATTGAAACTTCAGTTGGTTTTTGCCGGATAACTCTTTACCGGAACGGATTTTATCAAAGATGCTCCGGATTTCCGCATTGGTATAGTCTTCTGCGCAGGCGGTTTCAATCCCGTGGTCAGAGATTCGGCAACCGACTTCGTGGAAGAAATCGTGACGTTTTTGGATCGCTTCGATGTAACTGTCAAAATCCTTTACGTCAACATCCGCCGTCTCGGCCAGTTTGTCAATCCAGAGGTTCAATGCCTGAATATCCTCGGTTGCCATGCCCTTGTCCGGTCGCCAGGTCGGTAATACTTTGACCTCGAAACCGTCGCCTTTAATTTTTATGTGGTGTTCCAGTGTATCAGCCGGATCGTCAGTGGTGCAGACGGCCTTGACATTCATCTTCCGCATCATATTGCGTGTACTGAACGCAGGGCTGTTGAGCAGTTCACTGGATTTTTTATAAATGGCTTTCGCCGTATCGGGATTGAGCAACTCATCGATACCGAAATACCGTTGCAGTTCCAAGTGGGTCCAATGGTACAGTGGATTTCGCAGCGTATAGGGAACGGTTTCGGCCCATTTTTCAAACTTTTCCCAGTCGGAAGCATTGCCGGTAATGAATGCTTCATCAATTCCGTTGGTGCGCAACGCCCGCCATTTGTAGTGGTCGCCATAGAGCCAGGCCTGTGTGATGTTTTCAAATTGCATGTCGTCGGCAATCTGCTGCGGGGGCAGATGACAATGATAGTCAAAGATCGGCATTTGGGCAGCGTGTTCAATATACAGCTTTTTTGCCGTTTCGGTTTGCAGCAAGAAATCTTTGTCCATAAACTTTTTCATAGAAACAATCCTCTTTGTGAAAAAAGCCGGGCAGAATCACATTGCCCGGCTTTTGGATTTATACGACATAGGTTGAGGCCGCTGTTGTTCCGCCGCGTCCGGTCCAGTTGGTGTGGAAAAATTCGCCTCTTGGTTTATCCACTCTTTCATACGTATGGGCGCCAAAGTAATCGCGCTGGGCCTGCAGCAGA
>JBDLJN010000199.1:0-4026 GCA_039714335.1 Planctomycetota bacterium
TGCCGGTTACCGCGATCGATCCGCGTCTTCGCGACCGTATCTACAATTGGGCACGTCGGCGTCCCGCCTGGGCATCTGCTCTGGGCACACTGGCCATCTTTGTTCTGGTGACCGTCTCCGGTTCCGTTTTTCACGCATCGGTCGAAAGCCACATCGTGGGCAATGCCTACGATCAGGTCGATGTCTGGCAGGAACAGCGGACGGAGCTCGGCCAGGAGATCGCTCGCCTCCGCAAACTCCTGGACGACGCCCAGGATCCGTCGGCGACCCGGGAAGCACTCCATGACCTTTACGCACGCGACCATGTCCTTTCCGACATGATTCGCGGCATTGCCCGCGGGATCACGGGCTTGACCGTTTACTCGCCCGAAGACCGGGCCGCTTCGATTCTCCGTGGCCTGTTCGAGGAGAAGATCAATAGATTGATGACCGAAGACAGGCTTGTCGAAGTCCGTGCCTACCTGGAGTCTCTGAGAGATGTGAACGATGACAACGATCTCTTCAATTTCTCAATTGAAGACAGGGAGTGGATCGACCAACAGCTCGAGGAGGTTGAAAGGGCACAAGGAGTCCGCTCTGAATCCGGGCAGCACAAATCAGAACCCGCTATTCGTTGATTTTTAACCGGGTCACGCCTTTTTCAGGAAGCTCTAATTAAAGATGGACTCGTAAAAAACAACGCTGATGCCGAAGCTGTTGACGTTTGAATCATAACTGAATAGTCGTATTTTTAACCATCCAGCGATCAAGAATCGCCTCATCCATACCGACGCCCAGACCCGGAAGTGTCGTCACCGGCGGATTCTTTCCCCTGAAACCAAACTGCAGTACAGGCGTGGCCGGATCTTCCCGCAGCAGAAGACGACCGAAACAGCCTTCCGCGTATTTAACCTGCCGGACAGCGGTTATCAACTTCAGATGGGCGGCCGAGAGCAGGGATGACTCACCGACCTGACAGCCGATCTGGATGGTCAGTCCTGAATCAAGCGCCTGCCGGCAACGGTTGTAGGCGGCAACCAGCCCGCCACATTTGGATATCCGGACATTAACTTCCGTGCATGCTTTTTTCTGGATGATGTTTTCGAGGGACGCGCGATCGTTCAGGCTTTCATCAACCATGACATCAAGACCGGATTTTTTAACAAGTACAGCCAGGCCGTCAATATTATCAGCAGCCACCGGTTGCTCGAAGGAACGGATACCCAGTCGTGCCAGTATGCCCATGTTTTTCAGTGCTTCGTCAACATCCCAGGCCATGTTGGCATCGACACGCATATCGCATTTTGAGCCAAGAATTTTACGTGTCCGTCGGACTGATTCGGCCGAATTCTCTTTTTCCACCTTGATCTTGACCTGGGAAATTGCGGCAAGCCGAATGAAGAGCAAGGTTTTATATCCGGCATCACTTGAGATAACCACGCTGTATCTGACCGAAGAGGGAAAGGTTGTGTTGTCATCAAGCCGGACCGATTCGTTAAAAACCCGTCCAAACGTATCCAAAAGAGCAATATCAACCGCGCACCAGGCCGCAGTCTGGGGTTGATCAGGGTCCAGCCAGTCGGCCGGCGCTTTACCGTCACAGGACTGCAGAAACTGTTTGACCTCGGCAAACGTTCCAAACTCCTTGCCGATCAACTTCGGCAGGATTGAGTTTTTAAGAAGCGCAAACGCATTGTCCCGGGTTTCTCCAGTGACATAGGATCGTGGCAGACATTCGCCAAAGCCGGTGATCCCGGTATCCGTTGTACACTTTATAAAAATACTGTCTGATGTTTGCCGCGATGCAGCCGCATGTTTAAATGATTTTTTAAACGGAAGATCAACTGCGTACAAAGTAAATGATTTAATCCGTGGCATGTCTTATTCTCAATTCAGGTTTTATTTTCGTTCCAAGTGGGCCGGATTTTACAGGGTGCTGAACCAGGCCGCCAGATCATTAAAGAATATGTCCCGGTCATGGCTGAACTCCAAGATATGTTTGGCTCTTTCATAAGTAACAATCATTTTTCTTTGTGAAGGAATTTCGTTGAAAAAGGTTCCATTCTTCGAATTGTTACAGATCGTATCTTTTCCCGCCATGCCCATAAACACCGGCATGGTTATTTGCTTTATGTTTTTGTTTATATAATGGCGGGCAAGGGGAACCTGAAAATAGAGTGCCGTGGTCACCTGTTTCAGAGTAAGTTTGTCGCCTCGGATAAACCGTAGATATTTTTCGGAATCCGTAAACTGATCGGGGTTAATATGAATCGGGATGTATTTATGCTTGTGAGTCAACTCAGATTCCAGTATCTGCATCGTTTCTCCAAAATAAACGCCGGTTTGCGTGTAAATAGCAGGCGTGCAGAGAATCAACGACTGCAGAATTTCGGGATAGCGACAGGCAAACGCCGTGCTTGGAATAGCGCCGAAACAATGCCCCAGGAGATGGATTTTGTCCACGCCATGCTGCTCCATAGCATGTTTGGCCACGGTAAGGATATCATTGACCATATCGTCGTAGCTGGCGGCATGCCCACGTGGTTCCGAACTCAGACCGGACCCACGGCGGTCAATCTGGTAAACCGGCAGACCCAATGATGCGATATAGTAGGCCGATTGGACAAACCACCCGGAATGACTCTGCAAACCGTGGATCATAAGAACGGGAATAGCTTTGTTGTTTTCCCCAAAGACACGAACAGGTATCTTTATTCCTTCTGCATTGGCGATGAATTCGACCTGAGAACCCATATTGGCCCTGATTATCTCGGGGACATCGGGTTTGCTGTCAACCGGATGAGAACGTACGGTTTCGGGGTCAAACGGTTGGTAGGAAGCACAACCGGTAAGGAAGAGTACTATGATCCCCAACGTCAGCAATTTACATGGTTTTGCTGCCTGTTTTTCATGAAAATTACGAATTCGCATCATTCTTTTTTTCCCTGACAACTGTTGCTCTACTGTGCCCCAGCATGGTTGAATAGAATTCAATCCTGTCACCGGGCTGCAGAAAGGATAATTGTGCCAACCACCGATCTATGGCTTCCTTTTTAGAAAATCCGCTGGTCATCATAAGGCCGATCTTCTGCCATATTGTCGGCGATTGAAACTGAACGCCACCGGTGGTCCCTGTCGCAACAAAAGCCCATTCTCCGGCATCTTTCTCATTGAATATTTTGGTAAAAACCTGTCCGGGACGTATGAAGCAGTCTCGAGCTATAAGATGTTGGCGTTTTTCGCCATTAATCCGAAGCTCTATTTCCAGTTTCTCCCATACTGCCGCATTGCCGACAACGAGCAGGTAACCCACATGCAAGGCATCCTTAAAGCTCTTAGCAGCAGTGAACCCCGGGGCCATATTGCCCGCATCATAGGTTCTGACCTGGATTCCACGATCGGTCCAGTCGTTAACCAATATGTAGCCGAAACGATGCGAATTGCCTCTTTGCATTAATATGCCAATCTCTGACTCGTAATCTAGATGGGGCCTGAAAAGAATATTGGAATTCGCGCCTACCGCAGGACCGAATTTACGAAAATGAAACACGTCCTCAAGCCGCACCTCTTTCTGGTGACTGGGATAGGTCATTGCGTATCCCCAGGTATCGACATGGGGATCGGGTAAAGGGCACCGCAAGTTTGACCACTGAATGGCCTCATGATTTTCGGGAAGAGTTGCAATCGGAACAGTGAGGTCGTGATTCCATGCATCTTCGAAAGTAATTGCCTGCGGCAGGACATTTACTCCCTTATCGTTATGATTGATCACCCGGCGCCATTGATCTTTTGCAACTTGACAAAAAACGGCAAAATCAGGTCCGACAACTGAATCAGACACCGGACTTTCAACAACATCACCAGCCTGGGAAATTGTTGATATAAAATATAATCCCAAAACTGCAAATAGTAACAACCCTCGAAACATAATTTACCCAAAATTGTTACGATAACTCCAAAAGAGGCAAACCATTGGTTCAACCTATGATATTTTTAAGGTTTTATATTAGGTTCAGTTTTAAGATCCTCCATTGAGCATGAGAGAGA
>JBDLJN010000200.1:0-3922 GCA_039714335.1 Planctomycetota bacterium
TTGAAATATTGCGAGCAATCCTGATGCTGCCAGCCAAAGCCGCAACAGGCAAAAAGCGAGCACGAAAAATTAAATTGCTCTAAGTGATGACGATGACGACGGCATTTTCCGGATGCCCGGAAAAGCGGTGAATGAAGACACCGAAGACAGCGGGTTGCAATAACACGCTAAGATTAATAAATGACAGGACTTATGGCATATTAATCGGGATGGCAAACCAACTTTATTGGATGGGAACCAAAAATGAAAAAAACATTTCTTTTTTTGTTGATGCTTATCGTTTTATCTAATTCATCTATTGGCGCATTAAATGCTTATCTTGAGCTTGAGGGCGAATTGCAAGGTCCGATTCAGGGCAGTGTCACACAAGTTGGCCGCGAAGGTTTGATCATGGTGATCGGGTACAATCATATTGTCAGCTCAGCTCGGGACGCGTCTACTTGTATGCCCACTTCGAAAAGGCATCAGCCGCTACAGATTACTAAGGAAGTGGATGCATCGACGCCTCTATTGTACGCTGCTTTTGAGGGAAACGAAACGCTTGTTAAATTCAAGTTGGATTTCTGGCAGCCAAGTACAACGGGGACGGAGGCTCAATTTTATACGATAGAACTTACGAACGCAAGGATAGTCGGGATCCATCAGGAAATGCTGAATAACAAGTACCCTGACAATATGCAGCACAAAGAGCGCGAGCATATTTCATTTGTTTACGAGAAGATCACCAGAACCTATGTAGATAACGGAGCGGCGTCGCAAAGCGACTGGAGCGGGGATTGCGAACAGCAGGTGATTCGAATCAGCGACCTTAATTTTGATGGTATCGTGAATCTTCTGGATGTATCAATCTTGGCCAGTGAGTGGCTGATGGAAGGGTATTAAAGCCAAAAGGAAAAATAACTGGCTGCTAGAGCACTTCAAGTTTTTATGTTCCGACTGAGGCCGTCGTGAGGACACGTCCGGCAAGGCGAACACTAAAAATTGAATTGCTCTAAACTCGAGAAAATCAAAAAAGCCGGCCGAACCAGAGGATTGTAAGCCACATAAAAACAATAGTTTATAGCCGCCAGTTTTCATTCGACCCCGTTCGGGGTCGTGGGGAGGTTGGGGGATTCGATACCCCGCATTTCGCTTTGCTCATACGGGGCTATGATTGTTTAAGCCCTTTCGGGCTTGTGGAGTTTTTCTTTTTATCAGCGTGGGCATCCGTCTTCGCTAAAGCTGCGCCGGACAGGCGGCCCACTCTGCAAAAGGTTATCCGCCTTATTCATCCGAATACTTTTTCCACTCTGCTAAGAGCATCTCGGAGAGGGGGCGGACGGTTTTTTCGGAGAAGTCGAATTCCAGTTCCGCCGCGGCGAACAGGTCCGGCAGGGGTTGGCTGCCGCCGAGTGCGAGTGCTTTTTTATAATTGGCGATGGCTTTGTCCATATCCTGTTTGGATTGCAGCCAGATGCCCAGGGCGCCGAGCTGGGCGATACCGTATTCGATGTAGTAAAATGGTGTCTGGTAAAAATGCGGCGTTCGCTGCCAGATCGCCGCGCGTTCGGTGCGCAGGCCGCTCCAGTCCACCACATCGCAGCCAAAGCGGTCGTTGATTTCGAGCCATTTTTCGGCGCGATGATCGACGGTGTGAGTCGGGTTTTCATAAAGCCAGTGCTGGAACGCATCGTTGACGGCTACCGAGATCAGGATGCGAATGATGGTTTCAAGATGGCCCCGCCACCATCGCGCCTGTTGGACCTCGTCGTAACAGACCGACAGGTGCGGCGCGGTCAGCAGTTCCATCGACATCGAGGCGACTTCGCAAAACTCCAGCGGCCCGTGGCGATAATCCACCAGCGGTTTATCAGCACAGGACAGCGTGTGAAATGCGTGTCCGCCTTCGTGCATCAGGACCCGCAGGTCGTCGTTGATGCCGGTGGCGTTCATAAAGATAAACGGTTTTCGTGCCTCGTTCAGGCAGGACTGATAGCCGCCGGGGGCTTTGCCTTTGCGGCTTTCAAGGTCCAGCAGTCCATTGTCCTGCATGAACCGATAGCCGGCGCCAAACTCATCATCCGCCGCAGCGAACATCCGGCCCAGCCCTGCGATAAAGTCCGCTGTGGACTCAAACGGGCGCATGGCCTCGCGGCCCAGCGGGTCCACCGTCATATCCCACGGACGCAGTGTCTCCAGTCCGAGCTGTTCGGCCCGCCGGGACAGGACGTGTCGCTGCACCGGTACCAAACAGGTCTCGATGGCCCGGTGGTATCGCTTGCAGTCGTCGGGCGTGTAGGAAAAACGATGCCATTCTATGAACTTATAATCCCGGAAGTTGGCGAAGCCGGCGTTTTGGGCGATTTGGTGTCGTGCGGCGATCATTTTATCGAAGATGTCATTGAGCGGTTTGCTGTCTTGAAGATAGCGCTGCGATGTGGCCCGCCATGAGCGTTCGCGAATATCCCGGCTCGTGTTCAGTTGATATTTTCGCATTTGCGGGATAGTGTGTTCGCCGCCGTCAAAGGTAACGGTCATCGCTCCGGTAACCGTTTGATATTCCTGGCTGAGCAGGGCGTCTTCGGTTTGCAGCGGGACATTGTCCTGCCTGAAAATGTCGATATCCGAACGCATCTTGCGAAAATAGAGATCGTAATAGGAATCGTTGAATCCTGTTGCGTCGATGGCCCGCATGATCTTCCGGTCGAGCCGGTCGTTCAGCGGCTTGAGGGCGGGCATGACGGTTTCGATAAATGCTTTATAGGCGGCGGCCCGTTCGGTGTCATCTGTCTGACAGGTCATCTGAATATACAAAATCGACTGCACCTGGGCGATGGCGGCTTCCAGTTCAGACCGGTTCAGCAGCAGGGTCCGCAGTTCATCCGATGTTTGCGGCGAAGTGTCCAGCAACTGCTGATAATACCGGATCGCAGTTTCCGTTTGGGTCAGGTCCGTCGATTCGGGCAGGAACTGACGCGGTTGATAGCGTGGCAATTGGTCCAGTGCGGAGGCTGTTTGGTTTTTCATATGCTATCCCGTATTAAAAGAATGAGCAAAAATCAATATGCGGGGATTATAGCACAGTTCCGGACGCAGTAAACGAACAATTGCGCAAAAATCAGAGGCCGTCGGGAGTGCTCCGACGGCCTCTCTGTCCTTGCTTAAGGAGATAAGAGATTAAGGGACGCTTAGTTTTGGTTAAGGATTCACCTCTGGAATACTGAGTTACTTCTTCGTTCGTTGACCGTCCATTAGTGCGGCGGGTTCTTGTCGAGTCGTTTTCGCAGATCGTTGTTTTCCCGCCGGGTGGCTTCCAGGTCAAAGATCAGGTATTTGAGTCCCAGCCGCAGCGAATCCAGCGACTGTTGAAGGTTGCCAAGTTTTTTCTGCAGCACATCGTGACCTTTTTGGGTCTTTTTAGTCAGCCGGATAATCTTATTTTTGTCCGGGGCGGTTACACCGTCGATGTCTTTGAGCAGTTCAAACAGTTTGTCACGGAAGTTTACATGGTCCATTTTGTCCATTTTCATCACCTTTGAATAAGTCGTTCTCTGAAGCCGTTCATACGATATGTTGATAGAGCACCGAGCGTCCGTGACTCGCTTGAAACACTGTTTTCAACCCTGAAAACGTTACTTAAATGACTTGTATGCTTTGTTTCCCCCGAAGCCTACATACGCATTATAGCAAATAAAACCGGTCGAGGTGGGAGATTCCGGCAAATGGGATGCTTTTTTTTAAAAATACTGTGTGGTGATATGGAAACAGCCGTTGTTATCGGAGTTGAGTGAAAGATTTTTCACTCAACTCCGCTGTTCCCAATGGCCTTAAAATCGATCGGATTCCGCTGGTGCTACGGTGCGGTTTCGGGGAACCAGCCGGTCAGGAAAGACGCCAGATCGCCGTCATACTCCGCGGTGGCAAGGTGTTCAGTTCCGCGCTG
>JBDLJN010000201.1:0-3879 GCA_039714335.1 Planctomycetota bacterium
CTCCCGTGGCTCACGCAATATAACGACCCGTGGGTTACCTGAATAACCGAAAAACCCTAGGGATGGCACTCGAGGCCCAAAATCCCCGAGTGTCCACCCCTTTGAATTCATCATTCCATGGTCACAGTCGGCTGGTCAACTTCCATTTGAAGCGACTTGTTGTCCTTAAAGAAAAAGCTCACGACGCCGCCGAGGAACAGAAGGACGAAACTCAACACGATAAACCCCCAAGACGACATCGATCTGGCAAACAGATAAAACTTGGGCAATAATGGGATACTGAGTATGGGGAGTACGAACAAGAACCTTGTTCTGAACCACAAAACAATGCTCACCAAAAGAATCCCGACCAAAATAACCAAGTCTTTCCAAGCCAGTGTTTTGGGGAGATAATCAAACAGGCAGAACATCAGGCACACAGCGCCAAAAACGATGAATCCTTTATGAACTTTTGGGCCAAAAATCGAACAAACCGCCAGTGTGCCGATTCCTGCAATGCCAAAGACCATTCCGGGATTTGTCATGTTATGGACGCGTGCAAATCGTGCAAGACTATCAGTAACTCCAAGACCGCCGGACAAAAGGATAACGGCACCAAAACATAACAGAAAGTTCTGTTTGATCAGACCGATCACAAAAAGGACTGTTACGACACCTGCGGCAAACAATTCCCAGTTCAGATCGAACGGCTTGCCCGGTGTATACCCAAATGTCAGTATGACCCCAAGAGCGTACAAAATGGCAACATAGTAAAAACCTGTCCAGCGATGATAGAGAGCCAGACCAAGCATCGCCAAGCCGGTAAGTCCCAAAATAACCGGGGGATACCAGAGCAACTCCACCCCCATCGACGGCCAGGCCATGACCTGCCTTTCAATGATTGCATACACTGTCGCAATCAGCGGCAACACCGAAACCCCCAACTGATAATACTTATACTGTTTGCCAAGGGAGCGGAAAAGCTCAATCAGCAGTAATGAAAAGACAACAAGCAATGGAAGATAATCACCCCATGCACAGTCAATCACATACATATAAGTCGTCGCACGCTGATAGATTGCAGCGGCTCCGAGCAAAATGAGTGCGAAGATCCACACCATTGACGGCGTTCGGATAAATGAAGCAGCCTTATTACTGCCCTGCGGTTTAGAAGAGATGAGAGCGTCAGCCCAGATCATCCCGGCGCCCAGCAATAACACAAGCCACCACAGCAGCCATTGCCCCCGCCGCATCTCCTCAGGCCAGTCGCCCGTCACCAGTGGTTTGCCCATCAGAGGAGCCGCCAAGAAGTTCCATGAAAATATTAAACCAAATCCTGCAAGCGAAATCGTACCGATTGGAAAGTTTATCAATCGGCGTAAGGTATACAGTTTGCCCAGTGCAAGACCAATACATGCCAATCCAATATAAAAGCATGCTTGTGGATTTCCGGGCGTCAGCGTACCCAGTGTCAGACCGGACGTTATCAAAAACAAAGCGATCAGGATTAACAACGAAACCGCGTCATCTGTCACATTGCGAAAGCGAACAATGATGACCAGTACTGCCAGTAAGGCTAATTCGTATAGATTAATGGCTAAAAGACAAGGCAGTGTCTGGCTCAACAGAATACTTTTGGCCAATGCCGGACCGATGATCTGACCGATTCCGTAAACAATTGACGCCGCACTCAAACAGTAAAGAATGCTGCCGCCGGTTAAACTTAAAAAACTTCTGATAGCAGCGCGAGTTTGATAACCGCTGAGATAACTGCTTAGATAAGGTGGCCCCTCCTGTTGGTCTAAATCGGATTGCGTCGTTTCCAATTCAAATACCTGCCCATGTTCGACATCCTCATTGTTCTCGTTTAGATTTTCCATGACAACTCCTTTTTTTGAGGGTTTACAATTTCCGGTTTCCAGAGAACGACTGTTCTACAAACGACAACGTATATAGTAAACACCATTACGGTGATTAAGCAGCGTTATAATACCAAAAAGGAGTCGTCTTCGGTCTTGGCATCATTTTCAGGGCTGCGGTTTGTCGGCGCCGTCCCGCCTTGTTTGTCCTGCTCGGTCGGATTCTCCTCGGTGGACCAGTAGGTATAGATGTTATCCCATTTCACACCGACATTGGGTTGTTTTTCAAATGAGGAATGACCATCGGCAAAAAGAACATTCTGGCCTTGCCCCAACTTTTCAGTTCTTTTCTTGTGGAATTGAAAATTGCCGAGTTTTAAGATGTTACGGTCAGTATTCTGAGGATCTTGCGCGAGTGTAATAATTTGTGGAGGCATATTGTTTTCTCCTGCTGGGATGATACTGCCATCTTTAAACCATGGATTCATGTCTGCCATAACTGCAAAAGCTGCAGAACGTTCCCCGTTCGCTGGAAACTTCCCATAAGGATTATGATAGACATAGCTGACATGGTTATGGGGATTCGGCCCGAAGTCCCAAAGCTCAACAATGTCAAGATTTTTTGAATTTTGGCCGTCGAATTCCACTTGATCGGAAATGGGGCAGATAAATGATTTCGGTGAAACATCCGCTTCACGAACAAGAAGGTACAAGCTTGATGTGATCGTACAGGGGCCCTCATAATCATTGGGACGGAATTCACTGTCTTCATAACTGTAGCCCAATTTTTTGGCCCATGGCCCTTTGCCTAACTGAGGAGATTTGTCATCATAATCATTTGCGTAAACTGTTATGGCTGTGCCAAGGCCTTTCAGATTCGTAGCGCAGACAACTCTTCGAGCTATTGGTTTCACTTTGCCAAGTGACGGCATAAAAATAGCAAGTAACATCGCAAAAGTAGCTATCACTACCAATACTTCAAGAAGTGATATACCATTTCTATTTCTCATGTCTTTTCTCCTATGTTGAGGAATTACAAATTCCGGTTTCCAAAGAACGTCTTTTCTGCGAACAACAACGTATTATGTTAAACACCGTTACGGCGATTAAGCACTCGATCTATTCGGCAGATTCCTCTTCTGCCGATTTTCTCTTCTGGCTCTCTTTAATTTCCTTCGGCTTGAGATCTTTCAGCTTCTGCGTCTCAATATAGAAATGAACATAGCCGCAGGCGGGACATGCTTTGGCTCCCGTTGGAACCATCGCTTCATGAAGCACCCAAAAACTTGATTTCGACGGTTTGAAATAGAGCTTACCTGTTGCCTGCACGCGACCCTCGATGAGAATATTATGACCGCACGCAACACAGCGTCCGGCAGACCGCTCAGCTTCTTTTCCGCCGGTGCTTTTTTCAATAATCGAATCCAACCCTTCCTGTGAGAAGCGGGTTGCACCGCCAATCTTATAAAAAGACAAAACGCCTTCCTTCATCCATCTGAAAATTGTGGGCTGACTGACCCCGAGGTATTCGGCGGCCTCCTTGGTCGTATACCACTTTTCCGGCGTGCTTTTATCCTGATATGTTTCGTCTTTAACCATAGCAAATCCTTCTTATATGGCATCAAAAACTATCATTTACTATTACAAGCTATCACAAAGTTCCGTTCCTGTCAAGGTTATTAAAGAAAAATTCTTTAAAAAAATGGCCTGATATTTCGGGAACGATAGGGAAGGCCGGGATAGTCATTTTTATATACCGCCGTTGTCACCCTCAGAAAAACTGTCTCCAAATGTTTCCCCGGACACTCGACAGTTACGCATTAATGCTGTCGATGAGGGTTTGGACGGCTTTTTCGAGTTTTGCGGTCAGGGTGCTGATACTTTGTTTTTTGTCCGAGGCGAGTTTGACGGGGATCGGCTCGCCGAAGGCGACGGTTGCTTTTCGCGAACCGCGGACCGTTGCCGTTTGCACACGCAGGATATCCTCCTCAAATTTATCCAGCGTCTCAGCCATGCGTTCGATCGTCGGCTTGGCGGCGAC
>JBDLJN010000202.1:0-3834 GCA_039714335.1 Planctomycetota bacterium
GCCGGCACTGAGAAGCAGTCGTAAGGTCACTGAAAACAATAGAGTCAGCAGTACACCCAAAAAAAAGTTTGGGATACTCAACCCCCCAACAGCCAGGGTCATTGTGGCGCGATCTATGGCAGTGTTGTGGTGAAGCGCCGCGTAGATGCCGGCAGGGATTCCGATCAGAAAAGTAAAGACGGCAGTGATCCCCATTAGAGAGAGGGTTTTGGGGACACGTTCCATCACCACCTCAATCGCATCACGGCCGTCGAGGTATGATGTGCCCAGCTCACCTCGGAAAATATTTCCGATGAAACCCAGATATTGTTGCCAAATGGGTTTGTCCAGGCCCCATGATTTCCGAAGTGCTTTGAGGACCGCCTCATCCACATCAGCTCCATAGATCTGAAGCGCAGCGTCACCGGACAACCGCAGGGCGATAAAAACAAAGGAGACAATAATGACGATTGTTAAAACGGCGCGAAAGAGTTTCTGTAACAAATATCGGGTAGACATATTACCTCCTCGTCCCCATTATGCTTCACCGTGGGCAATATGGCAGGCGACCATCCGGCCGTCTTTTAAAGGCTTCAATTCGGGTATGCGTTCTTTACAAACTTGTTTGGCCAGATGGCAACGTGTATGGAAACGACAGCCGGGTGGAAGATCAATGGGGCTGGGCGGATCACCTTTTAAAAAAGTCCGTTTACGTTTGAGTCCCGGTTCCGGAATCGGTATGGCCGAAAGCAACGCCTGGGTATACGGATGTGCCGGACGATCGAACAACAGTTCGCCTTGGGCCAATTCAACAATCTTACCCAGGTACATGACGGCTACCCTCTCACAGACATGGCGCACGATGCTCAGGTCGTGACTGATGAATATCATGGTCAGCCTCATGCGTTTGGTGAGCTCGGCGAGCAAATTGATCACCTGGGCCTGGATCGATACGTCAAGTGCTGAAACCGGTTCGTCACAAACCAGTAGTTCAGGATTGAGCACCAGCGCCCGGGCCAGGACAACGCGTTGCCGCTGTCCCCCGCTTAAGTCAAATGGATAGCGGTAGAAGGTGTGATCCTTTAAGTCCATGGAACGTAGAATTTCAGCAGTCTTATCATTGTGCTCTGATATGTCGCCAATGTTGTGGATCAGCAGCGGTTCGGAGACTTGATCCAAAATCTTCATACGCGGGTCCAGGGCGCCGAGTGGATCCTGGAATACATACTGCATCCGCCGGCGGAGTTTGCGCCACTCGCCCGGTGGAAGTCCGGTAATCTGCCGGTCTTTGAACATAACGCTGCCGGAAGTCGGCGTGTCGATGTTCAGCACCAGGCGGGCAATGGTGGATTTTCCGCAACCGCTTTCACCAACAATGCCAAAAGTTTCACCCTTGTTAACGCTGAATGAGACACCGTCAACCGCTTTTAGATCGGCTTTCTTTCGGACCAGCCAGCCGCCTCTTCGTATTTGGTAGTACTTCATAAGAGCAGTGGCTTTGAGCAACGGCGGTCCGTTTCCCCTCGGCCGGGACACATTCGAGGCGCCTTCCTGTGAAATCAATGTTGCAGCCCTCCTCGTTGGGGATTAAAGCAGGCAATGCTATGGCCGTCCGTTCCAATTGCAAGAGACGGCTGGTTGAGCCTGCATTCCTCTAAAGCAACAGAACAACGTGGTTCGAAAGCACAGCCTTGCGGCATTTCGTGAGGGGCCGGCACGGATCCTCTCATGGGATGCAGCTTATCGGTACGACGATCGATCCGGGGCAATGAGGCCAGCAACCCGCGGGTGTATGGATGGCGTGGATCAGCGAATATATTTTTAACCGGTCCTTTCTCGGCAATTCGCCCACAGTACATCACAGCCATTCTATCACAAGTTTCCGCAACCACAGCGAGGTCATGGGTGATTAAAATAATGGACATTCCCATCTCCTTGCGCAAGCTGCGAATCAGCTCGAGTATCTGAGCCTGAATGGTCACGTCCAGGGCCGTTGTCGGTTCGTCGGCGATGAGCAGCCGGGGACGGCCGGCTAAAGCCATGGCAATCATTGCCCGCTGGCTCATCCCGCCGGACATCTGGTGCGGGTATTCCTTTAGTCGTTGTTTCGGATCGGGGATGCCCACGCGGGTCAGCAGGCGTCGGGCTTCTTTACGGGCAACCTGACCCGTTAAGCCCAATTGCTCCACCACCGCCTCTTCAACTTGGTCGCCGATCGTATCGGTGGGATTCAAAACAGGTGTGCCGGTGTTGTGAGTAATCGATTCAATCACCTGGCGACCGATGGTGTGAACCGGATTCAGCGAACTCATGGGATCCTGAAAGATCATCGCGATTTCACGGCCCCGCATCTGTGTCAGCCCCTTCTCGTCCAGACTCAGCAGATCCTGTTTGCGATAACGCACACTTCCGCGGATAAGCGCTCTCGGGCCCAGCAACTGCATCACAGCCATACATGTGACGCTCTTGCCACTGCCGCTTTCTCCCACCAGTCCCAGGATCTCGCCGGGGTATACCTCCATGTCCACCCCATACAGGCACCGCACCCAGCCGGAAGGGGTATCAAAATCGACGGTGAGGTCCGATAATTGGAGTTGTGGCTCTCGCTGGGACTTTAAAAGGGGGCCTAAGTGATTTGCGTTCATGGTCTGACCTCATATGAAACTGGATTATACCGAAGTTGAACAATTTCTTGTGAAGCGGTGTGCCGAGATCTTAATAGATGAGGGTTTATGTAAGAAAGTTATGTAAGAAAGTTGGTGTAGACTGAGAAAAAAATCAATCAATTTTGGTTGTCAATCTGAAAATCAGATTGATGAACTGTGACGTCGGGCCAAAACGTCACAGTTCACTTCGACGTTGCACCGATTACTTAAAACTCAGGTTGGCCGCGGTAAGATCCATGTATTCAGCGGGGTACGCTGTCCAGTTAACCTCGTCACGCTTGCCGTAGAACATCGTCATGGCATGGAGAGAGATCAGCGCCGGCGCTTCGGAATCACAAATTTCCAGCATCCGGCGGACCGCCTTGCGACGTTCCTGAAGATCGGTGCTGGTTTCCAGAATTTTGCCGAGTTCGTCGAACTCCGCCGGAAGTTCTACCATGGGCTCTTTGCCCATATACTTATCTTCTTTCCGGCCCCAAAACCCGGGTCCAAGGCGGCGCCAGGTCATGCCCACCGGGTCCAAATAAAAGGCGGTGTTCGACAGGTCTACGATATGGCGGGTGTCATCGTTTTTCAGGATCTGTTGCCAATTCTACTTCATATCAATCTTCACGTTCAGACCCACCGCCTTCCACATCTCAACCAGAATCTGGGCCGTGGCCACCTGCAGGGTGTAATAGTTTGACAGAATGCGATAGTATATCGTTTCACCTTTATAGCCCGACTTCTTGACCAACTCGCGCGCCTTGTCCTGGTTATAGGGAACGCCCGGATAGTCTTTGATCCACATGTCGCCGAACAGCTCCATCTGAAAGCCATTGGGAACACTGGTGCGGCCTTGGTAAAGACTGTCGACAATGAGCTGACGATCGATCGCCATGGCCATTGCACGCCGTATTCCGGGGTCTTTCAGTATGGCGTTGGTGGTATCAAAATTGATGCTTCGCACGTTGCCGATCTGTCCGCCAAGAGCTGACGTGCCCTTATTCTCGTCGACGCTTTTTAGTTGATCGGGAGGAACTTCCGTGATGATTTGATATTCACCGGTTTTTAGCCCGGCGATGCGCCCGGCCACTTCGGGCACCACCTTGAACGTGACCGTCTTGGCCGGTGCTTTTTTGCCCCAGTAATCATCAAACGCCGCCAGCTTGATATGAACAGCGGTCTTTATTTCAACAAGCTTATAAGG
>JBDLJN010000203.1:0-3817 GCA_039714335.1 Planctomycetota bacterium
GGCCTGACGTTTATCGAAACCATAAGCGATAAACGTCAGCAAATTCACGCACATCAGGTAGGCATAAAACGGATGAATATGAAGATAAAACGAGCCTGTAAAAACACCGCTGGCCAGCAATACCAGCGAAAGGACAGCAAAAAAACGTTTTGGGCGGCGACTCGACATACCTCTATGCTAATGCCGGGCGGACTTAATTGCAAGCAGACGTCATTGAATTACACACCAGCCAGTTTTGGGCCATCGCAGCAAAATCAGCCAGATTAACGGTACAGTCTCCATCGACATCGCCTTGAAGTTTTTCCGCACAGAAGGGAACATTTTGGGTGATGGTCACGCTTTGGATGATAATATCATCTGACGAAATCGGTTAATATCTTGATTTTGGGGGTAAAATCTGGTATAATGTATTGGTTAATTGTACGAAATATTTTTTTGGAGTTCCGAAACCCAATCGAGGGGGTTGATGAAGCGTATTTATCAGTTGATTTTTCTTATACTGGTTAGTGTGGCGGTGCGCCCGGCGGCTGACGCTGCGCAAAATCCCCATATCATGCTGGAAACCAACTTCGGCAATATTACCATTGAACTGTATCCCGAAGATGCCCCCGTCACCGTGGATAACTTCCTGAGCTATGTCAACGACGGTTTTTACGATGGCTTAGTCTTTCATAGAGTCATTAAGGACTTTATGATTCAGGCCGGAGCCCACTATACCGTAGGTTATACAATCTACTCAAAGCCTCCCACATATGGACCTATTATCAATGAAGGCGATAACGGATGGAATAATGTGCGCGGTACGATCTCAACGGCATTGAGTAATTCTGCAGACTCTGCTACATCGCAATTTTTTATCAATCATGTGGACAACCCACACCTCGATCATGATTACCCGGATGGAAATGGTTATGGGCACTGTGTTTTTGGAACTGTCATTGAGGGAATGGATGTTGTGGATAGTATTGCTACTTCAGATGTTGCTTATGTTGATGCTAGCCTTACTCATTTTCCATACAATCCTCCTGTGTTCATTCATGCAACGTATGAACTGCCCTGTGAGCTGTCGTATTGCAGCGATCTGGCTGCGGCGGGACGGATTAGTTTCCCTGACTTTGCAATGTTTGCTTCTTACTGGCTGGATGATTGCAACTCAGCAAACGGCTTTTGTGACGGGGCGGACCTGGATTACTCCGGCGGAATCGATATCGCCGACCTGGATCTGTTCTGGAATCATTGGACCCGGACCGCAGGGTACGAATCCCGGTTCAGCGATCTGGCTCCGGATGATACAATCAACTTGGCCGATGTAATTGCACTTGTTAGCCGATGGCTTGATGCCGATTGCCATCAGGACAATAATTATTGCGACAGAGCTGACATCAACCGCGATGGCACCGTTGATCTGGTTGACTATTTCCTTCTCAGCAGCAACTGGTTGTCCTATTGACCGGTGGTTTTTCGGCTGTCGAGGATGAGTGTGACCGGGCCGTCGTTGACGCTGTCGATGTCCATGTGGGCGGCGAAGACGCCGGTTTCGACGGGGATGCCTTTTTCCCTGACCGCGGCGATGGTTTGTTCGTAAAGCCGTTTGGCCATGTCCGGCGAGCCCGCGGCGGTGAAATCGGGACGGCGCCCCTTGCGGCAGTCGCCGTACAGCGTGAACTGACTGATGAGCAATATCCCGCCATCGATGTCCTTGACGGACAGATTCATCTTGCCGTTCGTATCTTCAAAGATACGCAGGTTGACGATCTTATCCGCAATAAAGTCGATATCCTTTTGTCTGTCGTCTTTGCCCACACCCAAAAACACCAACAGCCCCCGCCCGATGGAACCGTTTATCGTTCCATCAACCGTCACACTCGCCCGACTGACCCGCTGTACCACTGCTCGCATAGTTTCTTCCTCATTGTTTTGAGGTTATTCTCACATTTCTTTTTAATCTGTCAAGCCCGAGGCGGATGAAACCGGAACCGGCGAAGTTTTTTTGGAAGTCGGCTTCTGCCATGGATTGGATTTGGTCGGGGGTTAGATGTTGCCATTCGAGATGGAATTGGAAGTCGGTGTTTTTTCTTACCTGACCTTTGAGTTCGTGAGGACAGGCGAGGATGCATTCATCGCAGCCGAAGATGTAGTTGGGAGCGTGGGCGTCCCGGTCGGATCGCCGGCTGGAAGCCGGCGTTACCTTTGCGGGCGAGACGCCCGCGTTCCCATTCGGGGCTTCGATGGTTTGGTAGCTGATGCATTTGCGGGCATCGAAAGAGCCGTCGAATCCCAATGCCCCGGTCGGACAGGCACGGATGCAGCGGCCGCAGTCGCCGCAGGGGATCTGCTCAAAGGGTTCGTCCGGTTCAAGCTCAAGCGTGGTGATCAATTCGCCCAATAAAAACTGGCTGCCCATCTCAGGGTTGATGAGCATATGATTGCGGCCAATGAAGCCGAGTCCGGCTCGCTGGGCCAGCGCGCGTTCGGCCAGCGGTACAGCATCCACACAGGCCTTGAACTTTATGTCGTTCAACCCCCTCCCCCCTTCGGGGTACTCCCCCTTAGCAGGGGGAGAGTTTTTGGTAACCGCGCTCCCAATGAATTCAGCCAGTTTGAACAGGCGGTCCTTGATGAACGGGTGGTAGTCCTCGTATTGGGCGAACCGGGCGATACGGATCGGCGGCTCTTCGACAATTTCATCGTCGGCAGGGCGATAGTTCAACGCCACACAGATGACCGACTTCGCACCGGTCAGCAGTTTGGCCGGGTCGAAGCGTTTGTCGATATTGCGGTGCATATAGGCCATCTTCGCCGCACAACCGTCATCCAGCCACGCTTGGAAATACTCGATATGGGCCGCGTCCACGGGATCAGCTGTCGTAATGCCCGCCGCATCGAAACCCAGATCGAGGGCCTTTTGCTTGATTTTCGCCTCTAAACTCATACGGCTATGTTAAATGCTTCGCGGCACATATTCAATGGAATTGTGCTTGACGCATCGCGGCGGGATGGCTATAGTCAGCAACAATTATGAGTTTGAATCTATCCAATTCGTTCAAAACACACCGAATCAGCGATTCTGCGCAGAATCTGCGTAACATTTCTGTCATTTCGCGCGTCTATATGATTACAGGCGGCGGTCTGCGGCTCTGAACAAAGGAAAAAAGAGATTTTTTCAAGGCCTTTCAGAGCAGCAAGCTCTGGAAGGCCTTTTTTATTGATTATCGTTTATTGAATAATGATTATTGGAAAGGAGCAAACGGTGTTACGATTGGTAAACCCAAGTATGGAATATGAAACATTATTTCGTGAATTCGCCTTGGAAATTCAGCAGGAAGGCGACGGCAGAGACGAAAGGGTTGATTATGCACTCAAAGACTTTTCGGGTTATGTGCAAGAGCGTCTCGATTGGAGTCAAGGGAAAAGTCTTCCTGAGAATCTTGTTCCGTGTAATGAATATTGGCTACTGGATCAAGGTAAAATAATCGTAGCATCTAGCGGATTAAGACATCGGCTAAATGAAAATCTCCGAAAAATCGGAGGGCATATTGGCTATTATGTTCGGCCTTCCCAGCGTCAAAAAGGATATGGCCATGCGATCCTGAAACTGACACTTGAAAAAGCTAAAGAGCTTGGGTTGGAGCGGGTGGTGGTGACTTGTGATGAGGATAATATCGCTTCGGCGAAGATCATCAAGAAAAACGGCGGCGTGTTGGAAGATACTTACCAGAACGACAAAATGGAAGTTCCCAAACAGCGATACTGGATTGACTTATGAAGGAGCAAATCATGGCAGCGATTGAACCGAAAATGGTAACATTAAAAAGTG
>JBDLJN010000204.1:0-3805 GCA_039714335.1 Planctomycetota bacterium
ATCGGCAACTTCGTCTCTATCACTATACACTAGAGTGCCGTAAAAAAAAATAGCCGAATGCGCAAAAATATCTTTTCATATGCGAAAGCAGGCAATAGGCAATAGGCAATAGGCAGTAGGCAGTAGGCAAGCGGTATGACAAAAAACAAGCGTTTTTCGATCATTTTGAGTTATTTTAGGGCTGAAAAAGCTTTGCGATATTTGCTTGGCGAGACGCCGGTCAGCTTTTTGAAGAGAATGCTCATTCGTTCCGGGCTTCTGAATCCGGAGGCCATGGCGATTTCGGGCAATGTCATCCCGCCATGTGTCAACAGTGTCTTGGCTCTTTCAACA
Organism: Planctomycetota bacterium; assembly: GCA_039714335.1. Lineage (GTDB taxonomy): Bacteria > Planctomycetota > Phycisphaerae > Sedimentisphaerales > Anaerohalosphaeraceae > 4572-13. Next base: position 334 of record JBDLJN010000204.1, read on the forward strand.
TGAACACGGTGAATTTCCGTCAGCGGGGAGTGTCCGATCTGGTTTTTCATGTTGTTCTCGAGCCATCGCCTCGAAAGATATAAAGCCCGGCATACTTCGTCTACCGAGATCGGCCGATGCGCGTTGTCTCGAATAAATTGAATGGCCTCGGATAATTTTTCGTTTTTAAACGCAATCGTATTCGTGGACTCCCGCAAAATAATCTCGACCGGCGGCAGCGCTTTGAGCCGTGGTGGGTGTGGTGTGCCATGGATCAGTTTTTCCAGGGCACGAACGCCTTCAAATCCAATTTGCCGCAATGGCAGCACGACGCTTGAGGTCGCGGGGGTCTCCAGTTGACAATACTGCTCATCATTGTCAACCCCCAGTATCGCAACCTGATGCGGGACATGCAGTCCAAGTTGACGGCAGGTCTCATTCACGATCAGGGCGAACGCATCATTGCACGCGAAAACAGCAACCGGTTTGGATAATGACAAAAGCCACTGATGGAGAGGTTTTGAGCCTTCTCCCAGTACATTGCTTCCATAGAAGTCCAGGTCTAATTTCTTAAAAAAGACCGCGCATTCATGTCCGTGTTCGCGCAGCCGCTCCGCAAAGCCGCACTGGCGCAATTTCGCGAAATTCGCGGTTTTGCCGCCGATGTACGCAAAATTGGAAAATCCGCGTTCCAGAAAATGCGCCGCGGCGAGTCGGCCGACTTCTCTGCTGTCGGCACAGACTTTTGGGATGGCGGACGACCCGACAACGTTGGCGACATCAATACAGGGAATTCCCGCATCGGTCAGAATGCCGGCGGCCCTGGGACTAAAGACCTCTGCGATCATGCCGTCGGGCTTGAGCGCAACCATTTTATGGATATCTTTCAGACTGAGTCGTCCGATACTGACCTTCCAGGTCTTCGACGGGCGAACATAGGACATCACGCCCCGAATAATCCCTTGTCCGTAAACCGATTCACGATTCACCAGCAATGCGATGTGGAGATTCCGTTTTTCCTGCACACTCGGTCCTCAATTGTTCGTGGAGGTTGCGTTCTAGAGCCGTTTAATATTTTCTGTTCGTATTTAGGTTGTCAAGAGGACAAGGCTGGCAAAGAAGATAGCGCAGTGACAGTAAACTATCGCGAGCATATCTGATGACGCCAGCCGAAGCCGCAATAAGCATAAAGCGAACACGAAAAATGAAACGGCTCTAATACTATTATAAGGCACTTGTCGCATAATCATAGTATCAAAAACGCGGATTTGAGTCACATTTTTTTGAGCCGTTCCTCAAAAAAGGTTCTCATCCAAAAAAGTGGGTTGACCCTAACAACATTTTAACATACATCCTGTCACTTAAAAATCTTGGCTTGATATTGGAGTCCCCTCTTTTCCATTAACTTTATCAAACCATTGTGACAAATGGGTTCGTTTGGTAATTTTGTGTTTTTCATGTTTAATCGCAGATTTCGCTGAACCTCGCAGAGAAAAGAACCACGAATCCGTCTTCGCTATCGCTACGCCGCGACTATTCATGACCCCTTTACCCGACTCCCCATCCCGATATTTTAACCGATACGGTCGCCTCAGTCAAGTTTTTCGCCGAAGATAATTCACCATTCACGGTAGAGGAACCACGAATGCTTACTATTACGGAAGGGGCATCCACTCCGGAAAACGTTCGACGCCGGTGTAATACGCGCTGTTGGACTTCTCGTAATCGCGGTTCCACTTGAATCCCCACAGAGATGTCAATTTCACGTCCTCTACTGCGCCATCCATGAACACAAGCTGTGTTTTTTTTCCATGGCGTCTTATCGCAAAAAAATTCATTTGGTGAACGCCTCCAGTAGCGTAAGGCCACACAAACTCCTCCGCCCGCGGTATATCGGTGTGATGCGGGAATGGCTTTTGTTTAAGAGCATCGCCAAACAAAGGGACCCGTGAGGGGCTTTGGACCATATCGGTACCAAAAAACCTTGATTTCTTCAGAATGCCGCTATTCCCCCATGGCGCTGGGGCACAGGCGTAACTATTCATCCCATAGCTTCCAAAGATATCGGTTGTCCTCAGCCACCAGCGCGATTTCCTGCTGTTGGTCCAGTCATACGCCTGTTGTTTACCTTCGTCCAGGGGGTTTTTGGTTGCGGACGGACAGAGAAACATTTCTCTCGTGTCATAATAAGGCTCCAGGGTAAGCATCCAAGCCCCATACATCTTGATTCCGTCAATCTCGCTTGCCACCGGAAACAACTTATTGTCATAGTCCCCCGTATACAATTTGAGGGCAAGGTGCCATTGGTGGAGATTGGATTTGCAGACAACGGCCCGGGCGGCCTCTTTGGCCTTGCCCAGTGCCGGCAGCAACACCGACATCAGCAACGCGATGATCGCGATGACCACCAGCAGTTCAATCAGCGTGAATGCGTTTTTATTCTTACTCATATCTCTCTTAGAACCTCAAGTTTCGCTTTTCGCTGCATCGTATGGCTGGCGCTTCGGAACACGGCCGTATGACCTCCACCGGTACCGGTATTGTGCCAAAAACACAGAACTCCAAATTGGGCTGAGTTCTTAATAATAGAAAATGGTCTTCTCGCGGATTTTTGCGCGGGGTTTCATATCTCTTTTCAGGTTTATGTCGACGGACCCGTCCGCGAGACCGATGGGGTTGTCAACGGACGATGAAAAGATATCATCTTCCGGACTTTCTGTAAGGAGTTTCTTGGAACCGTGGGTGATATCCCTATAACGCCCTATGCCGGCGATCGAGAAACTGACCCGGTGCATGATAAAGGCACGCTGCGATGATGCCTCCGAATCGTTTTTCGGCCAGGGCATCCCCTGGGACGGGACGCCCCGTCCGTCAACAAAGTCATAATCGGGTTCCTTCCCGTCATTCTTTGATTTGTAATTGGCGACCCACAGATACTGGCCGGTAATGTTATTTATGTTGCCGTCCCGCTCATAAGCGGCGCCCCAACCGCCGCCCCAGTCGTTGGCTTTATAGATACTCTGCCTCAGCGGCGGCGCTTTCAGGATCGGGCACGACATAATCTCGACATCGCCGACATATCCGATCATCGCGAGATACAGATTATCCTTATGCTGACGATCATTAGGACCGACGGTGGATTTCGCATAAGTGGGACCGCTATCGGTGTGGGAATGGAACTTGCCGTTATAATCGCTGGCATAGGTCTTCTGGGCCAGGGCCTGGTTCTTGATGTTGGCCGTGCACACCATCCGCCGGGCGAGATATTTGGCCTTGTTCATCGCCGGCATGATGACCGCCATCAGCAGGGCGATGATCGCGATGACCACCAGCAGTTCAATCAGCGTGAATGCGTGCTGTTTCTTACTCATGTTTCTCTCCGAAATTTGTATTTTCTTTTCGCACTATGAGCCGTCTGTTCACAACAGATAACCGGACCACCCCTTTCTACTGCCAGACGCATTCGTAAGTTCCATTTAAAATATAATAAACC
>JBDLJN010000205.1:0-3758 GCA_039714335.1 Planctomycetota bacterium
TCCGGATGTGCCAGTGTGCGCAATATTTCCGCCGCCTGCCCAACGGCCTCCGGCTTCATTTCCTCCAGTGCGCAATGCAATTTCTTTGTATTCATGGGGATATCATATTCAAACATTCTAATATGACAATAGAAAAATAATGAAAACTCGCGGCGTTTTGCTTTGGGGCGCAAGCCCTTTCCTTCTAAAGCTTTAAGGCGTTGAGAAACAGATCTCCAATGAAGCTCGAAGAAAAAATCGGGCACTTTGACTTACGGCCTGCCTTTCAACGCATTGGATGATGGATGTTGCTTTGTCGTTAAATCAGACTGTTTTTTCTTATTGGACACCCTTTTAAAGGTCGTGCTGTCCGCTTAATACCCGCCCTGAAAGGGTGGAGTCGTCATATCATCCTTCCGATGAACGGGTTAGGATTAGTGCTTCGCAAAAATACCTCATATTTTATTTGACCTGTAGAAAATGGTGGAATAAACATCCCGACTTTTCGACAGGAAGGGGTATTCCTGTTTGTGTTAGTCCTTAATTTGCAATGAGTAGTGCGAAAGCACTTTGCTCGTCTTTAAAGGGCTGGTCAGGCAAATTACCCCCTGTAAAAGAGCATCGAATTTGATGAAGGAGAGGGTAGTTTTTATCAAATCCCCCTCTCATGGATGAGAATATAAAATAGAAAGCAGCGGGGATGATGCGTCGCACTCATGATGTCGGCAATGGATCAATAAAGTTTGCCTTTGGGCTGAAGGTGAAAATTTGACAATCAGGCCATCGATCATTTTTTTGGGCCAAAATACATAGGCCTGCTTTGGTCGGACAGAGCCAAGTCTCGATTAATAGAGTATTTGGCACGCCCTCTGCTTAGTTGTTCCTGTATTCTTATTTCGTTCTAAATCAACGACTAATGAAAAATGAGTGGTGGTTGGGATAGGCGCGCTTAATTTAAATTTTAAAGTAGGGATGGATTTATGAAAGCAGGGTTTAATGGAAAGAAAGGTGAGTGGTGTCTGTTAATAGCGATGGGGCTGGTCGCTTCAGTTGCAGAGTCTGTGACCACCTATCCTGATATGCCGTATGCCGGCCCCTCTTCAGTGCCGGATTTGCCAGCAGTGTTTACGGACTATAATCCACCAGTAGACAGTGATCCGGTAAATACGAACACACCAGCCGTTGCCGAGTGGACACGCAGCAACAGGCCCGGCGACACGATGGCGTTGACCGGCGAAACCCTTTCGATCCATTCAGGTGTGGCCGAAGGTCGCGACACCAAGTTTGTTTTTTATGGGGGAGAGGCGAGTCCTGCCGACGGACTTATTCAGCATTTGGATAGCGCTCAATGTGCATTAACCCTTCCCAGCACCTTGCTTGCTCACGAAATGTATCTTATGTGGCCCCGCAACGAGAATGGCTATGGGAAACCTGTCACCATCAACCAAACCGAAGCTTGGTGGGTTGGGCCGACCCGTGTTTCGGCAGGCAGGGCATTTTCCGTCTATGGCCGCAACCTCAAGCTGGGCGGTGGGGATTGCCATCTCTATATTGAAGAACTCGACCTCTGGTTGACCAGTGTTTCGGCCAACCCCTACAAGGCGGATTTTGTGCTTCCATCCGATATTGACGCCGGAACCTACACGGCGTGGGCGCATAACGGCCACGGGCGTGGGTATGGCTGGGCCGATTCTCTTCCTCTAACAGTCGCCAAACTTTTCTCCTATGATGGATCAACGATCAATGTCAAAGACTACGGAGCCGTTGGCGATGGCGTGAGCGATGACTTTGCGGCCATTGATTCGGCGTTCAGCGCTGCAGGTAGTGGCGACACTATTTATTTTCCTGCCGGAACATATCTGGTGTCCTCCACGCTCTATTCCCTAGGTAATAATAAACGGGTTGTTGGTGACGGTGCGGATGTGACCATAGTGAGCCCGCACCCTGCGTTCTCCGGTCCGGACGGAAGCCATGCCGCCATTATATCTGAGAATGGCGGACAAAACCTTCAGTTTGAAAACATTGCGCTTGAATCAGGCGCCCATGCTTCTTCCAGCGGGATATGCTTTTCTTTCAGATGGGGCAAAAACCTCTTGTTTCGAAATGTGGGGTTTTCACAGTTGGATTACCCGAACAATCAAATGTCCTACAGTGGACCGCCGCTTGTGAGCATCGAAAATGCAAGTTCGGTTGTATTCAGCAACTGTGCTTTCATTTTGGATGGCGATTTGACAGCCAGCTCAACTGATGACGTTCTGATCCAAGACTCCAGCTTCAAAGGCATACATGACTGCAACCAAATGGTGACGATCAACGATGCAGTACGGTTTTCCATAGAAGGATGTGTCGCACAACCGTATGATATCGCGGATACAAACCTCTGGTCCAAGGGCCGTTTTGTATGTGCCAATGGTAACAGGGGCTATGTCCGCAATATCTATTATGGGGACAATACAACGACAAACATGACTCCGCGAGCTGACGATGGCGTAGATCAAAACTCTGGCGAAAACCTGCTTTTCGAAGGGCTGGCGACACGGTACCGCGGAACTCCCGTTGCAGTTGCTTCCAATACGATTCGCTTTGCCGACCTGTTCGACGACTTGACGGGATGCCTTCTGGCTGTAATCGACGGCAGGGGCGTGGCACAGAACAGGGCGGTTATCGCATTCGACTTTGAAACAAAAACAGTCACCCTTGATAAGCCGTGGGGTGTTGAGCCGGATACTGATAGTACCATTGTAATTGGCTGGTATATGTCTCAGGTTGCAGTTTATGGCAATCAGTTCGGGGGAACATTGCACGGAGTGACCACTTGGGACGACATTGGCAACGCTGGAGTTGAGGCCTATGGCGGATGTTTCGACCTCTGCGTGGAAAGCAATAAATTTGAACGTATCCGCTCGGCGGTCGAGGTGTGGGCGCAGGCTGAAAACCTGAACGGGACATATACCCTTCAGCCCAACTATTTCAACCTGTATCAGAACAACTCAATGGAAAACTGCCGATACGGCATTGAGAACCGCGTGGCCTTCTGGTCGGAAGGGCCGTACCATGCGGATATCGGGTTGCGCGGAAACGTGTACCGAGGCAACCGCATCAGTAATATGGAAAAGTGGGCCACATCGCTGGTAACTTGGAAAAGCTATCAGTCGATGGATTTGACCATCTACGACCACAATACGATTTTAGACACACCGGTTGTCGCCAATTATTTCGATGAAGACTTCTGGAACGGTGTGGCAAGCCCGGTCAGCAACCAGCTCTATATCGGCAATAGTGTTTCGGGTTGTACATCGGGAATCATGATGCCGGAAGAGTCGTTGTTTGTGCTTCGTGGCAATGCATGGGCCGGCGCGACGCATAGCGGAAGTCTACCTGGGGAATTGCTACAGGTACCCTCCCGTGTAGTCCGGCTTAATGCCGGGGAGACGAAATCGTTAGAAGTATGGAATGGCGGAACCGCTCCATTGAGCTGGAGCGCATCTACAACAAGTGACTGGGTGAACATCACCCAGCCCACCGGAACCGTTTCCGGTGAAAACAGCGTGGGTGCATTGATGTTCCAAGTAGACGCAAGTAAAGTTCCTGCCGAAGAAAAAGAAGCGGTCATTGCCATCGCCAGCGATTCAGGGGAGGAGCAACAAATAACCGTTGAATTTTCTGCTGTTTCTCTGCCTCCGCCGCCGGATCCGCCGCCGTCCCCCGTGCTGATGGGAATTTCGGTTTCTGGCCCGGCCAGCATGGATGAAAAGACAACGGCGCAATATGTATGCACG
>JBDLJN010000206.1:0-3745 GCA_039714335.1 Planctomycetota bacterium
GTGGAAATCGTAAGGTTGAAAATTTTAGCCCACTATTAGTATGATCTGTTTTAGAGTAAGTTTGAGTAGGGCTTTGCAGATGAAATTGAAAAAAAATGGAATTACCAAACGAACCCATTTGGTAAAAAACTGAAACCGTATTACAAAGACTTGCTGTCATTGTAAAATCGGCGTTTAGGCGTAAAAAATGCAAAATTACCAAACGAACCCATTTTGGTAAAAAGGTGTGACACAGTTGACAGCGGCGAGGGGTGTATAGCTACTTTAAGTTGCAGGGGTTATATTCAATATGCCAGCATGCTGAACCGGCTTTTGGGAATGAGAACCATAATTTCAAATACCATTAATGGGGATGTGGAGTGCGTGATGAAGAAAGAATTATTGATTTGTCTGTTCTGTCTGAGTGCGGCCGTCTCCGCAAACACAGCGATTACCTTTTTCGATGGGACCGTCAACGGCGGAACGATGACGACGCTGGCCGACGGAACTGCTCTGAATTATATGGCTCCGGGTACGCCGGACAGCCCGGACGATGTTGAGGTCTGGACGAGCGGTTATGGCGATGCTGACGGCACTTGGATGTGATCTTGCTGCGTATCGAAAAACCGGGGTGATCGAAAGGTTTGCATGAAGAATTGCCTGCGATGTTCGTCTCGGCTTTTGTGAAAAATTTTAAAGAATACATTATTGAGGACACGTCATGTTAAAGATGAATAAATCGTGTTTCGTTCTACCGTTAGTCTTCCTGGCTGCCATTTTGACATCAGGGTCGGCCAAGGCGCTGGTCCACCCGTCCGTCATCAGTACGCAGTCCCAATTAGATACGATGCGTACTCATATTCTTACGGAGCCGAATTCCGTGGCCGCAGCCGGGTGGGGAGCGTTGCTTGCCACGCCCTATTCCTCTTTGGATTATGTTTACCTCCCGCAAGCCGTTGTTGAGGTCGTGGCCGGAGGTGTAGGTCCGAGTGAATTGGCATGGCGTAACGACGGTCACGCCGCACGCAGTCACGCCCTGCAATGGGTCGTTACGGGCAATACCGCCCATCGCGATAAGGCACTGGCCATTCTTAATGACTGGGCTGACACCTTTATAGAGCTGACACCTTCAGGCGTTACTCAACTTCAACTGGAAAGCGCCTGGGCGCTGCCCGTCTGGCTCAGTGCAGCTGATATCATGCGGTATTACGATGACGGAAATGGCGGTTCCGGATGGACGCAGGCCGAAATAGATAAGTTCGATGACAATTATGCCAGTGTGCTTTATGCCGAAGCGTACAAGGCCCGCACGAGGGACACCAACTGGGCCGTATCGGCCTGTTTGGCGATGATGACTTACGGGGCATGGACGGACGATGTGACGATCTTCGAAGAAGGGCTCAATCAGCAGTTAGACAGACTTGATATAATGAGTGAAAGCGATGGATGGATTGAGGAAACCTGTCGTGACAACTCACACCCTCAATACTCCATTATCAGTTGGTCGGATTCTGCCGAACTGGCATACAATCTCGGCTACGATGACCTGTATAACGCGACTTTTGACGGCCAGACAACACCTCGCCTTGCGATTATTCTCGAATACTTTGCCGGCATGATGCTGGGCGAAACCTCTCACCCCTGCGGCGGCACATGGGGATATGATTATGTGGGCCAATACAATCGGTTTGATAACTATGAGGTTTCTTACCAGCACTATGTTGTTCAATCAGGCGCCTATCTTCCCTATTTTGCAGAGATGGTAGAAGACTATTGGCGCTATGATACCGGCATGGACGAGCACTTCCTGACATTTTCAAGAATGACCCACGGCGACGATGTTTTTTATGACACATCGCCGCAGACGGCGGCGCCAACGGGATTTTCCGGCGTATTAAGCGATCTTTCAGTCACACTCGACTGGGACGACAATATGGATGTTGTCAAGGGCTACAATCTCTATCGTTCAACCACTTCCGGTGTCTATGAAACACCCATCATGATTCGTGTGCAGGAAGGCAACTATGTAGACAGCGATTTTATGGACTCAGATATAACTGCAGGAGAAACCTATTACTATGTTGTCACCGCCATTGATAATGCAGGTAATGAATCCGGCTACAGCAACGAGATTTCAGTCACTATCTCTGGCAGCACGACAAGCGGCGCGGTGATCTATGATGCCATGCCGGGGTCGCAGGACGGAAATGGGCCGGAAAAAATACTGGACGGTGATATTGCTGATGATTCACGATGGTCATATTCACCGCTTTCCAATCAGCCGTGGGTGATAATTGACTATGGCGAAGAAATTCCAATTGTGGGCACGAAAATGTGGACTTACGAAAGTCGTGCCTATCAATTTATCGTTGAAGCATCGAATTCGCCTGACAGCGGCTATGTGACGGTTGTTGATCGCTCCGGCAACACAGATACCACACAGCCGATCAGTGATGATTTTTCAACAATTAATGCTCGATATCTTCGAGTTACCGTAACCGGTGCAAGCGGCTATACGGGTTCATGGAGCAGTCTTACTGAATTCGCAGCTGTGATTGACATCAAACCGGGAGATCTAACCGGCGATGGCGCCGTCGATATGGCTGATATCGCTGAACTCGGCAGAGGTTGGCAAACAGATTATGATCTGAATACGCTATTAACGGTTTCTGAAAACTGGCTGGTTGGTGTCATCTGACGCCAACCGCGTACGGTCCGTTAGCCGGTAGTCCGGGTACTGCTGAAATAGTGCTGTTCAATATTTTGGGGAACCGTTTTAGCATCACGCTCGGGTTTGTCCGGTTTGTTGCTGTAGTACATATCGTCCGGACGGAGCCCATCGAGTGTCATGTGCGGCCGCCAGCGGTTATACCAGATTTGAAACTCATTACAGAGGTCGGTCAGATGATCGATGCCCTTGATGAAGGCCGAACTTTTTTTACTGTGGAATTTCAAATTCATCCTGCATTTACACCGACATCGGCTTCTGATATGTCGGGGAAAATGTCGGGGAAAGTGGAACAAGTTATCCTGCTTCTGAGCCAGAATAAGAATTTGACTATTCCCGAAATAGCGGAAAAATTAGGGGTATCTACCAGAACAGCAGAGCGGTACATGAAACAGCTTAAAGAGGATGGAAAGCTCAAAAGAGTAGGTTTAGACAAAGGAGGTCATTGGGAGGTTGTTAGATGAAAAAGAAGAGTTTTCAAGCGTCCGGTGGGAACGGTTTGTGAATCCGGAAAACCCCGCACGCGCCAACCTGTGGCCTCCGGTGCAGGGACCAGCCTGCTCTACAGCGGTGAACAGTATGATGGCAATTTGGATCAGTACTACCTCCGCGCGAGGTACTATAACCAGAACAACGGCACCTTCAACCGCGTTGATCCGTATTCCGGCAATACTCAGGACCCGCAGTCCCTCCACAAATACGCCTATGTGCACAATAATCCGGTTAACAATATTGATCCAACTGGAAATTGGAGTATTCCACAAGTAGTTACAGCCTTGGCAATAACTTCATTTGTATTTAATCTTGGTATCACTGCTGCCACAAGTTATAATATTGCGAAAGATGTTGGTACAATTGATGGAGTTGTTGTTAATTTAGGTGTTTCAGCTGGCGGAAAGGGATTCGCTGGGGCGATAATATTTTCGTTGGTATGGTGATGATGTACTCGATCTTCGTCTCCATCCGCACGATTGCCTTCTCGCTTTCGCTCGTCTGATCCGCCACCGATGCCATCTTTTCTTTCAGCCCACCATCGCA
>JBDLJN010000207.1:0-3700 GCA_039714335.1 Planctomycetota bacterium
ATGGAAAAGAGGGGACTCCAATATCAAGCTAAGGTTTTAAGTGACAGGACGTATGTTAAAATGTTGTTAGGGTCAACCAACTTTTTTGGATGAGAACCTAAAATATAAATCTTTTTTTAGCGTCTTTTGTACCACTTGCGTCTTTTGCGTTAAAATATTGAATAAAAGATCAGGATTGATGAGCTATGAATGATTATAAGAAGCGAATTGAGCAGGCGCGGCCGGGACAGATCGTTCCGATGGTGCGGGAAATCGATATCACCTGTCCGGTGGAGTATTTCTCAAAACTGAGCGATTACGGCCGGAAAAAGCACTGCTGTATGCTCGAATCCCGCGATTATCTAACCGAAGGAGACGCCGGCGAGTTAACTTTCGGCACAGCCGATCCGGCACTGTATCTGACCGGCACGGGCAATGTGTTTTCAATCGAGGCACTTAGTTCCAGCGGCAAACGGATGATTGACTATCTGTCGCAGCATCGGGAGCGGTTTGAGTTCTGCGAATCCATTGAGTTCGGAGCCGAGCATATTACCGGGCAACTCAAACCAAACGATGCAATCACCGATGAAGAATCGCGGCTGGTCAGCACAAACCAGATGGATGTGCTGCGGGCGGTGGGGTTCGCTTTTGAACTGGCCAGTAAGCCGTTCCGTGTGACCTGCGGACTTGTGGGAGCGCTAAGCTATGACTTCATTGATCAATTCGAGAAACTGCCCGCCAATCGTGAGGATATTCTCCAGAATCCGGATTATGAGTTGTATTTTGCCGACACCATTTTTTTGATGGATCACAAGAACGCCAAGGGACATGTGCTGGTCAACGCAATGATCACCGATGGCGACCGGGACGCGATCCATGAAGAAGCAATGCAGCGGTTTGAGGAATACTTCGACAAAGCCAAAGAGAGCCGCCCCGCCGCAACACGCCGCACAGACGACTTACCCCTTGCCGGAACGGACACCTCACGCGAAGAATACACGGCCATGGTCAACACCGCCAAACAGCACATTATTGACGGCAATGTCTTTCAGGTCGTTCTGAGTCGAACCATCACCGAACCCTGCCCTGCCGAGCCACTGGATGTCTATCGAAAACTGCGGACGCTGAACCCGTCGCCGTATATGTTCTATATGAACACCCAAAATACGGTGCTGATGGGAGCCAGCCCGGAGTTGAATCTGCGTGTCAGCGGAACGCGGGAGCGAAATGTCGAAATTCGCCCCATCGCCGGCACTAAGCCGCGCGGACGCAAAGACGGTAAGATAGATCCCGATACCGACATCCGCTACGAGGCAGAGCTGAAACTGGACCGAAAGGAACTGGCCGAGCACATGATGCTGGTGGATCTGGCGAGAAATGATATTGCCCGCGTATCCGAACCGGGCAGCCGCATCGTTAATGAAATGCTGATTACAGAGCGATACGAATCGGTGATGCACCTGGTTAGCAATGTCAAGGGCCAACTGCGGAACGGGCTGGACGCTTTGAGTGCGTATCTGGCGACGATGAATATGGGAACACTGAGCGGGGCACCGAAGATCGAGGCGATGAAGATCATCCGCAATCTTGAAAAGAACAAACGCGGCTACTACGGCGGCGCCGTGATGTATCTGACCGTGGACGGCCAGTTCGACAGTTGTATCACGATTCGCAGCCTACAGGTTCGCGAGGGGCAGGCCTTTGTCCGTGCCGGGGCGGGAATCGTCCACGACAGCGTCCCCGACAGCGAATTTGACGAAACACAGCACAAGGCCAATTCGTGCCTGAAAGCAATCCGCATGGCTTCGGAAGATAACCTTTAACGAAGGATTCAACGATGGAAACAAAGGTTCTGTTTATTGATAATTTTGATTCGTTTACCTATAACCTGGTCGATGAGTTCGCCAAGCGTGATTGCCCAACCAAGGTGTACCGGGCCGACACACCCCTTGATACGCTGGTACAGGTGTTTGATGAGTTCACCCCCGATCTGCTGGTGCTCTCACCCGGCCCCGGCAACCCGAACACCGCGGGCGTTACATTAGAAGCGCTTGACTATTTCAAGGAAAAATTACCGGTTTTTGGTGTTTGCCTTGGCCATCAATCCATTGTACAGTATTTCGGCGGAAAGATCGATCACGCTCCGGCGGTGATGCACGGCAAACCGTCGCGGATTATGCACAAGGGAACCGGTGTATTCGAGGGATTGGAAAATCCGATGCACGCCGGACGGTATCATAGTTTGTGTGCGTGTCAGTTGCCGGACTGCCTGGAGGAAACGGCAGAATTTGAAGGTATTGTGATGGGGATTCAGCATGAGCGGATGCCGATTTACGGCGTGCAGTTTCACCCGGAAAGCATTCTGACACCAACCGGCGGAAAAGTGATTGAAAATATGCTCCGTATCGCTAAAAATCAGAAACAGGAGATATCAAAATGACCAAGATAACTGAATACATAGAAATCATTCTGGAAGGTAATGATCTGTCGTTTGAACAGGCCAAACAATTGCTGGATACGATTTTTGAAGGCGAAGTCGCCGAGGTGCAGATCGCCGCTTTCTTAGCCGCAATGCGGGCCAAAAAAGCATCGGTTACAGAGATCGCTGGTTTGGCCAGTTCGCTGCGGGACCACGCTGTTTCGGTTAAAGTCAACGCCGCGCCGCTGGTGGACACCTGCGGCACCGGCGGCGCGGCTTTGAAAACATTTAATATCTCCACTGCGGCAGCTTTTGTCGCGTCGGGCGCGGGTGTTTATGTCGCCAAACACGGCAACAAAGGAATTACCAGCCAGTGCGGTTCCGCTGACGTCCTGACGGCTTTGGGCGTCAATATCGCTCCCGGCCCCGAACGGGTCGCCGAGTGCATCGAGAAAGCCCACATTGGTTTTATGTTTGCGCCGAAATTCCATCCGGCAATGAAACACGTCCAGCCCATCCGGCAGAGTCTGGATTTCCGCACAGCGTTTAATATCCTCGGCCCGTTGGCCAATCCCGCCAGGGCCGATGCGCAGGTTCTGGGGGTGGCGGAAGAATCGCTCATGCCGCGGATGATCGATACGCTGAAGATGCTGGGTCTGAAACGCGCGATGGTCGTCCACAGCAACGGGCTGGATGAAATCAGCACGATGGGACCGACGAAAGTAATGCACCTGAAAAATGACGAAGTTTGCTCTGAGGAAATCGAGCCAACACAATACGGTTTTCCTCTGGCAGATTTCAGCGACCTGGCGGGTGGAGATGCCCAAGCCAATGCCCAAATTATTCGGGACATCCTCAGCGGCACTGAAACAGGCCCCAAAAAAGATATTGTCCTGTTCAATGCCGCCGCCACGATCATCGTTTCCGGCAGTGCAAAGGACTTTGTAGAGGGCATTGAAAAAGCGGATGCGGCCGTCTGTAACGGAAATGCAATGGACTGCTTAAACAAACTGATCGAGATCAGTAACTGCGAAACTCCGGTATAAGCGAGATAACAAAGCAATGATCACTATTAAAGTCAAAATTTGCGGTATTACAAACCTTGAAGATGCACAGGCGGCCGTTGATATGGGCGCCGATATCCTCGGTTTTAATTTTTATCCGAAAAGTCCGCGCTACATCGAACAGGAAAAAGCAGAAGGCATCATTAATAAACTGCCGGCTTTTGTCGATACAGCAGGCGTTTTCGTCAACGCAAATTCTCATGACATTCGTAAACTGACAAACCCCGGGCTGTTGAAT
>JBDLJN010000208.1:0-3642 GCA_039714335.1 Planctomycetota bacterium
CTTTTCATACAGCGCCGCCAGCGCCTTTTCATACGCCGCCGCCAGCGACTCCTCCTCGACACAGATTACCGGTATGTTCATGGGCATGGTGCTCTCCTTTGATTGAAAACCGATATTCTACATATAGGCTTCCATCTTTCCAGATGAAAACAGAGGCGCAAGCCGACTCAAGTCATATGATACCGGCACCCTTACGACACTCAATTGATAAATGTCGCTTTAACACGGCGAGAACGGAGCATATAGGAACACCAGATTGCAGCGGAAATGGTTTCCCGGACAATATCGCCAGGATCGACTTCTTCAGCCATTTCCGGAATCTGGTTCAACAAGACATAGGACGTAAAGGCAACCACCAGAGCAAAAACACGAATCAAAATATAGGTCGGAGGGAACGCACGATGTTTTGCAAAAAACATAATGATCAACAAAGCATTCAGGCCAAACAGTCCAATGCCCCCCAACAATTCCGAGGTTAGGGAAACACCCCACAACGGATGATAGCCACTGCCGCCCGGCATCGCAACATTCTGCCAGACACGCAGAGAAAAATATCCTTCCCATCCTTGAACTATACTGACGATCTGCATAAGCAAGCCTATGCAAAGGCCAATCGCCACTAGCACCAGCCAACCGCCCAGACCTTGGGGGGAAGAATCGAGCCACACGGAGGTTTCTTTCCCAACTCTTGCCGGAAGTTTTTTCCCTAGTATCCAAATGCCAAAACAAATAATACCCGTAATGATCGCAGCAAACAGGGCGAGCGCAACCATGAGGCCGTTGACGACAAACTCTGCTGACCCAGCGCCATCAGTCTGTTCATCGTTGCGAAAAAGAGAACAGTATATGAGATCCTGCAACTCATCTTGGTCTAGGAGGTAGGCTTCAACTTCTTCCGCCGGTAAAATGGCGGCTTTTGTTTCACACTGTTGCTGAAGCGTTAGTTTGTTGCCCTCCAATTGCCGATGAAAGCTGAACGAAAATGCTGAGTTGTCAATATTCCGGCTTCTCGCCGGAATATCCCACTCGCTGTCGGGAAGATAAATGACGATATTCTGTTCCCGGCAGAGCGGATAAGGCAGGGAAAAGGGCGCGGTTCGAACCCGGACTTTTGGTTCGGGCAGAATTTCAAACAGGTTGTCAGCAACAAAACCGGCCTCCCATCGCATCTGGTCGTCATCACGTAGCCATAAGTTATTAATTCGATACGATTCAGTAGTGGTAATTCGATTGGCAATTCGGTCATCCTTAATTCGGATTGGATGGAGCTGCTCAATGCCGGAATAAAAACGGGCAAAATAGTTTAGGTAGTTTTTAGAAACCTTCTGCAGATCGGTACGGGCAAAATGTTTACGCAAGTTATCGGCTTCCCACCCGGTACAGACGGAAAAAACTGTCATCGCAGAAGGTGATTCGTAGTCATCCAGTTCAAAGGTCGTCGTAACATACTGCTCCGATCTCGTTGCGACTGACGGAACGTTTTCCAAATCGGCGACCCCTTCTTTTATGACCAATGCTTTGGCCAGCTCAGCCAAGTAGCGGTTGTGTATGTCTCCGCCTTGATGCGACATGGTTGGATCGACCCAGACTGGTTTGTTGTCCAATATCATCTTAACAATAACATGGTCAAACAGGTGGGGATTCGGCAGATGGCTGGCAATCGTCTGACGCAAACCGGAGGCGACCAACGCTGGATGAGCGACAAATCCCATTTCCCGCAACATCACACAAAGCAAAACCGATTTGCCTTTACAGTCGCCATAACGCATCCGGAACGTTTCAAATGGATGGGCTGGACGAAAGGCACTCTCCCCCATTGCAATGGAAGTATAGCGAATTTCATCCTGCACAAATTCCAATGCTTTAAGAGCTCGTGCCTGCGGTATTTTGGTTTCAAGCATCCAACCTTTAATCAGCGTATCCAGATCGACCGGTAACGGTTCTGGTTCTGGCTGATAAAGAGGCAATGCCCAATTCACCACCGCAGTCCAGTTCTCGTAATCACTCATTTCCACATAGGGATAGAATTCATACGATGCAGGCACGAAGTCCTCATACGAAATGGCCGACTGATTTTCAAAGTCCCATTTGTAATCAACCAGCCCCTCTACTCGAGTCAGTTGTGGAAGGACATTCGTGTTGCTACTACGGATGTGTAACTTAGCATTATCATTCGGCCAAAGAACCCGGAAACGCTGACGCTCCACATCGACGCCATGCTGCGTCTGAAACGAAGTGAAGAATCGTTCGGCAGTGGCTGGATTTTCCCCTCGAAGGGTGTAGGCATACTCCAGCACATCGCCTATCCGTAAATCCTCAACAAACAATAAAGCTGTTTTTTTGCCGGTGAACAACTGGATATTTTGTTCGGTTTCCGGCTGAATAACTTGCAAGCTAGATAAGTCTAATTTATCGATTGTTTGTCCGTCGCGATGAATACAAATCTTGTGAAAAAACAATTTTTCATAAGCCGGGTTGAATATGACCTGCAGGTTGCCGGAATCCTGCACACCACTCTCCGTCTGCATAAACATCGCCACATGGATAAAACTTTCTTTCAGTTCCGGATGTTTCTGTTGCTCATATAGCAAGTAACGAACACCAGCAGAGGCTGTTTCACCAGGATGATCAACTTTTGGATTCCACTCCATCAGCTGAACCCACTCTGGAATGGGCTGCAAAGACACCTGCGGATTTTGACTGGCTTCGCCGAATACCACACATCCGGAACAAAGCATCAAAAAGAGCACAAATCGAATAAAAGCCGGCGTTCGGTTCAGCATAAAACTCCTTTGAAAGTACATGGCATGCACATACAAGTTTGTAAAATTAATCCGGCATTACTGATAGAAAAAAATGATGCCGATGATCACGTCAGTTACCTTCTCTATAGCAAACACAGCGACCAGAGAATCAACCCTGTACAGCGATGCGGCGGCCTCTACTCTCCTCCCGTAAGAAAGGCGATCCATCTGGGCCGCCTTCACTTATGCCTATTGGCCTCAAGCCTGACCCTACACCGAGAATCCGGTCATCTGATGGAAGTTGAGGTATTTGTAGATGTTGTCGGTCTTGCCTTCGAGCTTCGGTCCAACAACTTCGAGGTACTCGGCCGGTGTCGGCAGCTTGCCTTTAAGCGCAACGGCAGAAGCAAGCTCTGCTGAACCAAGGTATACCTGAGCGCCCGTTCCCAGACGGTTGTTGAAATTGCGCGTCGAAGTCGAGAACACCACGGCATTGTCGCGAACACGCGCCTGGTTACCCATGCAAAGCGAGCAACCGGGAATCTCGATACGAGCTCCGGCCGCACTGAATTTCGAATAATAGCCCTCTTTCACCAGCTGGACTTCATCCATCTTGGTGGGAGGACAGATCCACAGGTTAACGTTTGCGAATCCCTCGCCGTCGAGGACTTCACCGGCGGCGCGGAAATGGCCGATATTGGTCATGCAGCTGCCGATAAACACATCGTCGACCCGGGTGCCCTGAACTTCAGACAGCTTCTTCACGTCATCCGGATCGTTCGGGCAGCAAAGGATCGGTTCGGTGATCTCGTTCAGGTCGATTTCGATAACGGCTGCGTATTCTGCGTTTTCGTCGGAGCCCATCAACTCGCCGTTTTCAATCCATTCCTTCACGTCT
>JBDLJN010000209.1:0-3587 GCA_039714335.1 Planctomycetota bacterium
GCTGTATTCTGAGGAAGAGCTTGCATGGTACCTGGTGGGCTTCTTTGACAGTGGGGCAGTGGTCGAAGCGATTTATAACCCCCTCCCTCCTTCGGAGTACTCCCCCTTGGCAGGGGGAGAGTTACAGATCACGCTGGTAACCCGATTTGAAACGGGTCAGTGGGTGTATGGGACGGATGTAGTGAAAGTAAAATAAATAAATGGCCGACACCCCATTTGACTGTGCTCAGGTCAGGGCTCTTCGGTGTGTTTGGGAACGCGAGAGGTTCCGGTCGCATGTATTTATAACAGCGGGCGAGACGCCCGCATTCCCATGACAAGCTGAAGCTTGAACGCCTGCTTGTTGTGGGCTGTAAAAAAACAATCCAAATCCAATTAAGACGTTGCTTGAAAATGCGGGGGTTTCTCAAAAAAATCTCGAATATTATGTAATTGTGGGCAACAATTGACTATAATTGACGTATAAAATATAGCGGTAATGATTGGAAATTGGGAGTTTCTGTGCGGCTATGTAAGGTCGTCGTAGTAAATTATGACTTTACACGCGTGGATTTTTACTCTACAAGGGTGTATATATGGAGAAGAAAACTATACATTTCAATACGTTCACATTTTAGAAACAGGAGAAAGACATGTTTGAGACACTGGACAAGATCATGCTGGCGGGATTGGGGGCGATGAGCATGACCAAGGAAAAGGCCGAGTCGATCTTTGATGAGTATGTCGAAAAGGGCAAGGCCCGCAAAGAGCAGCGTGCCGGCTTTGTGCAGGACCTGGTGGACCATGCCGAGAAGGCCAAGGGCGATCTGGAAAAAGTCATCAGTGAGCAGCTTGACAAGGCCATGGCCAAACAGCCGCTGGCAACCAAGGACGACATCAAACGCCTCGAAGCCAAGTTGGATGAGTTACTGGCAAAATAGGAGCCGCCCCATGGGGAATCCGTTTTCACGAATCAAGCGGACCTATACACACTTGGTGCGCTATCGCCGCATCATGATTGTGCTGATGAAGTATGGGTTTGAGGAGATCGCCGGCGTCTTTGCCCGTCGTCTGAAAGTGGGCCTCGGCTCCAAGGGGCTGCCGACGTCACGAATGGAGAATCTGGCCCAGACCTCACTGCCTCAACGGGCGCGGATGGCGGCCGAAGAACTGGGGCCGACCTTTATCAAACTGGGACAGGTACTCAGCACCCGCCCGGACCTGATTCCTCACGAATATGTCAGTGAGTTGGAGAAACTGCAGGATAGTGTCGCACCGGAAAAATATGAGGATATCCGCGATGTCGTCAAGCAGCAGTTGGGGGCGTTTCCGGATGAGATTTTCGAGACGTTTGATCCGGTGCCGCTGGCTGCGGCCAGCATCGGTCAGGTCCACCGGGCACGCACGAAAGAAGGCCGCGAGGTTGTCGTCAAAATTCGACGCCCCGGTATCGTCAAAACCCTGCATACGGATATGGAGATACTGCAGGACATCGCCGGGCTGGTGAAACTGAGAATGGGCCGGCAGAACACGATCGATCCGGTTCGCATGGTCAATGAGTTCAGCCAGGCGGTCAATCGCGAGGTGGATTTTGCCAATGAACGCCGCAACCAGCAGCGGTTTATTAAAAACTTCGGATCCGATCCGACGGTTCATGTGCCCGAGGTCTTTGAGGCGTATTCGGCGGACGGCATTTTGACGATGGAGTTTATCGACGGTATCAAACCCAGCGATATTGAGCAGTTGGAAAACACCGGACTGGCCCCGAAGACCATTGCCTCCCGCGGTGCGGATTTTGTGCTTAAGCAGGTGTTTGATCATGGTTTTTTTCATGCCGACCCGCATCCGGGTAATTTTTTGATTTTGCCGGACAATGTGCTGGCCCCGCTGGATTTTGGGCAGGTGGGGCGGCTGACCCGGCAGGACCGGATGCTGCTGCAGTACATTGTGCTGTCGATTGTCGATACGGATGCGAGCAAACTCATCCACGGTCTTGAACGTGCCCAGATGCTGGCCGATGAAACGGATATGGCCGAATTGACCCGCGATCTTGAAGAGATTCTCAGCAGCTATCAAGACCTGCCGCTTAAGGATATCCCGTTCGGCGAGGCACTGCGTCTGGGTTTTGATGTGATTCGCCGCCACCATATCGAACCGCCGCGTGATTTCACCCTGATGCTCAAAAGCTTGATGACGATCGAAGCATTTGCGACGGACCTGGATACGGAATTTCAGATCATTGACCACTTAAAGCCCTATGCCCGAAAATTTACGCTGAAGCAGGTCAGCCCGGAAAATCTGCTCCGTCAACTCAGCAAAGCCACGCGCGGAGCCGGCGAACTGGCCGCTCGATTTCCGGAGGACGCGGCGGCGATCATCAGTAAATTTCGCAGCGGCAGTTTCAAGATGCATATCTATCACGATCATCTTGAGGAGTTAGAGCAGACGCTGGACAACAGCTCGAACCGGATTTCATTTGCGGTGATCATCGCGGCGCTGCTGATCGCGTCAAGTTTGCTGGTGCCGCAGACCGGTGATATTCTGGGAATCGTCAGTCTGCAGACGCTGGGCATTATCGGATACCTCACCGCGGCGGCCATGGGCGTTTGGCTGCTGGCATCCATCATTCGCAGCCGTCGCTTCTGACCCTCAAATAATAGAGGCATTTTGAGTTATTCATACCTATCCTAATGAATCAGTATGAAAAAGCTTATAAAATGTGCCGAAATTATCTTGATTTAATTTTTCACTTTCAGTATAATTACCCATGTATCAGTTGAAATGGGGTTCCCATTTCGCGGGACATTTTTCATGTCGAGGGTAATGTCACCTAATTTTATGAAAGGGAAGGCAGATGCATCTATCTCGTCGGGACTTTCTGAAACTCGCCGGCGCTGTCGGCGTTGCTTCAACCATTCCAATCGTCACTCTTGAAAAGGCCCTTGCCGGAACCGGTGATCCACGTGTGATCTGGCTTCAGGGGCAAAGTTGTTCAGGTTGCAGCGTATCGCTGATGAACGCGGTGAGTTCGTCAACATGCCCAACAAACTGTACGACTGTGGATACATTGCTGACAGATGTAATCAATCTGGAGTATCATTCCACATTGATTGCCGCTGCCGGTGAACTTGCGTTGTCAGGCGCTTTCGGTCCGCATCCGTCACTGAATGAGTTATGTACATTGGGTGACAACTGGCTGGCTGCGGGAGACAACAAACTGGATCTGAGCGGACCTGCCGGGGCACCGGATGGCAATGTGAATCTTATTGATTTCGCGGCGCTGTGCAATCAGGGATATATTCTTGTTGTCGAAGGAGCCATTCCGATGGGCTCGGAGGGTAAGTTCTGTGACATTGGCGGGCATACGACCATGAAAGATGCTTTCACGATTCTCGGCAGTAATGCCGATTTGATCCTGGCGGTAGGTTCCTGTGCGTCCTTTGGCGGGATTCCTGCGGCGGGGTCTAATCCGACGGGCGCTGTTTCGGTTGACTCGGCAATGACTGCGCTGGGAATATCCAAAACACTTGTTAACATTCCCGGTTGTCCGATGCACCCGGAATGGTTTGTCCAGACCGTTGTCAAGCTGCTTGCCGGGGAAAATGTCG
>JBDLJN010000210.1:0-3564 GCA_039714335.1 Planctomycetota bacterium
AGACGATCCCTCACCGCTGATTCGTTCCAGTGCTGCCGATGGATTGGAACCGTATCTCAGCGAGGCGACGATTCCGGCACTGGCCAAAGCGACGCAGGATCCGTTCCGGCTGGTTCGGATCCGTGCTGTGCCGTCGTTGGGCGCCGTGCCGGAAAGCATGATCCCCGCAGATTTAAGAAAATCCGTTCAACAGGCATCCGCCGAATATATCGGGGCTATGGGGTCCCGTCCGGATGACGCGATGTCTCATTACAATCTGGGCAATTATTATGCGGCGAAAAATCAATCGAAACAGGCCGTTGAATCCTATGAAACATCAATCAAACTTCAGGATGGTTTGATTTTGCCCTATGTTAACGCGGCGCTTGTTTATAATCGACTCGGGGACAATGACACCGCTGCCGCGCATCTGAAGCAGGCCGTTGCCATCGACCCCAACAATGTGGCGGCTCACCTGAATCTGGCCATGCTCTATGGTGAGATGGGCAAGTATGAAAAAGCGATCGATGAATTCCGAACCGTCTTTAAGCTTGATCCTCATTCAGCACGCGCCGCATACAATCTGTGTATCCTGCTGGCCGAAGAAGATATGCCGCAGGCGATCGCATGGGCACAAAAGGCCCGCCAGATTCAGCCGGATAATGCGAAGTATGCCTATACGCTCGCTTTTTACCTGTCACGTCAGGATCGAATGAGCGAGGTGATCGATGTGCTCGAACCCTTTGTCAGTCGTGGAACAACGGAGGTCAATATATATTTGATGCTGGCCGAACTCTACGAGCAGGCCGGAGACATTACCGCCGCCGTCAGAGTTTGCAAGGCCGCAGCGGAAAACGACCGGTTGCCTCAGCAGGTTCGCAACCGCTTTGTGGCCCGATCGGAGTGGTTAATGTCGCAATAATCTTCAGTTAAGGAGCCGTATGATGCAGGATCCAACGCTTAACAATGATCAGCCCGAGCATTCGGAAGAGGTTGTCTCTGCCGAGTCGCAGCAAATTCCGCTGGCCCCGGAACTCGTTGCACAGGAAACATCTTTTGTCGGCTTGCAGGTGCCGGAGCACATACTTCCGCCGCAGAAGTACAAACTTAAAATCGCGCTGCTGTTTTTTGATTTTCTTGTGATCCTGGCATGTATCTATGTATTTATGATTGTCGGGATGGCGCGGGATATGTCCGATGATACGTTTTCGTTCGTTTCCAATCGGATGTTTGCCTTTTATGCGGTGCTGGCCATTACGATTGCCCTGACAGTGGTGATACTGGTTTTCAAGGTTACACGTAGCGCCCGTACGCGGTTTATCCGTGACAACGAAGTGCGGCAGGACCCTAATATCAAAGTCTGGCTGTGCGGCTATGACTGGGGCTGGCCGGTGCTGTTTATCCCGACCGCAGCCCTGATGGTGATCGCAGGGCTTCTCGGAATGATCATTAATCTGATCGCTCCTGATCCACTGCCGCAGTGGGGCCAGACCACTCATGCCGTGATCGGCGGGCTGGTTATTCTGTTTGCATCTCTAAATGCGACCGTCGTCATCTTTAAAATACGCCCGGTCGTGCTGGGGCTGCTGGCGGGTGGTTTCTTTATCGCGATGATAATCATGCTCCTCCACGGCTCCGGCACATTGCTGGGCTTCTTCAGGGGCTTTCGCCATCTGGGCGTGCAAATTGAGCCGCTGGGCTTTGTCGTGCTGGCGTATATCTGGTCGATCTTCCTGCGGATTATCTGGGTGCGCAGCTTGTTTTTCTATTGGGTTTTTCTGCCGAACCGGCTGGAACTGCAGCATGGCCTGTCCGAGTCCAACGATGCAGTTGACCGTGAGGAGCTGCGATTGCAGATCGACACCGACGATGTCATCCTGCGATGGTGGAATGTGGGGATTGTTACATTCTACTTCCCCCAACTGGACCGCCTGCCGATCACCAATGTCGTCCTGGGCATCTGCAAAAAAGCCGAATACGCCAACCGCATCGCCTCGGTCAAAACCATGCAGGATTAACTGTAACGCCGGCATCTTGCCGGCGCAAAAGCCCGAAGCGCGAGCGCAGGGATTGCACCGTGAGATAAATTCTAGACAGGATGAACGGGATTTACAGGAAAAATGTAATGAAAAAATGGATTTTTGCAGTATTATTGCTTGCTGTGTCAAATATTGTTTTTGCAGACGGAAAGGTTTTTAAAGGCCGTGATTTGGGTTCATTTTTTCCCATAACAGAGGAAACCCAACATGCAATCATCGCTCATAAAGATGGCCGAGAAGCGATGTTGCTTGCTGTCAATTTTAGCTTAGAAGACAACGAAAAAGCATTCTGGCTGTTTCCTGTTCTTGGAAAACCAGAGGAAATAAAGGCGGACATTGTCGACATCTTCCCTTGGATTAGAGGTGATGATCCGCGAATGATTGCAAAGGGAAAATTCCAAATATTATTTGGAGCTCAGATAATTTCCCAACCTTACACATGGCCCTATGTTTTTTGTGTTATGCCCGCTTTATCGACAGTTGGAATGGAAGGCATGGATTTAAACGTCCGTTCGGTTGTTGAGAAACATGGACTTCGAATAGAGACTTTGTCTGCTAAAACAACAAACTCCTTATCTGCATATTTAAAAGAAAAAGATATCAGGACTGCGGAGTCTGAGCTAGAAGCCTTCTCTGACTACTTGAACGAGCAATACTCGTTGATATTTGTAGAAATTTATTCCAAGAAAGAATTATTAAAAGAATTTCCCGAATATGAAGGTTTCCATAGAGGAAATAAAGAGCGATGGCCATCTGTTTTTGTCGAGTTTCCTTCAGAAAAAATCTTTTTCCCTTTGAAACCAACCAGTTCATATAAAGACTATATTGTGATTTCTCTGAAAATCCTGGGTTATGTGAAAAATGAAAAAGAATTAAATGAAAGTTGGAGACTTGGTTATTATAAACAAAGAAATACTAAAGAACGTTTTCCGGATGTTTT
Organism: Planctomycetota bacterium; assembly: GCA_039714335.1. Lineage (GTDB taxonomy): Bacteria > Planctomycetota > Phycisphaerae > Sedimentisphaerales > Anaerohalosphaeraceae > 4572-13. Next base: position 2,959 of record JBDLJN010000210.1, read on the forward strand.
TAAGCCCTATATTTCTGAAAAACCACTGAATTACACTAGCTATCTTTTTCGTGACGACGCCCCGAAATTAAATGACGATCTATGGATGGTGCCGTTTAAGCCAAAAGGAGTCCGATATGCACGGCTAGTTAACAGTATGGGTGAGTTTGGAGGGGGGTATGTAATTATCACTTTGGGTGTGCTCCTTTTCCTGCTTCAGTCGTGGGTATGTGCGGGTGTGACAGGTTTGATTTTCTTCCGAAAATGGCATCCCTATGCCGTATTGGGACTTGGGAATGTTATCACACTTTTAGGAGTATACTTTTTGGCAAAGTACGGTAGGGGATTTTTGAAAACAGAACTTCAGGGTACCGAAAACAAACTAGAGTCATTTCGTTTATATAAATATGGTAAAAAAGAAACAAAAAAAACATGGTTTTTGATTTTGTTCTCATTCTTTTTTATGATTAGCTCTATTGTTCTTTATGTTCTTTTCACACTTCCATTTTATGGCACTTAAAATATGCCTAAAAAACTATACATCATTGATGGACATGCACATATTTATTCGGCGTATTATGCGCCGATGCGGCCTTTGACGGGGCCTTCCGGCGAGCCGACCAAGGC
>JBDLJN010000211.1:0-3532 GCA_039714335.1 Planctomycetota bacterium
AGAACATGTATATTGACCGCGTAAGCCAGTGGTGTACCCTTCACGCTCGCCAGCAGATCCTGGATTGCCGCCCGGTCCAGATGCCGCGGGATCTTCAACCCGCACACCCGCACAAACCGTCCCAGGTTCTTCGTCGTTAGTGCATCCGGATCCGGATGGATCCGCCGCATGAACGGCACACCAAACCGGTCCAGCAGTCCGGCGACCGCCTCATTCGCCTCGACCATAAACATCTCAATGATCGTATGCGGGTAGCAGTCATCCGCCGGTTCGGCATCGATCACACGGCCGTCATCATCATACACCAACTCCGTCTCCGGCAGGTCCAGGTGCAGCATCCCATTCTTCTCACGCCGTTTCTCGATCGCCCGCGCCAGCGTCTCCATATCCTTCAGCAGGGCGACCACTTCCCCGGCATACCCCTCGGCATCACCTTTCAAAATCGCGTCCGCCTCCAGATAGGTTAGCCGTTTTTTCGAGCAGATCACACTGTTGTCCAGTTCGCTGCTCAGGACATTTCCATCCGCGTCATAGGTGATATACGCACTTTTCGCAAATCGTTTCTGGTCCGGCTGCAAGCTGCAGATCCCGTTCGACAGCACTTCCGGCAGCATCGGGATCACCTTCTGTGGCAGATACACACTGTTGCCGCGCAGCTTCGCCTCGGTATCCAGCGGCGAACCCTGTCCAATAAACGCAGTCACGTCGGCAATATGCACCCCGAGCTGCCAGTTTCCGGACTTGTCCTTTTTTAAGCTGATCGCATCGTCAAAATCCTTCGCGTCCGGCGGGTCGATCGTGATGACCACCTCATCACAGATATCATTTCGCCCGTCAGCCGTTTCGGGTTTGAAGCTTTCCGCCGCCTGCCGGGCCTGCTGACGGCATGCATCGCCGAAATCATCCACCAGCCCGTATCGCGTCATGATCGAGCGTATCTCCGCATCATACTGCCCGGCTCGCCCCAGCACCTCGACGATCGCGCCGCGTCCCGGCATGTCTTCGGTTGGATAGCTGACGATCTCCAGCACCACCTTGTCGTCTTCTTTGGCCCCGCTGGCCGCCGCGTCATCGACCAGGATCGACCGGTAAAACCCCTTGCCCTCCGGCTGCACCAGCCACAGTCCCTTATGCCGCGTGAGCGTGCCCACAAACCGGCTGTTGCCGCGTTCGACAATGTCAGTAATAACACCGCTGTAGCGTGCCTGCCCGCCGCGATGTCCTTTCTTGACCGCCCGCGCGATCACCGTATCATTGTTCATTGCTCCGGCGGTGTCTTCGGCACCGACGTACAGATCCCCGTAAGCGTTCGGCTCCAGTGGAATGATAAAACCGAACCCGCGTTCATTCGCGCGGAACGTGCCGATCACACGGTGCCCCATCGCCGGCAGATCGACATTTTTTTTACTGTCGATGACAATCTGCTTGCTGTTTCTCAGTTGTTCCAGAGCCGCCTGAAAGTCGGCGAACTGCTCTTTGGGAAGACCGATATCCGTTGCCAGTCGGCGCGGGCCGACCGGCGAATAGTCCCTGCGTGTCAGGGCGGTCAGTATTTGTTTTTTCAATAGTTCCATAGCGTTATGAGGGCATAAAAAAAGCGTCCTGCCAATGAGTTTATCGGCAGGACGCACAGCGTGCCTGAAACAAAAGTCGTTGGGTCCGCTTTAACTTGCAGACATGGCGTTCACCCGACGCGTCATCCGCGATTTGATGCGGGAAGCAGTGTTCTTATGCAGGGTGCTGGTCGTTGCGAGCTTGTCGAGTTTTTGGGTCAAAGACCGAAGCCGGTCTTTGGCCATGTCGGCATTGCCGGCTTCCAGAGCGGTTTCAAGGTGCTTGATCTGCGTCTTGACATTGCTCTTTCGCGCACGGTTGATCATCCGCCGTTTGGCGGCCTGACGAACCCGTTTTTTGGCTGATAATGAATGTGCCACTGGTTACTCCTAAATATTCTATATTTTAATCTACAACTGAGAGGTTGATCTTACCTTACTGCGAAACACCCCTATTTACCATTTTTTCGCAAAAAGTCAATACGTTGTCCGACATCTTTGTAACTAAAATCGGTCTGAGCCAGTTTTCGATACAGTTCCAGGGCCTTCTCCGGCTGGTCAGAATTCTCGTAAGCCCTTGCCAGATTGTATCTTACGTCTTTTGCGGTCGGCGAATCCTTATTGACACAATTTTCCAGGGCCTGCTGAAAAATATCGACCGCATCGTCCTGCCAGCCCTTCAAAAGGAAGCATAATCCCATCTTATTCATTGATGCGACCTTCAGCCGGGGGTCCTTTTGAGACTCCTGAAACATCGGGATCGCCTGGTCAAACTGCTGGGCCTTGATCAGCGTTCGGCCGTATTCGTACTTCATTCGCAGGTCGGTGGGGTAGTTTTCTTGGCATTTCCTGAAATGGTCCAGTTCCACCTCATCCAGTTGGTGCTGTGTTTGCTGAAGCTGTTTGGCCAGATTCTCTTCCTGCGGCTGCTGCTGCAGTTGTGCCTTCAGGGTTTGGATCTGGGCCTTGAGCGTCTTGATGCGGAATTCTCCCAGCCGTTTAAGAAACGTAAAATCCTTTGACTTCGCATAAGCGTTTTCAAGTACCCGGATCGCGTCCTGTTCGCCCTGCGGGGTTTTGAGATTGAAATAGGCGCTGGCTAATTCGAGGATATTCGTAACGGTTTCGTGTCCGTCTTCGATTTTTTTGCGGGCTTTCAGAACAGCTTCTTTTTTGACATCAACGCTTTTGACAAGATTGTTTTGGCTTTGCAGTTTGTCCTGGGCGCCGCGGTTCTTGATCGAATCACGAAAACTTTTTGCGGTGTCGTACTTGCCTTTTTTCATGGTCATGCTGGCCGACAGGTCCCGCAGTTCATCGGCCAGTTCCCCGTCTTTGGGGCGCAATTCAAGAGCGCACTGGCAGGCGACCACCGCGTTGGAAAACATCTGCATTTTTTTATAGGAGTCTTTCAGCAGGATAAAGCTGTCGAACCGGACCTTGTCAGACTTGTCGGAGACCTTGGCGGCCTCAAAGACAATATGCGCGATCCACTCGGCGGTCCGCAGATACCCGCCCTCGACCGCGGCACTCAGCATCGATTCGGCGTAGGGCAGATGGTCCGGGTCCTTGGCCATCAGGTACGCGGCGTTAAGCATCTTCTCCAGCGGTGTTTTGCCTTTGAGCCGTTTGACCTTTTCGACCATCGACGGTTTTTTGCCGCCTTTGACCTGGCGCATCAGGCCCAACCGGCGAAGGGCCGCTTGGCCGTCCTCCAGCGCATCCGGATACAGACGCAGCCCCTCCAGGTACAACTCGATCGCATAATCGAAATTGTCCGTGGCCGCCACCTCTTCGGCGCGCTCGAAGAAAGCCCGTGCCTTCTCAAGATTTCTCTCGTCGTAAGGGTCTCTTTCCAATGGATTTACTCTGTTAAGCTCATTTTCTGATATAAAAACAACATCTTATTATTTTCGACCAGTTTATGCAACAAAATTAGTCCCCCGGCCGCAAAATGCTCCAAAAGGAAGGCAAATTGG
>JBDLJN010000212.1:0-3504 GCA_039714335.1 Planctomycetota bacterium
AACAATTGTTGATGAGATGGTGCGGATCTTTCTGCGTCAGCAGCAGGAGTTGGCTCAACGGGGATTAAAAGATGAACGGACTCAATTAAAAAATCAACATGATAAAATCCAGAGTGATCTGACTCAAATTGAAAACAGTTTGGAATCGATTCGCTCAGGGACCGACTTTGCGCGACTGAATCTGGGTGAAACCCAATCATTTCGTGACTATATGGACGAGAAATTAGCCGATTTGGAACAGCAGCGCAGCGGACTCGATAGTGAAAGAGGGCGATTGACAAGCGTGATCGCTTCACTTAAGGCGAGGGCCGAGGCGGTTAATTTTGATGAACGGGCACAGGAGCAGGTGGAAACCGATCCAATTGCACGTCAATACCGCAGCAATATCATTTTGCTGGAGTCGCAACTGGACCAGCAGCTTGCCCGCTTTGGCGAGGACCATCGCCGGGTTAAGGAAACGCAGGCCGCACTGAGCCAGATGCGTACGGCACTGTCCAAGCGGCAATACGAGATTGGTCAAATCCAGACGCGTTCGAATTTGCTGGCAGCTGAAGAATCCATGGCGGCGCTTGTCCAGGAGTTGGAAACAACAACCCAGCAGCTTAAAGCCGCACACGCTGACTACAAGGACATCGATATTATTCGTAACGAGTATGCCCAATATGAGCGGCAGCGACAGGAAAAGCTGGCCCAGTTGGAAGAGATGAACATGCTGCTCGAAAAGAAGACAGCTCAGTATGACAACCCGGGGCTCAGCAAACTGTCATCGCCTTTTACTGCGACCATGCCGCGTGAAAAGAGTTTCCCGAATTGGAAAATGTTCTTTCCCGGCGGATTTATTTTGGGTCTGATGGCGGGGTTGGGTTTTGCGTTCCTGGTCGAGTTAATGAACGATCGGCTTCGTTCACCCAGCGATGTAATGCGTCATTTGAGAATCCCGCTGATGGGCATGGTCTGCCATGTTAAAGACGATGCGGATGTTGACGGTGTCGATCTGTATCACGTCATTCGTCAGGCGCCGTATTCGGTCATGAGCGAGTGCTATCGTCACCTCCGGACAAACCTGAAGCTTTTCGGGGACAAAGACCGGGAGAAAAAGACCCTGCTCGTTACCAGCGGACAGGCGGATGACGGCAAAACAACCGTCGCGGTTAATCTGGCAAGTGCGTTGCTGGCCGAAGAGCATCGTGTCCTGCTGGTCGACACCAACTTCCGAAGGCCTACGTTGTATCGTCTGTTCCCGCATTCGGAGGCGAATGGTTCTCCGATTGACACATCCGATTACGGCCTGAGCAATTATCTGATGGGCCAATGTGATGCGGAAAGCCGGATCATCCGCGACAGTGGTATCGAGGGACTGTCTGTCATTGACAGCGGGCCGCTTCCGGCGGACCCGGCGAGTCTTTTAAGCGGGCAACGTATGAAATCACTGCTGAAATACTGTAAGTCGAATTTTGATTATGTTATTATCGATGGCCCTGCCATGCTGGTCAGCGATTCCAAAGCGCTCGCCGCACAGGTCGATGGGACGATTATCGTCTTTAACACCGCCAGTACACATCGCGGCGCTGCCGCACGCATGCTCCGTGAAATGCGCGAAATTCACGCTGATGTTGTCGGCACGGTGCTCATGGGCGTCGAAAGTCGCAAGGGCGGCTATTTCCGGGAGTTCTATCGATCCTTCCAGGATTACCAGCGTGTCCGGGTGGAGCAGTCTGCCTAAAAGTGCCTTTTTCATTGTGATCAAGCCCGGCAGAACACACCTGCCGGGCTTTTTTTTGTACCGCGGCTGCCAAGTGATTTCATTTGACTTTTCATTTTGAATCAGCTATGCTGTAAATATTGGAGAAAACGGGTGATGCTTATTGAAAATTCCAATTCAGATGCCCTTGTACTGGTTCTTGCTCGACCAGCGGACTCGGTGTGTGCCATTTTGGCCTCCGCGCTGAGCCAGTGGGGGTATGCGTTCTCGGTCCATGCCACAGCCTATGAAGTGATCAATGTGGCACGGGATATTCCCGCCGGTCGACCGGTTATTTTGATCGCCCGTCCGGCGATGCTCGGTCCGCAGGCAGCTGTTTTTATTGAGCGGCATTTCTCCGATCTTCAGATAATCGGCTGGATCGATTCCGGCGAGAACGTCTCAGACTGTGCCATCGCGCAGACAATGGCCAACGGGATGATGACCGCAAGTCGCCTTGATCAGCTTCAGCAGGTTATTCACCGGCTTTGCCAGAACACAAAACCACCCGTTTCATGTATTCCTGACGAATCAGATCGATTGGAGTATGAACTCAGTGATGACGAGGTTACGGCGCTTTTGGGGGTAGAAAAATGACAGCGGCTCAACAAAATAATTATCTGCTGATCGGAACACCCTCAAAGGCGATTGTCGACGGCCCGCTTTTAATACAGCACTGCAAAAGCATCTTCGAAGGTATCACCATTGCTCAGCAGCAGCCTCTCGAGAAGATCTTCGTGGTTTATTCCGAAATACCCGAGCCCAAACCGCAGGCATTGGCCGCACTGCATCAAATCTGCCCGCAGGCGACGATCTGCCTTCTGATACAGATGGTCGCTGAGCCCGGTGTTCATGAATGGCTTCGGTCGTGTTCCTGGGCCAATGAATGTGTGGATTACCTGATTTGCCCGTTAAGCGCCAAGGCATTATTTGCTGAAAAGGCGGCCGGCGGCGCCTTGGATGCCGACACTTCAGATCAGGATAAGGATCGGCGTATTCAGGAACTGGAAACGCTGGTCATGCAGGATGATCTGACGGGCCTGAAAAACCGCCGCTATCTGAGACAATTTTTGCCTGCAATCCTGAAAAAAGCAGATATTGCCGGCTGTCAGGTTACGCTGTTGTTGTTTGATATTGATGACTTTAAGCATTACAACGATGCTTACGGTCATTCTGTCGGTGACGCGGTGCTGCGGCAGACAGCCAGACTGATGCAGCGGTGCTGCCGGGATCAGGATGTAGTTGCCCGGCTGGGCGGCGATGAGTTCGCCGTCATGTTTTGGGATGTGCCGGATGACTCGTTGCATCAGGGCACAGCATCCGATCGCCGCGGGTCCAGTCGGAACCATCCGCGCAGCGCGGTCTTTATGGCTGAGCGTTTTCGTGTTGAGATGTCCGCTACTCCCTTCGATCAACTGGGGCTCAAGGGAAAAGGGTCGTTAACGATCAGCGGGGGGATGGCGACATTTCCGATCGATGTGTCCAGCGCCGCCGAATTGTTTGAAAAAGCCGATCAGGCCATGCTCGAGGCCAAACGCAGCGGCAAAAACCGCGTCTATCTCGTGGGAACCCCTCAAAGCACCTGATATGCATTCAATGTAAAACAGCTTCGACCGGTGGCCGATCCTCAATTTTACATTTCTATCTTTGATTTTTGGTATGAAAAATGCCCAGGAGAGGATTTGAACCTCCACGGGGTATTAACCCCACTAGGCCCTCAACCTAGCGCGTCTGCCAATTCCGCCACCTGGGCATCAAGAAGC
>JBDLJN010000213.1:0-3499 GCA_039714335.1 Planctomycetota bacterium
CATGTGAAACGGGCGTACATCGCTTGGTGCGTATCAGTCCCTTTGACTCGCAGAGCCGGCGGCACACCAGCTTTGCGGCCGTGGATGTGATGCCGGACTTTGGTGATGATATTGAAATCGACATCGATGAAAAGGATTTGCGGATCGATTACTATCGCGCCAGCGGCGCAGGCGGCCAGCATGTCAATAAGACCAGTTCGGCAGTGCGGATTACTCACCTGCCGACAAATATTGTTGTGCAATGTCAGAATGACCGCAGTCAGCACAAAAACAAGGCCGAGGCCATGAAGATGCTGCAAGGGCGATTATATATGCTCCAGCAGCAGAAACGCGATGCCGAACTGGCCAAACTATACAGCAATAAAGGCGAGATTGCCTGGGGCAATCAGATTCGCAGCTATGTCATGCAGCCGTACCAGATGGTCAAGGACCACCGAACAGATCACCAGACGGGCAATGTTCAGTCCGTCATGGACGGTAACATAGAATCGTTTATTGAAAGTTACTTACGCTACCGGGCACAAAAAAATCACAAGACATTGGAACAAGTGAGAGACTAATGACAAAGCAGCTAATAAATATCAGTGTGAAGGCACAGAAAGCGGACATTCATACCTTTGCTGCGGACCTGTTAACGGTCGGCGTTTTTGAGGATACGCCTGTGAAATCGCTGATCAAAGAGCTTGATAAGAGATTAGATGGTGAGATTCGAAGGGTCAAAAAACTGGGTGACTTTAAGGCCAGACCCGGCAGCACATGTCTGCTGTATTCTGCCGGCAGGATCAAGGCCCCTCGAATATTGTTGGTTGGGCTGGGCAAACGCAAAGATCTCAAAACGGATACCGTGCGGAAAGCCGCAGCAGTCGCGACTTCAACAGCGGTTGATCTCAAGGCCCAAACGGTATTGTTGTCGCTGCATACTGATATCCCGGATTCAGCCATGCTTGATACGGCGCAGCTTGGACAGATTTTGGCCGAGGCAGCTTGCTTTGGCGCATATCGTTATGATGAATTCATAACGGACAAAGAAAGCAAACGCCCCGCACGTTTAACAGCGATTATTGTGGGTACTGATCCCCAAAAGATGATGCGGCTACGAAAGGGCATTGCTGCCGGAATGATCACGGGACAGGCGCAGAATTTCGCTCGTACGATTGCGAATCGTCCTGCCAATGTGATCAATCCTGTAACATTGGCAGTTCAGGCGAAGAAACTGGCCAAAAGCATTCCGGGGTTGCGGTGTACGGTGCTGGATGAAAAACAGCTCAAGGTCAAAAAGATGGGTGGGATCCTGGCTGTCGGGGGGGGGTCTGTGACCCCGCCGCGATTGATCATGCTGCAGTACGCACCCACTGGGGCGACAAAGAATACGCCTGCAATTGGGTTGGTTGGCAAGGCCGTAACGTTTGATTCCGGCGGTATCAGCTTAAAACCCGGTGCGGGAATGCATGAGATGAAATTCGATAAATCCGGCGGCATTGCCGTTTTAGGTGCGATGAACGCGATTGCTCAACTCAAACCGAAATGCAGAGTTTATGGACTGATTCCCGCGGCGGAAAACATGCCGGGAACAGGCAGCTATCGGCCGGGAGATATTGTGACGACCTACAGCGGCAAGACCGTTGAAATCCAGAACACTGACGCTGAAGGGCGGATGATTCTGTGTGATGCAATTGCGTATGCCGAAAAACTTGGCTGTAAGACAATTGTTGATATTGCAACGCTGACCGGGGCGTGCGTGGTGGCCATCGGACAAAAACGGGCGGGGTTGATGAGCAATGATGATAAGCTTGTTACGCAGTTGAAGGCCGCTTCGGACAGGACGGACGAGCGCGTATGGCATCTGCCGTGCGATGACGAATTTATTGAAGAAATGAAAAGTAAAATTGCAGATTTAAAAAATCTCGGCGGCAAGTGGGGTGGGGCCTGTACAGCAGCTGCATTCTTGAGTCAGTTTTCGGATAAGGCCAAGTGGGCGCATATCGATATGGCAGGCGTCGGTGTTTGGGGGGCGGGCGAAAAAGATGCTCCCGGGTCGATTGGGTTTGGTGTCCGGCTATTAACGGCGTTTACGATGAACCATAAATAGCAGCTATAAAGGTATGATTGTTATGAAAGAAGTGGATTTGAAACGAATTGAAAAAGCGGTCCTTGAGATTCTTGAGGCCGTGGGAGAGGATCCAAACCGTGAGGGCCTGAAAGATACGCCCGCCCGCGTGGGCCGAATGTATGCCGAGCTGCTGGACGGCATGCGGCATGACCCCTCGGAGCACCTGAGCAGCATTTTTCATGAGACATATGATGAAATTGTTTTGCTGCGGGATATTCCGTTTTACAGTATATGCGAACACCATCTGATGCCGTTTATCGGCAAGGCCCACCTCGCCTATTTGCCGCATGGACGCGTTCTGGGAGTCAGTAAGCTCGCTCGTATTGTTGACGCGTTTGCCCGGCGATTGCAGGTTCAGGAGCGGTTGACTGATCAGATCGCGGATTTTCTGATGACCCACCTCAACCCCAAAGGGGTAGCGGTTGTCCTGGAGGCATCGCACAGCTGTATGACCATACGCGGGATTAGAAAGCCCGGCTCAATGATGGCTACCAGTGCACTGCGCGGTATTTTCAAGAAAGATCCTCGCAGCCGGTCGGAAGTGTTGACATTAATGCATGTGGATAGGGCCTGATGCACACATTGAGTCGGCAAGTTCGTTTTACGATCGATCCATTTTCGCAGCAGCAAACGCAGGGATCTAATTCCTATGCTTCCAAGCCCTGCGGTAATGGCTTGGGCCTCTACTTTTCTTTAGAAGTGGATTTAGCCAGTGAACTGAACCGGGATACGGGCTTTGTGGTGAATGTTTCACAGATCGACCAGGTGGTTCGTCAGGAAGTTGTCCCGCTTTTTGAAAATATGATTTATAAAACCTTTCAAAATCGGCAGACGCCGACATTGATTTCTCTGATCGAGACATTGAGAAGATCGTGGGTTGCGATTGGGTCTTCATTTCAATTGAAAACCATAACACAGCTTTCTCTGGAACTAAACCCGTTCCGGCAGATTACCATTCAATCAGAAGAGGCACAAATGTTTATCTATAGTGAAAAATTTGAGTTTGCGGCGATGCATCAGCTGTGGAACGAGAAGTTTGACACGGCAAAGAATTTTGAGCTTTTTGGCAAATGCGCCAATCCGGCTGGGCACGGCCATAACTATATTCTTGAGGTGTTGATAGAAAAAACGACGGAATCCCAAGATGACGGATGGCATTCTGAGTTCGAAAAAGATGTGAAAGAGCATTTTCTGGACTTGGTAGATCATAAAAACCTGAATGTTGATGTCGCGGAGTTCAAATCATTGAACCCAACAGTTGAAAACTTATCTTTTTTGGCGTGGCAAAAGCTGGAAAAAAAACTTAAAAACGCTAAACTGCATAAAATAATCGTTTGGGAAAATGACAGGACATATTGCAGTTATGCAGAATAGCTTTTTTACGCTCAT
>JBDLJN010000214.1:0-3386 GCA_039714335.1 Planctomycetota bacterium
TTGAAGTGCTCTAATTAAAATCATCACGCTTAAACCGGATCCGGATAGAAGTTTTCAGCGTTTGGCGGCGTGACCGGGAACGGGTCATTTGTTTTCGTTTTCCACGCCGCGTATTCGGCCAACAGATCGCCTTTAACGGTGCTGTAATCAGCCTTCTTGACGAGATTGGACTGCTCGTAGGGGTCGTCTTTTAGATTATAAAGATTGGTCGGCTTCCCTTTACTGCCAATGACCAGTTTATAATCCCCTTTCACCACACCCCGCCAATTACCCTTTCTGCCACCATAAATCGACTCTTCCGGCATACCCGCATCGGTCAGGGCCGCGGATTTATCGGTGCCGGTGCAGGTGGTTGTCGCCTTAAGGCCGCAGAGCGATACGAGCGTCGGCATCAGGTCCGCCGAACTGATCGAATTGTCAACGATCATCCCCGGTTTGATCTTGCCCGGCAACCGCATGATCAGGGGCACATGCCAGGACTCTTCCCAAGGGTAATTCTTGTGATCAATCCCATGCGACTTCACCCCTTCGCCGTGATCTGACGTAAACACGACCAGCGTATTGTCGGCCAACCCTTGCTGGTCCAGAAAATCCATCAACCGGCCAAACTCATGATCCATGGCCGTGCAGTGGGCATAATAATCAGCAAGAATGCCCTGTGCCGCAGCGACATTTCCGGATGATACATTCGGACGCGTTACCACATCGGACGCGTTATAGGAGAATTCCCCGGTATGCTGACTGTAGGGCCCGTGCGGCGCCCCCCAGGAGACAAAGCAGAAGAACGGTCGGTCCTTGTTCTCCGTCATAAAATCAATCGCCCAGTCTGTCTGCAGTGTCGGCTCATATTGATTCACCAAGCCGCTCATCAACGACCCATCGTTATCATACGTTTGCGTATCCAGGTACGCATGGCCCCGATTGAACCCGACAAAAGAGGTAAACCCTCTTCGCCGCCAGCCCTTGGGCACAAATCCGGGTTTGGCCTTTCCATCCATATGCCACTTGCCGATATAATGGCTGTTGTAGCCAGCATCGGTGAACTCATCGGCGATGCAGCGTTCCGACGGCGGCAGCATCAGGTTGTTGCCGTTCATCCCAATTTCCCAGGGTAAGCGGCCGGTGATGATTACCGCCCGGTTCGGCGTACACAGCGGGTGCCCTGAATAGCAGCGGGTCCAACAAGCCCCGGCTTTAGCCGCTTTGTCCAGGTTCGGAGTTCGAACCAATTTGTCATGATGCGCCCCGTGGCTGAGGGCACTGTACCGCCAGGCATCCGTAAGCACGAACAAAAGATTGTATTGTTTGGCGCCGCGTTTGGTTTTGGCTGTCTTGTCAGCAAACTTGACTCCGTTTGCCAGTGCCTTCGAGCCTAACACAGCCATCGAACCGGCCGCCAGTGAACATCGTTTCAAAAATTCGCGTCTTTTCATAATATATCTCCGTGATAGATAACTGCGGTTAGTTTGTTTCAAGCCAGCGGCCTGCCACGACGGCAAATTCGGCTATATCAATACATCCATTATCGTCCAGATCATACGCGCTATAGATCGGCTGGAGGACCGAACCGCCGCCGTTAACAGCACGCTCTTACTGTTCATCAGTAAACCTTTCTTCAAAAACACGGTGTCTCTCTTATTTCGCGCGCAAGGGCGGGAGGCTATTGCTGTCAGCTTTTCGCTGTCCGCCCAAAATGGGTTCGTTTGGTAAAACAGCTGTGAGCTTATTAGCCATTAGCTGTTGACCGTTAGCTGTTAGCGGTTACGGCGTGCCGACCAGCCAGTTATCCGCGATGTCCAGCAATATATCTAAAATTATCCTTTATTTTATTCGCCTTTTTTCCGCTTTATTTTTTTCGAAGCAGCCGGAATGGTCTTCATTTTTCCGTTTCGGGTCAGTTCGTCCTTCATCTTGTCCAGCTGAGCTTTCAAGGACTGGGCCAGTTCCGGGTTTTCCCCGCTAAGATCCGTTTCCTCAGCCAGATCAACGGAAAGATCGAAAAGCCCGACACCATCTTTCTTGTTTTCGACCAGTTTCCAGTTTCCGCGGCGAATTGCACTTTTTTTCGAGCCGAAACTGAACCAGTAGAGATCGCGGGACGGCAGTTCCTTTTCATCAAACAGCACCGGTCCCAGATCTTTTCCGTCCAGGCGTTCATATCCCTCGGTCACTCCCGCAAGCTTCATGAAAGTGGGCATTAGATCCATACCAACCATGGCTTGATCCGTGGTCTGACCGGCTTTAATTTTTCCCGGCCAGTAGAAAATAGCCGGTACACGATGCCCGCCTTCATAAACATCCCCTTTCCCGCCTCGCAGTTGATGCACATCCTTATCTGCATTTTTTACTAACTTGGAAGGCCCGTTGTCCGAGAGAAATATAACCAGTGTCTTCTCGGCCAGTCCCTGAGCTTCAAGATGGTCAACCACACGCCCGATCTGTGCGTCCATAAAACCCACCATATTAACCAACGACTGTTTCTGGTTCTTCACTTTTCCATAGCTGAGGTTCTTATGGCTCTCAGGAATATAGTCTCCCTTGGTAACCCTGCGTCCGGGGGGGTCGTCCGGTGCCTGTATCGGGGTGTGCGGGGCGGCATGAGGCAGGTACAGGAAGAAAGGCTTATCCTTATTGCAGTCTATAAAGTCAATCGCATAATCGGTAATTTTTTTCGAAAAATATCCGGGGTCATCGACCCGTTTGTCCTGATTCCACCAGTCATAATAACCGACCTGGTCAACGAAGCTGAACTGATCGACATTGCCGCTGACAAAGCCGCGGAATTCATCAAAACCCTGCGTGACAGGATTGTACATGGGGTCATAGCCCAGATGCCACTTGCCGAATATGGCGGTGGCGTATCCCTGTGCCTTGAGCGCTTCGGCGACGGTTCTTTCTTCCAAATCAAGACCCACATGACGCAGACTGGCGGCTTTGACCACACCGTCAATGCCGCTGCGCTGCTGATAGCGACCGGTCATCAGAGCAGCACGGGTTGGAGAACAGACAGCACCGTTGCTGTGGAAATCAGTACAGCGCAGCCCCTCGGCAGCCAACTTGTCCAGCACGGGGGTCTCAAGGACAGTGCTGTTGTAACAACCAAGGCCGTTATAGCCCAGGTCATCAGCCATGATGAGAACGATATTGGGTTTATCGTGGCGGGTTGTATCTGCAACAGCACAACCACTCAGCAATACACAACCAAACATTAAAAGCAGGCAATGGTAATCGTTCTTTTTTATTTTTGAGTCTCCCGAATCAGAATTAAATTTATTTATGACCGTTGTCACCTGTCGGCGTCCGTTTAATCGTCTCATCGTCCGTCATGACTTTTACAACATGGCAGTCGGTAAATTTTCGGCCGTGAATGTTGACACCGCTGGGAG
>JBDLJN010000215.1:0-3358 GCA_039714335.1 Planctomycetota bacterium
TGGCCAACCCTTTATGTGTTTTCTGCTTAGGCATATAAGTTCTTCCTGTTACTGACTTTATAGTTATCTTGCAACTTTCCCGCAAAATGAGAAACGAGAATGATACCCCGAAAAACATCATTTGTCAACCGCCAAATTCTGTTTTTTATGTATTAACCGCAGAGGTTGCGAAAAGACACAAAAAACAGGGCTATTCAGAGACCTCAGATATTTATTTTATGCATAGCGAGAAACACGAACGGTTGACACCAAAACAGCTTGGTGTACCAATGTAGAACGAGCTTTATTGGGGCTGCTGGTCGGAGGGTGTTTCCTCTGCCGGTTTGGGGGATTGCTTGTGGCATTGCTGGGTCTCGATGTAGGTGTTCATGAGTTTATCGACCATGCGGCTGACACTGTTGTTTTGCCGCAGGAGCATCTGGGCGTTTCGGGCAAGTTGACGGCTTTTGTCACGCCGGCCCAGCACATCTTTCAGGCAGCCGTAGATGTTCAGTTCATCGCGCCAGTCCCAGAAGGCAGCTGTCTGGCCGTCATACAGCAGACCGCTGGCGCTTTCCGGGGCACCGACAACGGCCAGCCCCACCGACATGGCATCCAGTAACTGGGCATCAAAATCCTTGCTGCCTGACAGGTGTACATAGATATCCGCTCCGCTGAGGATGCTTCGCATGGGACGCATTGGCGGCACGATGGTAACGGTCGAGGTCAGGCCCAGCTTTCGAATGTGGCTGCGAATCGCCTTTTCGGCTTTGCCCTTGCCCATAATGGCAACCATGATCTCAAATCCATCCAATACCAGATGGCGAACAGCGTTTAGGAACGGCTCAAAAACCTTAAATGAATTCAGAGGATGAGCTGCGATCAGGCTGGCAACATTTCCGGTACAGGAAAAACAACTGCATTGATCCTCGACAAAACTGCCAATATGAATCCGTTCGATACGCGTTTTGAGCCAGGGGCACTTCTCGGCCAGATGGTCGGCGATGGGTCCTGACGGCGCGATGACCCTGACGGCATGACGCAGTGATTTTCCAAAGCAGACCCGCCGTGGCGGTTGTTTGTGAAAAGTGACAATGCCGGGAATATCAAGCTGGTTGCTGAGCCAGCGTGCCAAACGGACCTGGCCGGGATAAAACGTATGCAGAATCGTCGGCTTAAAACGCAACAGCTTCTCGAGCAGGATTTTGCGGTTCTGCCTCCAGAAGATCGGTAGTTGGAGTGCCGGATGTTCGATTCGTTTCACCGAAGGACATAAAATCGCCTGCGCGTCCAGATCGGACGGACAAATCAACGCCGATGCGTGGGCGGTTCCCGCAAGCCCAACCAGAATTCTCCGGATATAGGCCGAATATGACAGGAAGACAGACCGGTCCACAAGAAACGCCGGCTTGACAGGCATTTCAAGAGAGGATTCTGTAAGTCGTTCAGGCATAAACAATCCCGTTTAGCGTAAGTCTGCCAACATTTGGCAGAGCTTTTCCAACTGACCTGGTTTGATATGATAGCATTGCTCATCCGATGGATATTGACCGCTGCGAATCTGCTCAGCATAGTCCCGCAAGGCCTGTTCAATCGGAGCATCCAGTTGAGCAAACATTTTGGCAAATTTTGGTTTCGGATCGCCGCTTAGGCCCAGAATGTCCGAAACGATCAGTATCTGGCCGTCACAGTCCGGCCCGCTGCCGCAACTGATCACCGGAACGGGGCTTGACTCGGTAACGATCTTCGAGACTTCGCGGGCAGTACCTTCCAGTAATAGTGAGTTTGCTCCGGCGGAAATCATCTTTTCGGAAAGCATGACCAACTCCAGCGCCAGACCGGCGGTAGTGCCTTCGGCTTTGAGCTTACCGAGTTTGGCAATCTGCTGCGGGCGAATGCCGATGTGAGCCATGACAGCCATGCCGGCATCGCTAATCGCTTTGATCACGTCCAGATGGGCAACGGTGGCTTCGACCTTAACGATCTGCACACCGGCTTCCTGAAAGAAACGTCCCGCATTGCGAACCGCATCGGCGGTACTGGCCTGATAGGACAGAAACGGCATATCCGCAACCAGACACACTTGCGGCGCAGCCCGGCGGACGGCCTCGGTAATCGTTACCATGAAATCCATCGTCGCAGGCAGCGTCGTCTCGTGGCCGAGCAGGACCTGGGCTGCTGAGTCCCCGACAAGTATCATATCAACGCCAGCGCGGGCGACCAGACGGGCCGTGGTATAATCATAACAGCTTACCGCCGCGATTTTTTGACCGGCCCGTTTGGCGTCCATCAGATTTGAGATCGTAACTTTTTTATCCATCGCATTTTCTAAGATTATTGTCTTATTGTCTTGTTTAACAGTATACCGTCCGGGTGCTTTTTTTGGCAAGGGCTTTTTTAGGACCGATAAGATTCGGTATATAATTTGGCATATACCCGATAGTATTGCAATAATATTGATTTTATATAAGTTTCTTCACTTTTATTAAAGAATTGACTTGGTATTTTCGATAGATAAGGTGGAGTTACTGATATTATATTTCAAGCTTTTCATCACCCTCCTCCGAAGCCAGGTTTCATACAGGAATCTGGCTTTTTTTGCGTTCCCGGCATTAAGAGGCCCCTTTTTCTCTCCGATACTACACTATAAATTATGCAAATTTGAAAGTTGCAGATGGATACCGGTCCCCACAATATACAACAGCAGCAGGACTTTGAACGAGCCATTGAGGCCCTGCCGGAAGCGCTGCAGCGATTGTGCCTGTCCGGCCGGTCCGTGCAAAATCTGTCTCACCTGATCAAAAACACCCTGCAGGTAACATCCGGCTCTATCGAAATTGTCGAGTTGGGGCTTCAGCAAAAGCAGTATGACCACATCGAACGCAGTTGGGATATCTTTGAAGCCAATTTTACTCAAATGAAGAAGTTCATTCTCGACCTGATCAAATACACCAAACAGTATCCCCTCTCAAAAACAGCATGCAAGCTGAATCCGTGTGTGGACAATGCCATTCGTTCATGTGAATATGCCCTGAAAAACAATGCCGTCGAAATCCAGTTTCAGAAGGATGAAACGATTCCATCGGCTTCGCTGGATGCGGATCGAATCGAGGAAATGATCGCCAATCTGTTAACTCATGCCCTGGACAATCTGCCGGAACACGCCGGAACGATTTCCATCACAACAACGTATCTCAAAGAGCACCGCCAGATTCAACTGTCTGTTCGCGATGATGGGCCGGGATTGCCGGATGAGATCATACGGTCGCTGGCGGAGCCGTGCGAACGAACGCGAAATATGTGCGGCACAGGTTTTGATATTCCGCTGGCAAAACTTTACATCGAACAGCACGCCGGCTATATGGAGTTTGAAAGCAGC
>JBDLJN010000216.1:0-3355 GCA_039714335.1 Planctomycetota bacterium
CCTGTTTGGGATACTGCTGTGCCCAGAATGGATCATACGGCACAGACGCCCAGCCGATCATCCATCCCATATGAATAAAACTCAACAGCGGCACAACCACCATCCCGATCGGCGTGCGCTGAATATGCGGCACCGGATTCAGTGTGGCCAGACCATGATGCGTAGCCGTGTGATCGCCGAACAAATCCCCGACATAAGCATGCGAAAACTCATGCAGCACCATTGACGCTAAAAATACGATATACCAAATTATACAAAGTTGTAACGGTTCCAAAGGCAACTCCTAAAAACGATTTACGGTTTCCACCGAAGACCTTCGATGTCTTTTTTCTTCACAAACTTTATTTGGTCCACGGTATAACCGGACTGAACGGCACATCCCGGCCATCGATACTTTTGGGCCATAATCAATTCAGGGCCTCCCGAAAGATTTTTGGGGCCTTTGGCCTCAAACAGCAAAACCATGTCATTGGGCAGATCGTTTATCTTCATGCCACTTGCGTTGATATTCATGGCATATCTGGTTTTCCCATCGACAAAATATTCAGGGTAGAGCCAATCTCCCTCGATCAGTAAATCGCTCCATTGCTTTGCATCAGGGAGAGTGTCATTATTATCACCCGCATAACACATAAAAGATGTACATAGTGCCTTTAGATTACCTCCACGATCTACAATTTGATAGCAATAATACACATAAACGGAACATGCGATAATCAGCAGCGACAAAAAAAGGAAACATGCTTTTAAAATGATTTTCTTTTTCTTCATTTGCATGCTCCAATTTTTTGTCTTGTGTAATTCAAAACACACTCCGTGGCCTGCTTAACTTCGTCGGTTTTCGGCAGCAGATCGATGATCGCCTGCAGGTAGCCGCGGTCGTGGATTTGCCGCAGCGACCAGTCGAAATAAACATCATACACCCAGCCAAGCTGAAGCAGCTTGAAATCATTGATCGTTTCCAGTTTATGGTAGTCGATCAACTCGCGATTTAACACCGCGTTGATCACATATGAACTGCACTCCGCCGTATTTGGATACTCCACCTCCCACGGGAAATTGTCCGGGTCCTCTTCCAGAATGCGGTAATTCTTTACCAGCAACTCAAAAATGTCGATTTTATCGGCATCCCGAATCATTTTCGCAAAATGCAGTGTCCGCTCATCCATCGCGGGCAACTCTTTGGCTCCGTGAAACTCAATCGCCTTTTCAATGATCGCCCTCTCCTCCGCATCGATATCCTTTAATACGTCATGCTCAGCCAGCACTTTCAAACCCAACAGGGAATGGTTTTCACTGATGGCATCCTTATAAGTACGGTATTTTTGAAGCTGCGGGAACCGCCCCACATCATGAAACAGCGCAATGGTCTCGGCGATCAGCATATCGTTGGCGTCCATCTCCAACGCCTTGGCCAATTGGCGCATCTCATTGCAGACGCGATGCGTATGACATTCCTTCAACTGGATATTCTGATTTATGTAGTCATCGTCGGCAGTGTAAAAACCCACCACATATTCTGTAAACCATCGCTTGTAAGCTTCAAGCTGTTGTTTTTGCATAACTTTCCTTATTATCAGTCAACGAAAATTAAAACCAGCCCATCATACCAAACCTTCGGGAAGTTTCCAGAATGCAATCGAAAAGAATCTTTTTCATAAAAAACTTCGAGCAAAATCATTGTGTACACGGTATAAGAAACCGTTAGACAGTTCACATAAATATAGAAAGGGGCGACACGATGCCAACGGTTAATGATGTCATTGTACGAAAACCATCCGAACAGGAAGACCAGCTCTGCCGGACATGGCCGATCTGGACCTGTGAGGCCAGCGAGTTTGAGTGGGAGTACACCCAAACCGAGAAATGCCTGATCCTTGAAGGACGAGTCGAGATCAAAGACACCCCCCCTGCCGACCAGTCGGTTTCATTCGGGCCGGGAGACTTCGTGCAACTGCCGGACGGACTGAAATGCATCTGGAAGGTCGCCGAGCCGGTGAAAAAGCACTATGATTTTGAATGAGTGAAAACATATAATTACTCAACTGCAATTGATTCCCGAAACCAATATATAGGAGATAACATGCTGTTTCTAAAAGACTTAAGATATTTCACAGGCAGCCGAAGCTGCTTTAGGTCGCTGTTGTTTTTCGTTGCAGCCGCCCTGCCGATCGGATCGGCCTTTGGTGAAAAACCTCAGACGTACGAGAAATCCGTCATTATGATTACGGCGGTGAAACAGGAATACGACTTTGCGACCCCCTGGAAGAAGGGAATGATGGGCCAGGGTACGGGTACGGGCTTTGTCATTGACGGCAACCGCATCCTGACAAACGCCCATAACGTGGCCGACCAGCGCTACCTTGAGGTCAAAAAGCAAAATCTGGCCAATCGCTACCCCGCAAAAGTACAGTTTGTCGGCCATGACTGCGACCTTGCACTGATCACAGTGGATGATCCGGAATTTTTCGCTGACACCGAACCGCTGGCTTTCGGCGGGATTCCTCAAATCAATTCAACCGTACAAACCTGCGGATTTCCCATGGGAGGCCGGCAGATCTCCATTACCGAGGGAGTTGTATCTCGCTTGGAAACAAGCATTTACAGCCACAGCCAGGCCTCTCAGCATCTGGTTGTCCAGACGGACGCCGCCATCAATCCGGGCAATTCCGGCGGTCCTGTCTTTCAGGACGGTAAAGTTGTCGGTGTTGCTTTTCAAGGGTTGACGATCGCAGACAACATTGGCTACATGATCCCGACAACAATTATTTCGCACTTCTTAAAAGACGTCGAAGATGGAAAATATGACGGTTTCGGCAAGTTCGGCCTTTCGCTTTTTCCCGGACTGCACAACCCGTTCTACAAAAAACACCTGAAAATACCGGATACCGAAGACGGTGTCATAGTTACCGATGTTTTGATTAACAGCACTTCTTACGGAGTCCTTCAGGCCGATGATGTTATGACGAAAATCGATGATTTCAATATTGATAATGACGGTCGGGTCCAGATCGATGGCCTCTCGCTGGAGATGACCGAGATCATGGACCGCAAGCAAATCGGCAAAACGGTAACGGTTACTTTCTTTCGCAGCGGCCAAAAAATGCAGCAGGACGTCAAAATTGAAGCCAATCGCCCGGTACTTCCATGGAACAGGCATTACGATACCAAACCGGACTATCACGTCTATGCGGGACTGACATTTGTACAGCTGAACCGCAACTTCCTCGAGCGATGGGGAAACAGTTGGGTTGCCGACATCCCGTTTGGCCTGCGATACCTGTTTGTTGATTCGAAGCAGCTCAATAAAAACCCTGGCCGTAAAGAGTACATTGTCCTGTCGGAGGTCTTGCCG
>JBDLJN010000217.1:0-3274 GCA_039714335.1 Planctomycetota bacterium
TGGATCTAAGGATCCATCACAATGAAATCTACGGATTTCTGGGTCCGAATGGTTCCGGCAAAACAACGACGATCAAGATGCTTCTGAATCTGCTGCATCCGACCAAGGGGATGGGATTTGTGCTGGGCGGTTCTGTCGGCGATCCTAAAGTGTCTACCCGTATCGGATATCTGCCGGAGGATTCCTATTTGTATCGCTATCTGACTGCGCGTGAAACACTGGATTTTTATGGACGCATTTTCGGATTGCCTTCCGAGGTGCGAAAGTCGCGTATCGAAACACTGCTGGAGATGGTGGGCCTGTCAGGGATGGGCAATCGGCAGATCGGGACATTTTCCAAGGGGATGGCCCGCCGTATTGGATTGGCGCAGGCACTGATCAACGATCCGGATCTGCTGATTTTGGACGAGCCGACCTCCGGGATGGATCCGATGGGGACGCGGCAGATGAAAGACCTTTTTGTGGAACTTGTGCGGCGTGGTAAAACCATCCTGCTGTGCAGCCATTTGCTTGCGGATGTGGAAGACGTTTGCGACCGTATTGGGATTCTCTATGGCGGCCGAATGCAGATGGAGGGGACCGTCCGCGAACTGCTCCAACAAAAAGATGAACTGCAAATGCGGACCGGCAAACTGAGTGCCGGCGCCGTAAAGCAGATTGAAGAGATTGTCTCGAAAGAGGGCGTCGGGTTGGATATTGAAAAACCGATGGAAAAGCTGGAGCATTTTTTCATTAAAATCATTGCCAAGGCCCGCCAGGAACAACAGCAAACCAGCGGGGCCGAGGCGGGGACTGGTATTTCCGGTTTTCTTGCCGAAAAAGCTGTGGTTCGCCCTGATACTATTCTGGATGAACTTGTCAGTGCTAAAGTACAGACCGAAGCGGTGCCGGTTCATACCGCCGCGACGGAATCGGTTACCGCTCCAGAAGCAAAGCCCATCGATACTGACCATAATCTTTTAGAGCAATTAACGCGGCAGGAAACTGAAGTGTCAGCGACGCAGTCCGAAACAGAACCGGCGACTGCGCAGGGAGCCGAGCAGGAAAAGCCGGTTGTGAAAAAAGATGTTCTCGAAGATTTAGTTGGCGGCGACCGGCAGAATGGTTCGACAGAACAGACCCGGCCCGATCAAACGGAGGATACCGAGAATGCATAGCATCTGGGCAGTTGCACGAAATACGCTTGCCCAGGCGGTACGGATGAAAATTGCCGCCGTGGTGGTTTTGCTGCTGTTGATTTTGCTGCCGCTGATGAGTATGGTCATGGACGGCGACGGCACATTGCTGGGCAAACTGCAAACATTTACCAGTTACGGATTGGGACTGATCAGTCTGCTTCTGTGTATTTTGACCATTGCGATCTCCACTTTTACACTCAGCAACGATATAAAACGCAAACACATCTTCCTCGTCATCACGAAACCGATCCGTCGTGCAGAGCTTATCTTGGGGAAACTTCTCGCGCTTTTTTTGTTAAATGTTATCCTGCTGACCCTATTCAGCGGCATTCTGTATGCGTGTACGTTGCTTATCCCAAGAATGGCGTCAGCTACGGAGATTGAGAAAATTCGGGCGGAAGCGGAATTTTTTACTTCACGAGTGGGTATTGAAGCCGCAATCGATAAGGACCTGCTGAGTAATCGGGCTAAAAACCGCTACGATGAGCTGAAAAAGACCGGACAGGTACCCGAACAGATGTCATACGGCCGAATTATGAGTGAGTTATTTGGTCAGGAAATGATGAAAGCGAAAAAAGTTGATCCCGGCGAAGTCAAAGAGTGGGAATTTGAAAATGTATGGGTGAAAAATCCGGACGATCCGAATGCCATTTTGTTTGTTCGTTGCCAATATAAAGTTACGGTAACTCCGCCGGATGAAAAAGTGTTCGGGACATGGAGAATTGGTGATCTTCGGCAGTTAAGAGTTGGTGCTAAGCCCGTAACGCCTATTTATAGTATTCCTCCACGCGCCGAAGCTATTCGCGTTACCCAAGAATTCGCCGTTCCTGCGGATGCGATTGCCGATGACGGCTATCTTGGTATTGCATTTTACAACGATCCGTCCTTGAACCAGACCACCATTATCCCGGAAGATCTTGAGGTGCTTTATCAAACGGGCGGGTTTACCGAGAATTTTATTCGTGCGACCCTGATGATTTTGGTGCGTTTGATCTTCCTTGCTGTTTTGGGCATTTCGTTGACAACATGGCTATCCTTTCCGGTGGCGATTCTTGTCTGTGTTACGGTCTTCTTTGTTGGATTGACAAATGGGTTTATCATGGATGCCATTGACAGTTTGTCAGCTACGGCGGGGATCATTTATTCGCTTACAATCAAACCTTTATTATGGCTGCTGCCGCAGTTTGACGGCGATTATAATCCGAACGGTTATATTGTTGACGGGCGAACAATTCGGTGGGCATTTTTGGCGATGACCGCAATTGTTACCCTGCTTGTTAAAGGCCTGCTGATGCTTGCTGCGGGGATGTTGATTTTCAGTCGCCGTGAGGTGGCGAAAGCCGTAACATAAGGATAGATCAATGAAATCAAAAGACTGGCTGATTATTGTGTTCTGTTTGATTTTGAGCGGTGTGCTGCTGACCGCCGCCTCAACGCGTATGGAGTCTATCCATAAGGCGCGTGAGGAGATGGGACTGGTTGCGAACGCTTCGCTGGAGAATGCGCCGCCGTCACTGGCCTTTGCGACGGTGGCCATGGGTGCGTTCCGCGGCCTGGTTGTGGATATTCTCTGGATGCGGGCGGACAATCTCAAGCAGGAGGGCAAGTTTTTTGACGCAAAACAACTGGCCGAATGGATCACCACCCTGCAACCGCGATTTGCGGCGGTGTGGGATTTTCATGCGTGGAACATGGCATACAATATTTCCGTTGCGATTCCTAATACGCAGCCGGAAGAACGCTGGCGGTGGGTACAAAACGGCTATGAACTGCTCCGGGACCGCGGGATCGAGATGAATCCCAAAAGCATCCTGTTATATCGCTCATTAGCGTGGATATTCCAGCATAAGATCGGCGGCGTTACCGATGACGCCCACCGTTATTACAAACGAGAAATCGCGTTGTCAGTGCGGTCTGCGCTGGGAGAAGACCCGTCAAATGCCTATTTTCAATCATTGATCGAACAACCCAAGACACTTGAAAAAATTTTGACTGATAAGGCAGTCGCCCGTTTTATCGAGGAATTACAGGCCGCAGATGAAACATTTTCTGACCCGGAGCAGCTTGTTACAAATTATCTGACACTTCGCCAAACA
>JBDLJN010000218.1:0-3101 GCA_039714335.1 Planctomycetota bacterium
ATGCACTAACGACGAAGAACCTGGGACGGTTTGTGCGGGTGTGCGGGTTGAAGATCCCGCGGCATCTGGACCGGGCGGCAATCCAGGATCTGCTGGCGGCGGTGAAGGGTACACCACTGGCTTACGCGGTCAACATACATGTACTGCGAAGCATGCAGAAGGCCGAGTACGCGCCGCTGCACATCGGGCATTTTGCATTGGCGAGCACGCACTACTGCCACTTTACCAGCCCGATCCGGCGGTATGCGGATTTGCTGATGCATCGGCTGGTGAACTGCTATGTCACCGGGCGGCTGAACAAGATCGGGCTGGAGGAGGTACTGGACGAAGGTGAGCTGATCGAGATCGGCAAGCATATTACCTTTACGGAACTGCAGGCGGCGGACGCGGAGAAGGAACTGAAGACGGTGCTGACTTTGCAGATGCTGAGTGAGCAGGTCGGGGGCGATATGGATGTGATCGTTTCGGGGCTGACGAATTTTGGTATCTTTGTGCAGTGTACGAAGTTTGGGGTCGAGGGGATGATCGAGCCGGGGGATCTGGGGCTGGATGAGTGGAAATATGACGAGCGGGCGCAGGCGGTGGTGGGAAAGTGGTCCGGCGAGAGCGTGCATCTGGGACAGGCGATGAAAGTGCGTATTGCGGCGGTGAATGTCGCAGCAAGGCAGCTATTCCTGGCGCCCGCCGAGCCGCTGGTGACCGAACGACCGAAACTAAATCGGCGAAAATTCAAACGCAAACACCACGCCCGCAAAAAACGCCGGCAATGAACCAACGGCAATATAAACTTGCAGCCGTGTGCGAAGCCGATAGAATATCAAACAATGATTGATGCCGAAAAGAAAATCCGTGTTTGTTTTATCGCATTGAAAGCGTATCCGATCTTCAATCCGGAAGTGGAATCGGTTTTCGGCGGGGCCGAGGTGGATCTGTACCTGCTTTCAACCGAACTGGCTAAAGATGAAAGATTTGATGTCCGGTTTATTGTCGGTAACTATGGACAATCGGACCAGGAAGTGCGAGAGAACGTAACGCTATATAAGTCCATCGATGTGCGGAAGAGCTATATCCTTCAGGGCCATAAAATCTGGCAGGCCTTTCGACGTGCAGATGCTCAGGTTTATATGCACGAGGCATGCTCTTTGGGAACCGCGCTGGCCGCATTCTTTTGCAAGACCCACAAACGCGCTTTTGTCTATCGAACCGCTTCTTCGCTGGAGGCAAGTGGAAAACACTCCGGCAAGCTGTCCGTTCGGAAGTTTTTTATCCAATGGACCTTCCGACAGGCAAACACCTTTATTGTGCAAAATGAACAAGATGCCGTTAATGCATTAAGAACCGTAAAACGAACCGCAAAGGTAATACGTAATGCCTGCCGCGTCTATTCCATCAAGACAGTCCGGAAATCCGGTGTCTTATGGGTTGGCCGCAGTAAACCTGTCAAGCGTCCCGACTTGTTTATCAAATTAGCCAAGGCCTTTCCGGACATTTCTTTTACCATGATCTGCCAGCGAAGCCTGGATGACGATGCCTATCAATCATTGGTTGAAACGGCGAGACAAATCCCGAATCTGGAATTTCTAAAACGCATCCCCTTCCAGGACGTTGATCATTACTTTGAGCAGGCCCGAATCTCCGTAAACACCAGCGATTCGGAGGGGTTTCCCAATACATTTATCCAATCATGTAAGGCAGGAACTGCGATCTTGTCATTAAATGTCAATCCAGATGGATTTTTAAACAAACATAATTGCGGCTTTTGTGCAGAAGGAGACTGGCAACGCTTCACGGGAAAACTCTCCGAATGGATACAAACCGACCACGCACAATCAGTCGGGCAAAATGGGCTGGATTATATTCAAGCACACCATGATATTGCAACGATCATCCAGCAATATAAAGATATCTTTGCAAATGAGGCATTTTAAAAACCCCACTTGCTGACATCGACGCCGTATTTTTGACGCAACTGAATCATGTCATCCTTTAATGCCCCATAGACACATTGTCTTTGGGCTTGGGTAAGCTCAAAGTTTCGAGTTATTTTTTTACGAAACAGCAGTTTGGCAATTCCCTGCCGCAATGTTTTCGGAAATATCTTTGAGATCGATTTAAGACGAGGGTATTTCAGGTACAAACGGTCGACCGGTCGTGTAATTGTTTTCCCCTTGCTTTTGTTGTATATCTCGTCCAGACCAGAAAAGTGAAAGCCGGCATCAATATTAAGAAATTCGCAGACTTGCTTTAAGACTTCATCCGGCTTTCTTATCAGGTCGTTAAAATCAAGCAGCAGGAATTTTTCATGGCTAAATTTGTCATAGTAAAGGTCTAATTGATGTGCGTAGCGGGACACAGCAATCAAATGCCCATGCCTGATGCGCTGCTCAAGTGAATCGCTTGTCCAACGCGCATAGGAATAGGTGTATTGGGATTCCAATCTGTTTATTGGATTCCGCATAATATAAATAAACTTCACATCAACATCATGTTTTTGGGTAAAATCAAGAAGATTTTTACTTGAATCCGGAAAGCTGGGATATTTTGTATAATTGACAGAAGCTTCCATAAGGACTTTTGTTGAAATGTCCCCTTTTTTCCACAATTTAATGTAAAACTCTATACCTTTCTCATAGTGATGTGAAAAAAAAGAGGGTTCTTTTTCTTTGCACGAAGCAATTTCCGGGTGCTGGGCCAAGTAATTGAATAAGCTGGTAGTTCCGGCTTTCATGGCTCCGAAAATGATACAAAAACGCATCGAACTATTTTCCTTAACCGGGATTTAATGGTTATTCATATCCATGCTTCTTCAAGTAATCCTCAAGCACTTCCTGTAGGTCCTGCTGCTGTTTGGCATTGAGTTCGGTCTTGTATTTATCATTGGCGCTTCTGAGCGTATATTGGCTCATACGATTGGCAAAACCGTCTGTCCACTCGAGTTCGCAAAAGTCCGTCACATCCTTCATTACACCCGAAACATCGGTACACAAGTCTTCATATTTAATCAGCTTATAAACATCCGAACCCAGATTAGCCGTGGCCGCATCGAAACTGTCCATCAGGATCATCCATTCAATCGCCGCAAGGACGATGAACGATTTGTT
>JBDLJN010000219.1:0-3088 GCA_039714335.1 Planctomycetota bacterium
AGAAAGGAAGATTGACGAAATGAAGACACACAAGATTGGTGTGATGGGCGGAGACGGAACCGGCCCGGAAGTAACCGTTGAAGCGGTTAGGGGCATGGCAGCGGCGGCGGCGAACTGCGGTTTTAAGATCGAACAGACAGAGTACGATTTTGGTGGCGAACGATATATGAAGACCGGCGAAATCCTGCCGGATGGCGCTGTGGATGAACTGAAAAAACAGGACGCGATCCTGCTGGGCGCCATCGGCCACCCGGATGTCAAGCCCGGTATCCTTGAAAAAGGGCTGTTGCTGCGGATGCGGTTCGAGCTGGATCAATACATCAACCTGCGTCCGGTCCGATTGTTCCCCGGCGTGGAAACCCCGATCAAAGACAAAGGCCCCAAAGAGATCGACTATGTTGTCGTCCGTGAAAACTCCGGCGACATCTACACCGGCTCCGGTGGACTGATGATGAAGGATACCCCGCACGAAGTGGCAACGCAGACCGCTGTCTATACCCGTTTTCAGGTGGATCGCGCTTTGAAGTATGCTTTTGAATATGTACGCAAACACGGCAAGAAGGCCCGCGGCGTCGGCGAAGAGAACACGGTCGGCCTGGTCGGCAAGACCAATGTACTGACCTTTGTGTATGACCTGTGGGAGCGGGCGTTCCATGAAATGGGCGAAAAGGACTATCCGGATATCCGCCGGGATTACTACCATGTGGACGCAACTTGTATGTGGATGGTCAAGAGTCCGGAATGGTTCGATGTGCTGGTCACCGGCAACCTGTTCGGCGATATCATTACCGACCTGGGCGCCATGACACAGGGCGGTATGGGCATCGCCGCAGGCGGCAATATCAACCCCGAAGGCGTCAGCATGTTCGAGCCCATCGGTGGTTCGGCGCCGAAGTACACCGGCATGGGCGTGATCAATCCGCTGGCCGCGATCTGTGCGATGCAGATGATGCTGGAAACACTGGGCGAAGAAGATGCTGCCAAGAAGATCGACGATGCCGTTCGTTATGTAACGGCCAACAAGATCAAATCGCTGGCCGCTAAGCAAATGGGTTACACCACCAGCGAAGTCGGTGATATGGTTGCTGAATTAGTCGCCGGGTAAATAAGCAGAATTAACCATGAAGTTCATGAAGAGCATGAAGTTTTTTTAATTATATTTTCTTCAGTTCCTTCATGTTCTTCATGGTTAAATTGAATTTTGTCGGAGACGGTTATGCCCGCGAATCTGACGCAGCAGTATAAAAAGGCCGAGCAGCGGTATAAGGCCGCCGGAACCGACGAGGAACGGTTGGCGGCATTGGAGGAGATGCTGCGGGAGATCCCCAAGCACAAGGGCACCGAACACCTGCAGGCCGACTTAAAGAAGCGACGCAGTAAGCTCAAGGCCGCGATCGAGGGCGGCGGCAAAAAGTCCGGCGGCGGCAAGCATGTCGATGTATTTCACATACCCAAAAGCGGGGCCGGACAGGTGGCGTTGGTTGGGATGCCGAATGCCGGAAAAAGTGCCATCCTCGCGGCATTGACGCACGCCCACGTTCATGTGGCCGATTACCCCTTTACAACCGACAAACCCGCTCCCGGTATGGCCAAGTTTGAGGATGTGCAGATTCAGCTGGTTGATGCTCCGCCGATTACGGCGGATTTCGCCCCGGCTGGACTGGTCAACACCTATCGCAGCGCTGATATGCTGGCGATTGTGATCGATCTGGCGGGTAAAGTGCTCCAGCAGATGGAGGTCTGCACGGCGTACCTGGATTCGCACAAGCTGATTTTGGATGAATCGATTGCTGACGAGGATGAATTAGGCAATCGGCTGGCGCGAAAAATATTCGTGATTGCGACCAAGGTCGATATCGCCCCGGAAGGAACACTGGAAACACTCAGGGAACTGACGGATCGGCCGTTTGAATATATCGAGATTTCATCAGAGACACAAAGCGGGCTGGATAACTTGATGCGGCGGATTTTCGAGATGCTGGATGTTATCCGTATTTACGCTAAAAAGCCGCATGAGCCCGCGGACATGACCGAACCGTTCACGCTCAATCGCGGCAGCAATGTACACGACCTGGCCTACCATATCCATCGCGAACTGGCCGACAAACTCAAAACGGCCCGCGCCTGGAATTCACCAAACATCCACGACGGCCAAAACGTCCCTCGAGAACACATCCTCAGTGACAAGGAAATTATCGAGCTGCATTTTGGATAAACAGAAAAGGTTTAATCTTTACCATGAAGATCATGAAGAGCAGGAAGTCTAAAATAAATAATTATTCTTCATTCCCTTCATGTACTTCATGGTTATAATTGCTTTTGGCAGGATTTTCATGAAGATACAGGATATTGAAAAATATAGTTCGGCGGTTACGCTCAGTGATATGGAAGTGTTTGTCTTTCCGGAGCTGATGTACAGCTTGGTTTTGGCCAACATCATGAGCCCGGTTTTGTGGCGATGGCGGAAGGAAGAAACCTTCAAAAAACTAGCGGGCAAGAGCACCTATCGGCAGTTAATGCGGATGCGGCAGTTCGTGATGGACGAGTACGAGTTCAACCTCGATCTGAACACCTGGGGCCTGACGCATAAGGATGCTGAACTGCAACGGTTTTCCGATAATATCTCTCCTGAAGACATCGGCCGCAGCAATGCCCTGTTCGGCTATACGGGCGATAAGTACTATTTCGATGTGGACATCCGGCGGCACTTCGGGCTGGATCAATACGATGGCGACATTATTCCCTACTGGAAGACCGAAACCATTGAGGCGATGAACGCTTTCCGGCTCAAAGACGGCTATGAGGCGGGCGCCGGTGAGTGCGTGTCGCTGTCCACTCTGTACGCCGCGGCGGCCTTTGTGGTGTGCGGGATACCGCTGGATGATATTTACATGGTCTTAACACCGCTGCACTCGCAGAACTTTATCGACATCAACGAGGGGATCATCACCAACAACCGTCGGCTGGTGACCAAGCCGATGTGGTTCAACGGGACGGAGATATCCGACAAGGCCCAGCGGGCCATCCGCAACGAACAGGTGACGGTCGTCGCCCATAACACCGGCTACATTCATTGCTTTTATGATAC
>JBDLJN010000220.1:0-3050 GCA_039714335.1 Planctomycetota bacterium
CATGGTTAGATTTTCTCTGTGTTCTCTGTGGCAAAAAATCGAAAATCGAAAATTGGCAATAGGAAATAACCCGTGCTTCAGAATGTAAACGCGACACGAATGGAATTGCTCCAACTGCGAAAGCGGGTGGCGCTGGCCCTGCGCGGCCACCGGCTGCTCAGTGAAAAGCGGGACGAGATCTGCCGCCAGTTGGTGCAGATCGCCCGCGACCTCAAAAGCATTCGCAGCAAAGTCGAGGCCGAACTTCTGGAGACAACCCGCCGGTTCATGATGGCCCGTGCCACGATGGAACCGGAGCATATTCGTGCTGCACTGGAAATACCCACCAAGAAATTCAAACTGGTCATGACATTCGCTTCGATCATGAGCGTCAAGGTGCCGCAGCTGGCCAAGGAGATCGAGGGCGACATCATGTGCTACGGCTTTGCCACCACCAGCGGCGAGATGGATATTGCCCTGCGGGCACTGGAACGCGCCTTTGACAGTTTGATCGAACTGGCCGAGAAGGAAAAGCAGTGCCAGCTCTTGGCGACCGAACTGCAATCGACCCGCCGGCGTGTGAATGTGCTGGAGCATGTGGTCATTCCCGAAACGCAGGAAACCATCAAGTACATCTACGACAAACTCGGCGAGGCCGAACGCGACAACATCAGCCGCCTCATGAAGATCACCGATATCATCCGCGGCGAGTGACTGCCGAACGCGGGCTAAGTTTACCCCGGACTCGATCCGGGGCCCGCACGCGAGCCATCCCAATCTTGCTCATTTTGAATGTCGCGTTTTACTGTTCCTGGAAAAGCCCTTCTTTGAAATGGGTTCAAAAGGGGTTTTCTGCTGCGGCTTTGCCTTTTATTTTCAGTACAACGATTCCGTGGCTTGGTACCGAAAAGCGGAGGGCATCCGGCGAGGACACGGTCAGATCCTGATGCGTCCAGAGGTTTCGAGTCGTATACTTTGCGGACGGATCGATCCCTACTTCATCAAGCGTAAAACCGATGGTCGCTGTCTTGCCGGAACGATTCAGCAAAGCGACCGCAACCTGCCCGGAATTGACTTTCTTCAGCGGTTTGGCCCACAGTTCAAGATCTCCGTCGTCGTGCAGCCGTCTGGCCTGGTAGGCAAGCGGATCCTGATTCAGTGCGATGATTTCTTTATTCGTGAGGATTTCAAGCGTTTGCTCAGACATCGTTCGCAGGTCATTGCCCGCCAGCAGGGGCGAGGTCATCATGCACCACATGGAAAAATGCGTCTTGTCTTCCTCGACTGTCATTCCCCGGCCAACCTGCAGCATGTCCATGTCGTTAAAACGGTCCGGTCCGGCATAAGGCCACAGATCCGCGTTCAAGTCGATAATTTTGACAATCGATTCAAAGCTCGCGGCAATGTCGCCGGAGATTCGCCATGAGTCGGCAACTTTCGTCACCCACGGACCGGGGAACTGCCAGCGGCAGACATTGTAAACCACATCCGGCCGGATACTGCGAATCAACTCGCCGATCTCTGTATAGCGGGTTTGCTCGTCCATCTTGAGCTGCTTGCCGCCGCACCAGTCGATCTTGATGAAGTCGTAGCCCCACTCTTCCAGCATCAGAACCAGATCCTGTTCTTCGTGCTGATACAGGCCCACGCCAACCCCTAACGGATCCTTATCCCATTGGTGGGCGCAGGTGTCTTTGCCGGCGTCGGAGTAGATACCTGCGCGAAGGCCTTTGGAGTGGATATAGTCGGCCAACGCTTTCATGCCGCCGGGGAATTTCTCCGGGTTGGCAAACAATGTTCCGTCCTCGTCGCGGCCGCCGAAATACCCGTCGTCGATGTTAATAAATTGGTAACCGGCATCTTTCATACCGCTGGCGACCATCACATCGGCCTGCTGGCGGATCATCGTTTCGTCAATATGGATACGAAAATGGTTCCAACTGCTCCAGCCCATAAGCGGTGTTTGGCCGCGTTCAATAGTGGATATCCGGCACCCTCCAGATAAAATTAAGGACACGATTAATCCCAAGACTCCTGTACGAATCATTGTAAATTCCTTTTGTTTCTACTGCCCGATAAAGATCGCCGCCATCATCCGCGGACAAGGTGTTTATCAAATACGATTTCCCATAACCTCGACAAGGGTTTCTCGAAATATAGCATCGACTGAATCAATATCGATGTGACCGACATCTGCGGCGTCACAAAAATCATTCGCAAGAACCAAGCTGTTCTGGATATAGTCTTCCAATATTGGAATACGAGGGCCGGTTCCAATTTCAGACGACTCCTTTTTTTTTGCTAAAAGATCTATGATTTTCTTGTAGACGGTATCCGGTATGCTTAACTGTTCCAGCGTATCGAGAAAACTCATCGGTGGAATGCTGTCTTTTTCCTTCATCCAGAAGATATTCAGCAGAGGGCGTAGCACATAAAAATATTTCTTGAGATTTACAGGGTCTTTGGGTTGAACATAACGACGATAATTGTTTTCAGCCATACGCAGATAATGATATGAACATGCTTTTCGAGAAAAACAATCTTTTGCCGCGTTAAGCAATCGATCTCTGAAATGGCTGTGCTGCATATAAACAAAGGGTGAAACTAACCACTCGATTAAAACCGGATTAGATTTTTTGAACAGCCGAAGTGTTTTTCTCAGGTCCCAGCCCGAAATATCCAAGACTTCATCGACGGGCAGTTCAATAACATCCCGCTTTTCCTGAATAGAAAGATACCACTGAGGTTTATTAACATAAATAAACCGAACATCGTAGTCGCTATCAGGCGATTCAAATCTCCAACTTCGGCTACCGGATTCAATAGCCCACAAAATTCGAACATCATGATGTTGTTCGATTTGTTGCAATTTCTCAACGATGATATCTTTCATAGATTCACTTACTCGCCGAAGACTTCGTCAATGATATTTTCCGGTTCGGGGGCGGTTCCTTGTTCCCAGGTTTTGACCAGTTCCCCGTCTAACAGGGCGACCACAAGCGGGCTCATCAGTCCCCATTTCTTTTCGTCGGTCAGTTTGCCGAGGATGCAGGGGGTGTCGTCCGGAACAG
>JBDLJN010000221.1:0-3009 GCA_039714335.1 Planctomycetota bacterium
AGAAGCCGAGAATCTCGACGATGGTTTGGGCGATATTGATCAGATAATCGCACCGTTTGATATGGGCCAGTTCGTGGGCGATCATCGCGGTTAGCTGGACTTCATCCAGCCCCGTCAGAGCCGCTGCGGGCAGCAGGATCACCGGCTTGAGCCAGCCAATGACCGTGGGAACCTGCACCAGCGCCGATTCGACAATGCAAACCGCCCGCCGCAGACCCAACCGCTGCCAAAGCGACGATGCGTTTGCTTTGACGGCCTCCGAGACGGCTTTTGTCCCGATGCGGCGGAGTTTCTGCAACTGACACCATCCGCCCAGATACCACACACTCAACACCGCCACACCCACCGCCCAGCCAACCACACAATACGGCAGCGCCGCCTCCAGTTTTGCCGACAGTGTTTCCATCAGTGACGGCGCAGGTAAAGTAACCGATTCCGCGGGGGCAACCACAATCGTCCGCGTTACCACCGGCGCAGGGGCCGCATCCGCCGCAACCGATACCGGCAATGGTGCGGATGCTTCCGTCATTACAACCGGCGCATCCGGCGCAATAATAACAAATGTCGCCACCGGTGCGGCCGCCACCAGCACCAGCCCCGCACACGCCGCGATATACCGCGCATTCGCCGATGCCCTGCCGAGTACCTTTAATACGCACCACAGCAACGCCCCGACAGCAACCCCCTGCCACAGAAAATGCACCAGCACCCAGCCGATGCGTTCAATGGTTTGTTCGGATAAGAATGCAGTCAGTGCGTCCATGGTCTATTCCTCCATCTTGTCTAAAAGTTGACGGATCTTCTTTAGCTCTTGGGCCGTTATCTGCTTGGCGGATAAGGCCCGCATGACCAGTCGTTCCGATGATCCGGAGAAGACCTTCTCCAGCACATCGCCGACGATCTGCTTTTCGGCCTTTTCGGCGCTGATCGCCGGCCTGTAAATGTGCTTGAACACCGAATCATCACGCACCAGCAGGCCCTTCTCAAGCATGATCTGCATTAGTTTCAGCGTGGTGGTGTAGCCGGTTTCCAACCGTTTGTTGATCTCGTCATTGACCTGGCGGACGGTGGACGGGCCCTTGTGCCACAGGACTTTCAGGATGGCCAGCTCCTTTTCTGTAGGGCCTTGTGTTTTTGTGCGTGACATCAGTTTCTCCTTGAAAAAGTTGTCTTCTACTATTAAGACGCGCTGGAAGTCAATTCGTTACAATAAAAACGGCTGTTTTCGTCATCTTTCATTTCAACTTACGAGCATCTTCGTAGCTTGTCAACGAAAAATTTCGTATATTTTGAAAAAAAGTTTAATTTCACTCATTAAGACGCATCAGAGAGCCAAAAAAAACTTACATTTTTCAAAGATTTTATGCGAAAAAATCCCTCCAAACCGACATTACTATATAGAAGGAAAAGATGAATAAAAAGAACACAAAAGACCGAGCCAATCCAGTGAACAGTTACCCGTTACCAGTTATCAATGTGGCCGAAGCATCCTGCTTCGGAATAAAAACAGCATCCGCCCCCGGCGGATTCCACAATTCAAAATTGAGAATTCATAATTCAAAATTCCATCGGGTGGCAAAAAAAGGAAAAAAATGGCGTCGTTTTGGGCAAACTTGGCAACACAAAAACGCAAGGAAACCGCATTTTAGTACTAAAAATGAAGAAAACACTTAATCTCCAAACTATTCAGTCCGGTATTCCCATGCTTCATAGAGCAGGGCCCCGGCTTTTGTTTTTCAACATCGAAATCGGCCTGCAGCTTGGACAGTTGCTCGTGATTGAAATTTTCCGTTCCTGCGCGGCTATGCAGGGTTGACCCGATGTATCGGGATAAGTTACAATCTTAACCGCGCCGAATTGACTGCCCTCAAGGGTATAGAACGATAACTCAAACAGGACCAAACGCCCATGAATATTCAGCCCTACAAAACGCCGCCGCAGTGGTGGTCGCCAAAGCTCACACCCTGGCTGATTCGTCTTTGCGGGCCTTTGCGCAAGAGAGTCCTGCGGCGGACCCAGCGTATCGTGGATATCGAAGTTCGCGGCCTGGAACACCTGCAGCGCGCCATCGATGACGGTTGCGGCGTGATCATCACGCCGAACCACTCCAGCCACACCGACCCACCGCTCCTCTACGACATCGCCCGAAAAGCCGGGACCTGTCTCTATTTCATGGCTGCCTGGCAGGTCTTCGCCAGGGACAACTGGCTGCGGCAGCAATTGTTCCGCCGGCATGGCTGTTTCAGCGTGGACCGGGAAGGAGCCGATATGCGGGCCTTCCGCCAGGCCGTAGAGATCCTGAAAACCAGCCCGTATCCCTTGGTCATCTTTCCCGAAGGCGAGGTCTATCACGTCAACGAAACCCTCACGCCGTTTCTGGACGGCCCCGCGGCCATTGCGATCACCGCGCAGAAACGCTCCGACCGCCCGATCGTATTTGTGCCGTGCGGGATGAAATTTCATTATGTCCAGGACCCTACCGATGCACTGGTCGAGTTGATGGGGCGGCTGGAACAGCAGATTCTCTGGCGGCCGCGACCGGACATGCCGCTGGCGGACAGAATCTACCGATTCGCACAGGGGCTTTTGGGCGTGAAGGAGTTGGAATATCTCGGTCGCGTGCAGGACGGTCCGCTGCCTGAGCGGGTCAAGGGACTGGCCGAGTCGGTGCTGACAGGAATCGAACAGCGTTATTCCGTCAAAAAAGACGACGGCCAAACACGGCCCGAACGGGTGAAGCTGTGCCGTCGCGAGGTGATCAAACTGCTTGAGGACGAGGACTCGCAGACGCGGCAGCAGGCCATGATCGATCTGGACGATCTGTTTATGGTGATTCAGCTGTTCAGCTATCCCGGCGATTATGTCGCCGCCAAGCCGACGATCGAACGCATGGCTGAGACGCTGGATAAATTTGAGGAGGATATCCTGCGTGTGCAAACGGCAACGGTCCGCGGTTCGCGGAAAGCAACCGTCGCCTTCGGCGAACCGATCCCCGTCAAACTCGCCTCG
>JBDLJN010000222.1:0-2906 GCA_039714335.1 Planctomycetota bacterium
GGAGATCTATCAAACACCGCAGGTGCATCAAAAAATCGGAGCGTATTTGGAAAAGCTCAGAGAAGAACTGTCCAAGCAGATCGAAATTGAGACACGGTTTTTGCTAGTGACGGATAATTTTCTGGAAGATATTGGGTTGGATGTGTCTTTGCCTGCTGATTATGAAACTTCCGGCGGTGTGGGTGAACTGGTTGTCGGCCCGGCCAATTCCGCCGAAATCCTCGCCGCACTGGAGCATAAGCCGCTGGCCGAACGCAAGCTGCCGCCGGTTATATCACTCTCCGATATGAATACCCAGCCGACTTCAAAATTGGTGCAGCCGACACAAAAGCTGAAAATGCTCGACGATCTGCAAAACGAGTTTCTTATCAGGGCCACTCAAGCACATCGAAATGCGAAACAGCTTCAGGCCCCTAAAGCAATGGTTCTCAACAACGAAGCAGCCTGTATGCAGGTCACAACTGATGTACGGTATAAGGTGGATTCCGATGGACAGACAAAAGATGTCAGCAAGGGTCTCACGCTCGACATCCTGCCGACGATGCAGGATGATGATAAAGAAGTCCTGCTTAAAGGGCACATGCAGCTTGTAGATATCCTGGAGATGCAGGAACACGGCGAAGGCGACAAAGCGTATTTAATCCCCGTTGTGCAGGTCGCCAACATTCCGATTCATGCGGTGGTCAAAAGCGGCGGCACGATACTCATCGAAGGCCCGGAATTGACGAGAACCAAAGAAATTGTAACAAACCCCGGGATGTCTAAAATCCCCATTCTCGGTCGGCGTTTTTCAAATCGGTCCATCGTAGATGAAAGATACCGTATTCTTATTCTGATCAAGCCAACGGTCATCAAGCCGGAAGAAGTCGGGCCGGAACCGGTCGTTGGGGCCTTGGCTCCCCGCACTCCCTGTGAAAAATGACGGGATGGGTGTGTTGTCGGGATTTGTTCGACCCCGATGGGGTCGGCAGGATGTTGGGGAATCCTATCCCCGGGTTTCGCTTCCTCCTTCGCTAAAGCTTCGGAGGACGAGAACCCAGGGCGATGCCCTGGGCTAAGTTATAAAGGCCTTTCAGGCCATCGATG
Source organism: Planctomycetota bacterium (assembly GCA_039714335.1). Taxonomy (GTDB): domain Bacteria; phylum Planctomycetota; class Phycisphaerae; order Sedimentisphaerales; family Anaerohalosphaeraceae; genus 4572-13. The sequence goes on from JBDLJN010000222.1 coordinate 1,087, forward strand.
GAAATCTTCTGTTTTACCCACATAAATATAGAGCAAGGATAAAAATTCGTTTTTTTGCTTGATTAGAGCTTGAAATCGGGTTTAATATGTGTATAGTAATGCCCTTTTCGCGGGTGTAGCTCAGCGGTAGAGCGTCACGTTGCCAACGTGAATGTCGTGGGTTCGAATCTCATCACCCGCTTTTCGGAGGGGTTTAATACCCCGCTCCTGAAAGGACGAATGCGAAAAATGCATTGGTTTCGCCCTTTCGGGGGTTTGCACTTATTTATTGAAAATTTGACATAGCTTTTGCGAGTTATCGGCTAAAAAGTAGTCTGGCACCGGTCGCATTAGTGTTTGAAAGCTCAGAATGAGTTTTGGATACTTGTGGTCGTGTGAATTGTTTTCACCGGCCGTTTTTGTTTTATAACCTACAGCAACACAAGAAGTTAGGAGTTTGACGATGGCTAAAGAAGATACACAACCAACTGAAGAAACCAAAGAACAGAGTAAAAATACCGTCACGGTCAGCGATGCCGGCCCCTGCAAGAAGAAGATCGAGATCGAGATTCCCGCTGAAACAATCCATGAAAAACTGGATGAGAAATATAAAGAATTGCGTCGAGACGCCGTTCTGCCGGGATTCCGCAAAGGCCGCGCCCCGATCCGCCTGCTGGAAAAGCGGTTCGGTACGGACATCACCAGCCAGGTCAAACTGGAACTGCTGGCCACGGCCAGTGAGGAAGCGATCAAGGACAACAAGATTGACTCGCTGCGGGACCCGGATATTGACCACGAAAAGGTCGAATTGCCGGAAGAGGGGCCATTGAAATTCGAGTTTGAGGTGGAAGTGCGGCCGGAATTTGATCTGCCGGAATTGGAGGGCATCGCCGTTGAAAAACCCACCGTCGAGGCCACCGATGACCGTGTCAATGAAGAACTGGCCGCCCTGCAAAAACGAGCCGGTGTCTGGACGCCGAAAGAAAAAGGCGGAGCAGCGATCGATGACCAGGTAATCGCCGACATTGTACTCGTGACCGAGGGTTCCGCCGATCATGACAAGCGTGAGAATATCGAGATATCTATCAAAGAAAATGGGTTTGTCGCGGGAATCCCCGTGGATGGACTTGGTAAACTGCTCAAGGGTGCCAAGCACGGGGACGAAAAGAAAACCACCGTGGATGTTCCGGCCACCTACTTCAACGAAGATTACAGGGGCAAGAAGGTCGATGTGACGATCGAGGTCAAAGAAGTCAAGCAAATGGAGCCGGCCGAACTGAACGAAGATTTCTTCAAGCGGTTCGGTGTCGCCGAGGCCGATGAGTTAAAGGATAACCTGCGTGAACAGATGAGTCAGCAGGCCGAACGGCAGGCACGATCGGCGATGAGTGAACAGGTTTACAGCTATTTGCGTGAAAAGACCAAGCTGGATCTGCCGGAGGCCGTTGTGGCCGAACAGTCATTGTCTATTCTGCAGCGGCAGTACTCGAACATGCTGATGCAGGGCATGGCCAAGGAACAAATCGATGAGCAGATGGATCAATTGCGTGCCAGTTCCGAACAGCAGGCCGCCGACCAGTTGAAGTCGTACTTCATCATGGACAAGATCGCGGATAAGTTTGAGGTCGAAGTCAGCGAAGAAGAGATCAACGGACATATTGCTTATGTCGCCGCGATGCGCGGGCGCCGACCGGAAAAGATGCGGGAAGAACTCGCCCGTGATGGGTCGCTGGCACAGTTTGCCTTGCAGGTGCGTGAGGAAAAGTGCATCGAAAAGATCCTCGAGAAAGCCAAGATCACTGAAGTCGAGGCGAAAAAACTGGCAACTGTGAAAAAGACGG
>JBDLJN010000223.1:0-2899 GCA_039714335.1 Planctomycetota bacterium
TTCAAGTATATGTGAAGCAAATGAATGACGTAACATGTGTGGATATACCTTGGTGTTTAAACCCTGTGTTAAAGCCATTTTCTTTAATCGTTTTTGAATGCTGCTATTACTTATACGATTACCACGCTGACTAACAAATAGTGCTGTTTCATTTTCGTTTGCAAAAATGAGGCGTTGTTTCAACCAACTAGTTAATGCTTCGTTTGCTTTCCGCCCAAAAGGTATTCGACGTTGCTTCTGGCCTTTGCCTGTTACCGTAATTATTTTTTGTTGCCAGTCTATATCCTGCAAATCAAGCCCGCTCAGTTCTGACAAACGTAAACCACAGGCATACATTAATTCCATTGTGGCAATATCTCTAGTAAGTAGCAGGCTATTGCTTAACTTATTTTCACTCCTGGTTATATTGCCTGTAGCGGTTTTTAATAGTTGATCAATTTCATATTTCTTCATGATATTTCTCCTATTTAATTAATTGTATTACGAAAAATAGTTAGTGTCTGTCCATAAACAGTGAATTTTGAAGTAGGAAAGTTCATGGAAAATTATGACTTCATCTTAGATGAAGTGATAGACCCAAATTCAGGTTCGAAGAAGACAAAGGAAAGCATTAAACCCTGAAAATTGGAAACACCTATCCTCTTGATGTCTATCTTTGGTAATAAAACGCTGTTAGGCTGTCGCCAGTTTCTTTCTGGCCATCGTCAGCAGATTGGCTGCCACCACCGACGCCAGTACATAACATTTAAAGGAACGAAACCCTTTCCAGGTGCAGCGCGTCAGACCGAAGCTGCGCTTGAGCCAGGAAATCCCGGATTCGATGCCGGCACGAAACCGTCGTAGCTTCTTGTATACATACTCGCTGCGGCACATGTCGGTCGCTTCAATGCCGCGCTTTTTGGCAAAGCAAACGTCCTTGATCTTTCGCTCTTTGGCTTTCGATAGGTTCTCTTTGGAAGCAAAACCACCATCCAGAGCCACCTTCAGGGGATAGCGACTGTAGATCTGTTTCTGGCGATCGAGCATTTGCTCAACCAGTTCTGTATCGGCCGGATTACCTTCCAGAATCACACAGTCCAGGATCAAGTTCGAAGCTCCACCGGTCAGACAAATCTTATGACCATAATGGGTGTCCCGACTATCTTTGATGATGACGTCGGTATGGTCTTCGAAAATAGAGACCACCTTTTGCTCGGCCGGAACTGTTTCGCCCTGGATCACACGACGGTAAGTCTGGTCATACACCTGTTCCGATAGATTGGCATAGTGTTTGATTTCATTGACTAATCCCAACAATCGGATATCTGCTGAGGGGAGTTGCCCCAGGATACCCTCAGCGCTTCTAACATAGCCCAGGACTTTACGAGTGATCTTGAGCAGATCCTCATAGAGGCACTGACGTTGCTTTTCGCTCTTTGCATACTGGATGCCTACCATTCTGCGTTTGGCGCGACGCTGATGATCGGAAAAGATGATCTTGGCCTCAAACTGATCCCGGGCTTTTAGCAGCAGCCGGGTCAGCACCCGCACACAGTCGAACAACTGCACTGAATCGAAAGGCTTATGGATGTTGGATTCCACCACTGTACAGTCGATGCGAACGCTTCTTCCCTTTTCGATACCTTCTTGCTTAGCGTAGCCCAGCAAACCACGGAAAATGATTCCCCAGGTTTGCTCCGAAAGGGATTTGATATTTGCGTTGAGAGCCGATTTTTTAAAACCCTTATCGGCAAAGCCAATCCGGCAAAAACGCCTCAAACATCGGGAATCGGAAATATGAAACGCCAACTGTTCATAGGTGAACTCAAAAAGACGCATAATAATCGCAGCCCGCAGAACCTGATCGGCAGTCATACCGCGAGCCCCTGTTCGACGTTTGATAATTTTGCCTCTGTTAAGGTCTTGAAGAACATGCTCACAAATGTTAGGAGTATTATCGATGATGTTGCTTATTGCTTCCAGCTCTCTTTCCTGAGGATGGCTGGACACCGGTTCCAGCAGAGGTATCTGTTTTTGATGTTTTTCGCGCATTTTGTTGGTGGCTCCTTTTTCTCTTTTGTAGTGTTTATAGGCCTTTATCGAAATTCCTTATACTACACTTAGCGAAGAATTGCCACCACAAAATGCGTTTTTCGTATTTATACCGGCTAGTTATGTCGCCGGATGGACACTATCTAAGGGATCTTGTCTTCATCGTGGTCATAAAGCCGTTTTACCCAATGGGTTATGTCGGCTATTCTGGATCTTAATCCATATTGTGAGCACTGCCCATCGATTGTAACCCTTGAACTTTGAACCCTGAACCGGGAACCGATCAGTTTAGGACATAGTATCTCAATTTCAATGGTTTTGATCCAGATGTCCGTTATCAGCAAACCAATTTACCGCATTTTCAAGCGCTGCTTCTATTGGATGCTGAGGCAATTTCAGTTCACGGACGGCCTTTGAACTGCTAAAAAACATATACCCTCTGGCCATCCTCACGCCGGTAAGGGGAATTTTCGGAGGCTTTTTCGTAACCCATTTTGATATGACTTCATTGAAATAAGCCAGAAGCAGTACCGGATAGTAAGGGAGACGGATATTGGGTGCGCGCTTTCCGGTAATACGGGCGAGTGTTGCAAAGAACGCTTTGAGGGGCATGTTCTCATTTCCGAGTATATAGCGCTGGCCTGTTCGGCCGTATATTGATGCCAGCCAATGCCCCTCGGCAACATCCGCAACATCCACGAAGTTTAATCCGGTATTCAGATACGCCGGGATTTTTCCGTTCATGAAATCGACGATGATTTGCCCTGTCGGAGTCGGTTTGCGGTCAAAGGGACCGACCGGAGTGGATGGATTTACGATGATCGCCGGAAGCCCTTTTTTAATGAATCGGTATACTTCCTTTTCTGCC
>JBDLJN010000224.1:0-2872 GCA_039714335.1 Planctomycetota bacterium
CGTGATATTGTTAAACTTCCAAATGATGTTTTGCTTATTCAGAGCTGGGACCCCATGCTTTCCGCCAAGACAGTCGGGAACAGCAAATGTGACAAACTTTTCAGTCCCATCATAAATACTTTTCACCTTATCGGCCGGGCATGACAATCGCCAAGAGCAGCGCGATGATCGCGATGACAACTAACAGTTCAATGAGTGTAAAACCCTGTTTTTTCATTATACTGTCCCTTTTCACTTAAAGGCCATTTCCCTGCACCGCAAGTGAGCTTTCCTCCGACCCCGCAATGTAACAACATAATCCTGCCATGATCAGTGTCGTCACGTCAAGTGAAAAACGTCACATTGTGAGTAAATTTCTACATCCCGAAATAAAGTAGAACAAACCAGATTTAATACACATTCCCTCTTTCTCATGCAAATCATCTATAAGCCATTTTATATAAATGTGTTACAGCCTTCGCCCGTTGTTGGAAGAATATATCGTAAGTGCCTTGACGGAACGTGCCGAAACAGGTAAAGAACGGCGTAAATAAAAATGGAAAAGCTCACTTGTTTTTAACTGCGTTTTCGCAGGAGCAGGCGGATCGGGATCTCTTCCAGACCGAGCAGTTCGCCGAGGCGGTTAATGACGAAGCGCTGGTAGGTATCGTCGAACAGGTCCGGCCGATTGACGAACAGCAGGATGCAGACCGGGTTGATCGCGACTTGCGTGCCGTAGTAGATTTTGGGGCGTCCGCCCTTCTTTCGGCTACCGCCGAGGCGTTCTTCGGCGATGAGCTCAATGGCCTTGTTCAACTTGGCCGTCGGGATTTGCGTATTGGCCTGTTTGAACAACTCCGCCGTCAGGTCCAGGACGCTCTGGATGTTCTTTGCTTCGGTCGCCGTCGTAAATGCGATGGGCGCGTGACGAATCCCGATCAGCACCTTATCCAGATAATCGGCGTAGTCCTGCGTGTCGGCGAAACCCTTGGCCAGGTCCCACTTGTTGACCACGATAATGCACGGTTTGAATTCTTCCTTGATTAAATGGCACAGTTTCTTATCGACTTGGGAGATCTTGGTCGTCGCATCCATCATAAACAGCACCACATCAGCCCGGCGGATACTGCGGGTCGCGCGGGTATAGCCGTAAAACTCCACATCGTCTTTCATCTTGCCGACTTTGCGTACGCCGGCGGTATCGATGATGACGTACTGCTTGTCGTCTTTTTCGAAATGCACATCCACTGCATCCCGCGTTGTGCCGGGAACCTCGCTGGCGATGACACGCTCGGTGCCGACGACGGAATTGATAAAGGTGCTCTTGCCGGCATTGCGCTTACCAACGATGGCGATCTTCATCTCGGTGGCGGCGGGTTTTTCCTTGGGCAGATGGTCCAGTTCGTCACAGATGCGATCCATCAGTTCGGCGCGATTAACTAAGCTTTTGGCCGAAATGCAGATCGGCTCGCCAAAGCCCAGCCGGGCAAATTCCCCGCCCTGGGCCAGTTGTTTGGGGCTGTCGGCTTTGTTCGCGACGAGGACGATATTCAGGTCGTGCTTGCGGATGAGCTGGGCGATGCGGGTATCCAGCGGCATGACGCCCTCGCGGATATCCACCATGAAAATCACGACGTCGGCGGCGCCGATGGCCTGAAATATCTGGTTTTCGACGTGTTCCTCCAGCGCATCGCTGTCTACAATGCCGTAGCCGCCAGTATCGACCAGTTCAAAATAGCGGTCGTCACGATTGATGATCGTTGAGACGCGGTCGCGCGTCACTCCGGCGGTCGGATCGACAATGCTGATCATCTGACCGGACAGCGAGTTCAAAAGACTGCTTTTGCCCACATTTGGGCGACCAATAATGGCAACAGCGGGTAACGACATACTATTTTCTATTTCTTGTTTTCAATGAACCCCGAAGGGGTTCCAATAATGGTAGCCGCGGGTGCAGGTCGATAGACTGAAACCCGCGGTAAAGTGCCGGTAAAACATCAACAACCCCGTTAGGGGTTGAATAAAATGCCTTAGGTGGAGATATTATAACAGGTATCCAGCCATTTGTGAAGAGGCAACCAAAACGAATGTATTAAGTAATTTTGCTCATTGGGCCGATATATAAGGCATATCTTATCGGTACTTAGGATGCTTAAACGCAGTTTTGAAAGGATTTGATGCCGTACAAGCCAACCAAAGAATGCCCGTTTTGCGGGGAGAAGATCCATGTGGATGCGATCAAGTGCCGCTATTGCCGGGAGTTTCTCGAAGATGACGACGGTCTTCCGGTCTCCCATCATGTCCGACGGGGCCCCCGGCGAAAAAATGCCGGACCGGATCGGGCAGGAAAACAGGACAGTGCCGATGACTTTGCGTTGTTTTCCGTGACGCCATCACTGTGGGGACTGATGGGGTTCTTCATTACGGCGGTGATGTTTGTGGTGATCGCGTGGTTTTTGATATTCTACCCGATTGGTGAGTTGGCTCAGAAACTGGTGCCAAGAGTTTTAGAAGACAGCGTTATCCGGCAGATCGACCGCTACACCGGCTATGCCGGACTTGCCTCGGCGCTGTTGACGCTGGGGATTGTCATTCTGCGAATCGCTCAGCTCAAGAGTGTTTGCTATGAGGTCAGCCCGGACCGGGTCGAGTTTGCCCGGGGCATCTTCAGCCGCAAGATCGACAATATGGATATGTTCCGCGTGACCGATATTAAGCTGCACCGCAGTTTATTAGACTGCATGACCGGCGTGGGAACGGTCACGCTGGTGACCAAGGACGAAACAGACCCGTTATTTGATTTTGAGAAAGTGGCAGAGCCCAAAAAGCTGTATGACATCATCAAGAAGGCATCGCTGGAGGCCGACCGAAAGCAGGGTGTGGTTCATCTGGA
>JBDLJN010000225.1:0-2839 GCA_039714335.1 Planctomycetota bacterium
TGCGGGTTCTGTGCGTCACGCCCCGTGCTGCCGGGGTTGTCGGCCTCCTGTTGCTCTTCGCTGGAACCGCCGTAGTAAGCGTTTTCGGTGTCGTTGTCCGTGGCGTTCCACGGGTTCCTCGACTCTTCGCCCGTGCTGCCGGGGTTGTCGGCCTCCTGCTGCTCTTCGCTGGAGCCGCCGTAGTAGGCGTTGTCGCTGTCGTTGTCGTTTTCGCTGTCGTTGTCAGAATTCATCTCCGACAGGTACTTTTCATAAGCGGCATCCCGCTCCTTTTCCTGTTCCAACACTCTTCTGAATCCCGGATCCGGGTCAGAATCGGACACAATAGAATTATCGGTGGCCGTCTGAACTCTAATGTTACCGTCTTTATCGATATAATTTGACAGCTCAGGATTGTTCTCTTTCAACCAGTCATTGAAGCTCTTTTCCTCGTTCGGATTCAGTCTGGATTCATGGGTTCCGTTTTGTTCTTTTAACTTGTTGATCTCCCGTCGCAACCCATCTATTATTGTTTGGTTGGCCTGGGTTGTAATTAAATCGCCGGTATCAGTGCTGCCGGGGCTCAGATTTTTTTCGCACCCTTCAATCCGCCGCTCCAGATCCCTGATCTTATCCTCGTTTTGGGCGATCTGCTGTTTTAAAAATTCCGCGTCACTGCTGATGCCGGTCTCATAATCATCCCGAAAAACCTGATCCACCTTCTTAACCGCATCGGCCAGATTACCGTCGTTTTTCATGGCCTCATCAATGGCGCTTTTCATCTTGCCCGCCAGGGCATGCTCATTGGCAAGGGTCGGCTTCCCAATGGTTGCCGCGAACACGGCATTTTCATAATCCGTGGGTGGAGGCTCACCGTTTTTCTGAAGCTCTTCGGCAAACGCCTCACGGGATTTGTGAAACCCCTCATGACCCAACTTCGCATCCAACGCCCCTGGGCCGGACGCGGCATCCAGCGCCCCGGAAGCACTCGCCTTGCCGCCCATGGCTTGAGCGACGGCCCCCACTGCGGCACCGATGCCACTGTCCGTCGCGCGGGTGGTTTCTTGGATATCTTTTTTTGGCGTTGAATCACCAGTCGATTGCGTGGCGGATTGTTTGTCGAATTCTTCAATTTGATATTGGTACGTTTTTGCATCCGGTTCGATACCCAGCAGCCGCAGCTCCCGAAAATAGGTGAAAAGAGCATCACGCGATTGTTCCAGAGCTTCCTCAAATATCTCTTGGCGTGTCTTCGTTTCTGACATGGCTATTTCTCCTGTTTCACGGAATCACAATTAACACGAATCGGTTCACGGCTATATACGGTCTTTTCAGGACGTTCAGAAACCGAAATTTGGCAGTACAGTTTAATCCCACGCGCCTCGTTATAATAGCCAAACTTTTCATCTAAATATATTCTTGATAATGCAAATCTTGAAACATCATCGTTATGTAATAATGCCTGTTCAAACATATAAATCGATTTTTCCTGATCTTTTTCAAACCCTTCAAGCTCATTGCCGATATTAGTCAATTTTGAATAAATCAGCCCTAATTCAAAATGCCCCTTGGGCGAGCCCCTCTCCACCACATCATGCAGATACTCCAGGGCCTTGGCCGTATCTTGCTTAACGCCCAAACCGTCCATAAAGGAAACGCCAAGTTCGTATCCTGATAAAATGTCTTTGTTGATGGTGTAGGCTCTCGTGAAGGCCAGCGCCGCGATTTTATAGTTGAATTGCCGTCTCGCCCTGGCTGATAAAGCGTAATTCTTGGCAATCAGGCCATTTAAATACTTAACATCCTCAAACAGCTTCAGCGGCAGGTGCTTGTACGCGATCACCGGGTTGATGGAGGAGTAACGAGAGGTCGACTCAATTTGCATGTCCACACCCACCACAGCTAACATTCTGGGATTATAGCTTTTCAGTAGTGGCAACAGAATCTCGAATTCATTAGAACTATCTTTAAAATATCGCCCAGTCACCATCATCCCCATGAGCAGCCGCGCCTCTTCCAGGCCCTCATCCACACCCCGCCGTACGGTCTCTTCAACTTTGCCGGTATCAATCCTTTCTCGATTATAATATTTGGGGAGTAGATACCTCGAACTGATCAGATTAATTTTAGCTTCCAGATTGTCAGATTCGTCTGCCAATATTTTTCCGCAGGCTTGTGCCGATTGTTGGACGATCGGCTTGGCTTCTTCTTTGCTTTGATATGAGTATAAATACCATTCATACAAAATCTCTGATAATGTCAGGCACCTGTCGGCTTCATAAAGTTTCGATGCCGGCTGTTGTTTTGCGGCTTCTTTTTGACTGACCGATTCTTCCGGGGGTGAAGGAATCACATGATCCGGTTTTTCTTTTTCGCAACCGGTAAGAACCAGCCCCAATAAAACCAACAGAATGACCGGCCACCTAAAAAAGAAGCCGCGATGCTTTTCCATGCGGACATTATGGATATGTTTGGTTATAAGTCTTATTTTAGGCACTGATGGCGCCTGGCGTGTTTGAAGCATATAGAAAACCTTGCCGCTTTTCCGGCATCCCGAACCGCTTTTGAGCATAGGCGTTGTAAATTAAAGCAGTAGTGTTTTTCGAAAATATATAGTTCTTTTTGCATAGTTTTCTAAGCACCATGTCACGTTTTTCTTCATAGGTCATCACGGCGCAATAAGCTTGGACATGCCTGCAAAAAAGCAGGGTTACCAACAGGAAAGAAACAATCCGGAAGGGAGTACTTGAAAAGTAAAGCGTCTTTTTCATCACAGGTTCCTTGCCAACATTATAACAACTCAGTGCAGTGTGGACTCAATTTCTGGATACGCTTTTTTGTTAACATGACATATTTTGCA
>JBDLJN010000226.1:0-2672 GCA_039714335.1 Planctomycetota bacterium
GAAGTTTTTTTTAATCGCCTGACCAAATTCCCGGCATCTGTTAACATCCGCATCGGGCATAAGACCACGTTTATCAGGAGTCAGTCCGACGATGAGGGCGGAGTTGCGGCCGACAGAACCGTAATACATATTCACCAGTTTTTTCAACGGCTTAATCTTGCTGTCGTCACCTTCATCCCAAAACCATTCATGGCTTCGCAGCGGGGCATCAGACATCGCCGGACACCAGTATTTTGCATCCGGATCGCCATGCTTGAGAAGATGGAACCCCTTAGCATGACTTTCTTTTTTGTGCCCCTCGTACCCATCCGCAAAAGGCAGGGTTACCCAGCACGGATAGGGAACCGTTCCGGACTCCGACCCTCCCCAACGCGCATCGGCACGCTGGTAGTTGTGATAAAATAGGCAATTCGGCTGATACTTTTCAAATACATGTAAAACATCCGGGCCGCCATCTTTGGGACCGTATGCTCCACCGTCAAACCAAAGCTCAAAGAGGTCGCCATATCGCGTACAGATCTCCTTAACCTCGGCCTCGATCATCGCATTGTAGGCCTCTTGGGTAATCGTGCTTCGTTTCGTCACCCTGAAATCATAGATCCCTAAGTGAGAGTTCCAGCGTGTTCCCATATAAATACCGGGTTGGATGTCATACTTCTTGCAAGAAGCGATAAATTCGCTGACAATGTCGCGCTTGCCGTTGCCCCACTTGACAGATTTTAAGGAATAAGGATTCGCATCCGATTGCCACATACGAAATCCCGTCTCATGTGATGCCGTGAAAATCGCAAAACAAGCTCCCATCTCCTTGGCGGTACGAACCCATTGATCGGTATCAAGTTCTGTCGGGTTGAATATATTCACGTCAGCATATGGAGTCACACGATTTTTCGGCTGATGGTAATGCTTGTCATCAAAAATATGCAGGTCATAATGAAAAACCACACCCAGTTCCGCTTCCTGCCAAGCCAGTTGGGCTGGCGCAGGCATCGGAACAGCTACCTCTGCCGCCTGACAAGCAGTAAAGCAAAAACAACATAAAAAAACAAATACACACTTCGTTTTTGACATTAAGTTGTGAAACATACTAATACTTTCTTTCTCTTCTTGCAGATACCATGGTGTTGCTGCTTTTTATTTCGGCTTTTTCGGATTAAGCGAATCATAAACAGCAAATGTTTTAATGATCGGGTCGGCCATAGATTCACTGACTGTCAGCCGAAGCTTGTCAGCAACAACAGGTTTGTTGAGTTTAACGATCCGCTTGTGGCCTATACATGAACCCGTATTCAACTCCGTCCATTTTCCATCGCTGAAAGACTCGACCTTGAACTGGCGAACGCGCTCACCATGCTGAATATCTTCCTGGATGACGAGATGATCAAATGATGTATCTGACGGCAGTGCCAGTTCCAGGGTATTACCTTTGCCCAATGTCTCGGCAATTTTATTGCTGAAGATTTCGCGGATTGCTTTGCCGAATTCCTGGCATCGCTTAACATCAACATCCTGAAGGAGTCCCCGGCGATCAGGAGCCAATCCTATAATCAGCGTTGAATTGCGACCAACGGATTTGTAATACTTGTCAACCAATGCTTTTAGTGACTTTATCTTGTGTTCGTCACCTTTTTCCCAGAACCATTCGAAATTACGCAGCGGCGTATCCGACATCGCCGGCACCCAGTATGTACCGTTCGGATCGCCCTGCTTTGATAATCGAAATCCATTTTTCCTGATTTCTATGTTTATTGGATTTTCACCCGAACCTGTGGCTTTGTAGGGGAACGTCGCCCAACATGGATAAGGAACCGTTCCGGTCTCGGATCCCCCCCAACGAGAATCGGCACGCTCATAGCTATGGTAAAAATGAGCGTTGGGCTGGTATTTTTCAAATATTCCTAAAACGTCCGGGCCGCCTTGCTTCCGCCCATACGCTCCACCGTCAAACCAAAGCTCAAAAAGATCGCCGTATCGGCTGCAGATCTCTTCGACCTCTTTTTCGATCAGGCGGTTATACTCCTCCTGAGTGACTTTGCTTTTTTCGGTCGCCTTAAAACGGAAGACCTGTAAATGCGCATTCATTCGCGTGCCTAAGAAAACGCCAGGCTTGATCCCGTATTTTCTGCAGGATGCAACGAACTCGCCGAAGATGTCACGCTTGCCATCTCCCCATTTGGTGGACTTCAGACTGTAAGGATTGGCATCCGATTGCCACAGACTAAAGCCAGCAACATGTGAACCCGTGAAAATGGCAAATTCTGCACCCATGTCTTTAGCAGTTCGGACCCATTGGTCGGTATCGAGTTGGGTCGGATTGAAAACATCAAGATCTTCAATCGGTTCATCTCCCTTCTGAGGCCAATAATCACCGTCTGTGAATGTGTGAATATCATAAGAAAAAAGAACGCCCAATTCCGCCTCCTGCCAGGCCAATTGGGCCGGTCTGGGGGTGGGAATGTTTACTTCTTTTTTTCCCCCGGCCAGAACAATAGAGGACAAAAGACAAACCAATAATAATACAGACTTCATTTTTGACATTAAGTCGCTAACCATACTAAGAACCCTTTCTTGTATTTAGAGCCTCTAACAAAACCTCGATTTTTTATAGTGAATAGCCGATGAATACAATGGTTGAAAGTCAAGCTAAAGCTATTTGTCATGGAGGACAAAGT
>JBDLJN010000227.1:0-2607 GCA_039714335.1 Planctomycetota bacterium
GGACGCTGGAAGTCGGGCCGGATTCTTCTTCCGGCAGGTCACCCTGCGAGAGGATCTCCTGGGTCAGGTCCTTTGTTTCCCGCATCAGGTCAGCCATCTGTGTTTCTTCGCTCTCATCCAGCGGTGCCAGTGTCAGCTCCGGCTCGTTCTCGTCCTTGGGCAGCGGGATGTAGCAGCGGTGCTTGCAGTAGGGACAATGGCCCCACTTGCCGCCGGTTTCATCCGGAGCCTTGATCTTCTTTTTACACGATTCACAGTGAAAATTGATCGACATCGTTGTCCCCTTTCTCTAACTGTTTTCAGCGTGGTATTCAGCACATACGTCCGTAGTGATCCCGCCGCGGGGGGTAAACTGCGAGGTGACCCGCATCCATCGCGGTTTACACGCGGCCGTCAGATCGTCCAATATCTCATTGGTCAGAAATTCGTAAAAAATGCCCTTGTTCCGAAAGCTCTGCATGTAGTATTTCAAGCTTTTCAGTTCGACGCACTTGGCATCGGGTATGTACTCAATCAGGATCGTTCCAAAGTCCGGCTGGCCGGTTTTGGGACAGACGCTGGTGAACTCCGGGCAGCGGATCGTGATGGTATAGTCCCGCTCGGGGCGGGGGTTATCGAATAATTCTAATGTCGGTTTTTTGCTCATCTATTTACCTTTGACTGAAAAACGGTTATACTGGTACGCGTCATTTTAACGAATCGGACGATTTTTGCAAGGAATCAAATGAAAACTCCGCACCCTCGAGCGGTGGTCCTGCTCAGCGGCGGGCTAGACTCGGCGACCACGCTGGCGATGGCGAAAAAAGACGGTTTTGACTGTTTCGCGATGACCTTTCGCTACGGCCAGCGGCACGACTGCGAGATCACCTGCGCCTGCCGGGTGGCGCTGTCGATGGCCGCGTCCGAGCATCATATCGTGGATATCGACCTGGCAGCGATCGGCGGGTCGGCCCTGACGGATACGAATCTGGCCGTGCCCAAGGACCGTGAGGACATGGCCGGCGAGATCCCGATCACCTATGTGCCCGCGCGGAACACGGTGTTTCTCAGCTATGCACTGGCGTGGGCGGAGGTGCTGGGGTGCTGGGATATCTATATCGGTGTCAACGCGACCGATTACAGCGGCTATCCGGATTGCCGTCCGGAGTATATCGCCGCGTTTGAGACGATGGCGAATCTGGCCACCGCCGCGGCCATCGAAGGCAGGGGGGAATACACGATTCATACCCCGATCATTGAGATGACCAAGGCCCAGATCATCCGGACGGGTACGGATATCGGCGTGGATTATGCACTGACCCACAGCTGCTACGACCCGGACATAGAAGGGCGCCCCTGCGGACACTGCGACTCCTGCCAACTCCGATTAAAAGGATTCGCCGAAGCCAACCTAACCGACCCCGTCGAATACGCCTCCTGAGTAAAAGGCGGCGGCGCAAGCCGCCCGATAAAGAGGGTTTGAATGATCTCTCGGTTCAGGGTTGAATCGGCAAATCTGTCTGGACTTTGATTTTCGTGCCGGGCAGTTTTTCGTTCAAGCCCAATGCAGTGCCCAGCACCATGAGCAGCACCGAGCCTCCAAGCCAAATCAGCGGCAATGCTGTAGATGCCGTCTCAATCTCTTCATAAGAGTCACTGCATAACATTATAAAAAGATCAATCGAAAACACAATCACACCTAAAAACAACATCCCGACAACCAGAAAGGCAATTGCCCAGAGGATTGTAAAGAATATTTTCTTAGGTGAAGATTTGGAATAAGTTTTCTTTTGAAGTTGTTCCAAGTCAATGGCCCAGCCGCTCTGGATAATTTCCGCGGTCTTTCCATGTTCGGCGGCATGCTCCTGATAGGTTTGGATGACACAGTCACAAAACGCACGGTATTCTGCTTCTGGAACACACTGTTTCGGTAAGGCTACAAATTCAGAAAGGCCAAAATGAATAAACAGAAACTCGGGACACACTGTGATCTTTTGGATATTACTCCAATTTAATCTGACTTCTTTGCTTGAGTCTCGAACAATAATCTGTTCAGAGGTCACATCCCAGGTGACGGTCCTGTCCTTTTCTTTCTCAAATTCCGGTCCATAAGCTGTCTGCAAACGTTGATAGATCAATTTTTGCTGTATTTTAGAACGCCGAAAAAGAAGATACAGTATCCAGACAGCCAGGAAAATTGTAATATACCAGAAGAAAGCATTTGCTCCGCCTGTGAAAAATACGAAGACGTCCAGGATAATAAGATAGAGAATAAGTTTGATGAGATTTTTCTTGTCCAGTTTCTTTAATGAGGATAGCTGTTCAACATGAAAGATTTGTGTGGCGATCCACTGATCAATGTTGCTTTCATACGATATTTGCATAACGACTCCTTTTTTAGTCCTCTTTCTCAATGTGACCATTATAGACAGGTTTTCGATCTTCGGCAACGATAATTATTCCCGCCTGTGGAAGCGAGAAAACTCTTAGCCCCTGCAAGGGGCGTTAGTTACTTAGCCGGATGCGTGAGGGCGTGTTGCCCAAATAACCCACACTATTTTAATGCCAATTTTTCACTCATTTGGTACAATAAGGTTCCTAATCGATTCTCTACGAAGAGGTCTTTAC
>JBDLJN010000228.1:0-2546 GCA_039714335.1 Planctomycetota bacterium
GATCCAGATATAGCCCTCTTCCGGGCCCGCACAGCAGTCGCCGCAGCCGACACACTCAAAGTGCAGTCCGCATCGATACCATTTATTGTCAGTTGTCAGGATTCGGTCCTCAGTCTTCAGGGTTTAACCACAGATTACGCAGATTTCACCGATTTTTTTTCGTGAATATTTGTGTTTATTCGTGGTTCATTTTATCCAAGCGGCCAGTCGGGACGGATGATCTCGTCCTGCTTGAGCATGCAGACGCCGTCCGGGCAGGTGCCGATATCCGGCGTGAGGGGGTGGCCGTTTCGCAGGGCAATAATTTTTTTGCAGAAATCGGCTCCCGCCATGTGTGAGCAGGGATACCCGCCGCCGAAACGGGGGTTTATTTCGAGCAGTTTCGGGCCGTCTTTGGTCAAGACCACATCCACATCCGCCGGTCCGAGCAGCTTCATGCTTTTTAAGAGCTTGTGTCCCAACTCGATCAGGACCGGATCCGCCGTGCTGACGGCCTTGTCCGTTTCGCCGGCACGCATGGCGAGCTTTTCTTTGCAGTACACACTGACAGGATTAAACTCCCGGTCACCGAACAGGTCATAGCCGTACTCGGTGCCTTTGAGAATCTCCTGGATCATGGGTTCGGCCGTCGCTTCAAAGGCCGCTTCCAACTGGAGTTTGTCATAACAGGTGGTGATGTCTCTGGAGGCGCTGCCTCTTCGCGGCTTGACCATCACCGGCCAGGTCAGGGCCCCTGCCGTCAACTGGTCCAGAGCAAGGGTAATATCAATGAATGTTTGCGGGGCGCTGATCGCGTTTTCTTTGGCGAACTGGCAGGTCAGGTATTTATCGGATGCCATCTCGATTGTTTCAGGCGGAGACACCAGCAGCAGAATACCTTCCTTTTCGAATCGATCCCGGTGCGGCGCCAGAATCTCCAGTGCCGGATCGATCAAAGGGATCACGATATCAATACTGTTGGCAATGCATACTTCAAGCAGGGTTTGGACATAATGGTCTTTTTTGACCTCGGGCAGGATGGCCGTGCCGTCACAATAGGCAAACGCAGGCGAACAGGGACTGTTGTCGGCACCGAAGACCCTGCCCCGGCCGCCGAGCGCGTCCTTGAAGTACTTGACGAGATAGCCCCGTCTGCCTACGGATGTCAATAAAATGTTGATGTTGTCAGTTGTCAGTCCTTGGTCCTTAGGTTTTAGCGATTAGCTGTTAGCAATTAGCCGGAAAAATGGGTTTGTTTGGTAAAACGATACTTATCCACAGATTTCACCGATTTTCACAGATTATTAAAACTTAAAGTCTCGCGTTCACATATTTTATATTTTCGACATAATCGGTTGGCTTCTTGAGCCGCCAGGCCGATTCCATGTCCCCTTTCATACCGTTATTTTCCCGATAATGCAAGTATTAATATCAGTTACCAGTATTCAGTAACCAGAAAAATGGGTTCGTTTGTTCAAACGGATACCATCGTTTAGAATCAGGAATCAAAGAACAAACTGAAGCTTTTCCAACTCGGCCAGGGCCTTGTACAGACTCCGCTCGATCTGGCCTTCGTAGAGTCGAAATCTTGCCAGAATATTACTATGTGTCATGTCCTGCTTAAAAATTTTACCCAATTCAAGCGGAGATCGAGACTCCGAATCTGTTTGATCGACCTGATTCCCGGAAGCGGTTCGGTTCGGCGTCACAGACGGCTTAAAATCGCCTTTGACAGCATTCGAACCCTCCGGGAATACATTCAATTCCCTGAGAAGTTCGGCCTCTATACGGTCAGCGCGATAAAGCTTCCAGAAGCCGGCAACGATGCGGTCAGCGAGCATCACTTCCAACGCACCGGCAGGATCCAAGTCTTCCAAGAGTATCTCTCGAAATCGATTAAATTCGGCGGGATCCTCCCCCGGAATCACCGCATTTTCCGCTCGCAGGCCATGCTTGATGGCGTTTTGAGACGATACGGCCCTGCCCTGAGCCGATGCAGGACCGGTAGAATGAAGGGCATTTTTACGGTTTGCGATTAACTGCTTTTCAGATATCATGGTTTTGTCCTTTCAAATTAGCTATTAGCCGTCAGCTGTTAGTTGTTAGCAATTGGCCGATAGCCACAAGCTTTCAGCCACCAATCAGCTTCATTTTATTTCAATTAACAAAGTTCTGATTTGGCGCATAGGTATAATTTTAAGTTTTTTTCCAGTATTTGAAAAATTTTTCTTTAACCGCAAAATATCTCAGGAAATCATAAACGCCCGCTAGCTTCTGACTGCTGATTTCCGGTTACTGCCTGTTTTTTCCTGTTGCCTAATTTCTACTATCCAATTACAATAATGTTTCAGGAATATAGGAATGTACAAATATAGGAATGTGAGATTATGATCTTTTCTGAATTTGTCGGGCCGGAGCGGCCGCTGAGCTGGTCGCTGCAGTTCTGGCCGGTCTTAGTGTGTTCGTTTGTCGTCGCGCTGGCGGCAACCTGGCTGTGCAAGAAGATCGCCATCAAGCTGGGGATTGTGGACACGCCGGACAACCTCGTCAAGACACATAAAGAGCCG
>JBDLJN010000229.1:0-2473 GCA_039714335.1 Planctomycetota bacterium
ATCATATTTTCAAAGTTTTCCAATGGCCCAATACCCCCAGCTTCTACTGTAAATGCAGTCCCGTCATTAGGCATGCCGAGGCTCAATAGATTCACATTGTCATCATAGTTGTAAATATCGTCTGTGTAATCCGTATCAATGGAGTAATTCTGCTGAGAATATTGCGTTCGGGCACGAAAGTACAGAATTGGTGTACCCGTTTTCTTAGAACCTGTACCACTGCGCTTTTGTGCGTAAACATCACACAAAACAAGCGGGTATAATGTTACAGCATTACCCTGCGCGTCAAATGTAGCAAAGTTAGCTGCAAACGGAGCTCCCGGGGCCGCGGCATAAACTTCATCTATGCGAAAAGCATTCGCATTTTCAAGTTCCACAAAGGGACCCTTACGGACATCGATATTTTCCTGCCCAGTCTGCCAACCCGCTGTCCCCTGAGTATTATAGACATTTACCAATTGTGTACCCCCATTGATTGTATCCGGAACATCATTTGTTCCATCAGAACGGAAGTCTGAATTGGGATGGAAACCGATCAAATCAGAACCAACCAATGCCTCGGCGAGTTTATTGGCACCGCAATAAC
The DNA here is from genome assembly GCA_039714335.1 of Planctomycetota bacterium. Classification (GTDB taxonomy): domain Bacteria; phylum Planctomycetota; class Phycisphaerae; order Sedimentisphaerales; family Anaerohalosphaeraceae; genus 4572-13. The sequence goes on from JBDLJN010000229.1 coordinate 587, forward strand.
CAGATGGGTCAGCAGGAGCAGGCACAATCAAGGAATTATCATCAGATCTTGGAAACGAACCCAACTCGGTCGTATACATCTGCAGACCCATATCGATGCCGTGGAACTGAGACTTCTGCTGGATGCGTTTGGAGTAGTCCTTGACCAGTGCCAGCGCCGGCACCATCAGTCCGATCAGCACGGCGATGACCCCCATAACCGTCAGCAATTCAACAATCGTAAACCCTTTTTTTCTTTTCATCGTTTTGTCCTTTCTAAAAAATTATGGCTTTTGTTTTTTTAACTATGAACCACGAACACACACTAATTTACACTAATTCTTTTTAACCACTAAAAACACGAAGAACCGAATCCTAAAAACTTATATACCTGTATTCCTATATTCTTATATTCCTGAGTTCTTGAAAAACTACATCACAGATTCTTAATAATTTCAATGATCGGCAGAAAGATCGCAAGCACGATCGTCCCGACAATCCCTCCCAGCAGGATAATCATCACCGGTTCCAGCACACTCATCAACGCACCGATCTGCGTATCTGCTTCTTCGTCAAAATTATTGGCGATTTTCATGAGCATTTTATCCAGATCACCGGTTTCCTCGCCGACTTCAATCATATTCACGACCAGTTCGTCCACTGTATTGGACCGGCCGAGCGGACGGGCAAACGTATCGCCCTGGCGAATCGCCCGCTGCACCTGATTCAGCATGTCGGCATAAACTTCGTTCCCTGCCGTTTCGCGCGTGATCTTTATGCTGTCGAGGATCGGAACGCCCGCATTGATCAGCGTTGCCAGCGTCCGAGCCCAACGGGCGACCGCTGTCCTGTAAACCAGCGAACGGACCAGGGGAAAACGCAGCTTCGCCCAGTCCATCACATAACGACTCTGCCGGAACTGCCGGGCCAGCTTGAATACCGCAAGCATGACAAACGGAACCGCTGCCACCATGACCGCATTCAAGCCATACCGCCCTTTGAGCCATGTACTGGCGTCCAACAAAATCTGTGTCAATTTCGGCATTTGAAACCGGCCGTCACCCATATCCGTCAAAACATCCGCAAACACCGGTATGACAAAGGTCATCAGGCCCATGACGATCAAAAACGCGGCGATCAATACCACAACCGGATAGACTAACGCCCCCTTGATCTTGGATTTGAGCCGTTCGGATTTTTCCATGAACTCAGCCACGCGATCAAGAATCACGTCCAGCACACCGCCCACTTCACCGGCAGCCACCATATTGACGAACAACCGGTTGAAACAGCCCGGATGCCTGCCCATGGCTTCGGATAACGTGGCGCCGCCTTCAATGTCGTCGGCAACACAACCGATCACACACTTAAACGTGCCTTTTTTCTGTTGTCTTTCTAAAATTCTCAAAGAGCGTAAAATTGCCAGCCCTGCGTCCTGCAGCGTTGACATCTGACGGGCAAACTGAGTGACCCGTTTCAGTTTGACCTTTCCTTTTGTACCGCGGCGGCGGCCATCTGACCTTGCGGGCTTCGCAACGGCCACTTTCCTGGCCGCGTGTTTGGCCCGCACACGTGTCGGGTACAAACCCTTGTTACGTATCTTACTAACGGCTTCCGTGTCGCATAATGCTTCAATTTCACCGCTGGCATCCTGCCCCTTTGCATTCAGGGCATCGTATTGGAATACTGGCATCGTCAGTCCTTTCAAATTAAAGTATCCGGACTTAGACACTCTAACAAAACCCTGCTGGCTTCGACCGGCTGCAATACCCAATCTGCGGCGTCGGCCTCCATCGACGATGCTCACATCACCTGCTTCGGCCTCCCTGCATCTGTGGGCATTTCACTCGGTCTCGGGCCGACACGATGGTTTTGTTAGAGCGTCTTATTCTTTCAATTCAAACGATGC
>JBDLJN010000230.1:0-2430 GCA_039714335.1 Planctomycetota bacterium
TGAAAGATGATCTCGGTCAAAAAACGAACATTGCGGTGGACCACCCCGAGAAAGTCGCCGAACTCACTGAGCTATACGAAAAAATAGGCAAAAGGAATAAGCGCAGAAATAAATAGCAGGAATCTCTGAAGCACGGCCTCTCTTCAAAGAGTCAGGCCTTTATAAGGCGGTAACGCCCGCTATGTTGCATGAAAAACAGAGTTATCCAGAGATCTCAATAGAATAAAAAGGAGTTACCATGAAACATTTACAGCCCTGTCTCTGCTTAGTCGTTTATCTTATGGCATGTTCGCTTACGGCGTTCGGCCAGACCGAAAGCGCACTGAGACCCAATATTATTTATATCTTCCCCGACGACCTCGGTGTTGGCGGCGTGGGTTATATTGACGATGAATTAGGGGATCGAAATCCCATCAAAACCCCGAATATCGACTTTTTGGCAAAAAACGGGATGAGGTTCACGCGTGCCTATAGCGCAACCCTTTGCTCGCCAAGCCGGTCGATGCTCATGCTCGGGCTACACAACGGGCACACATTGAGAGACTCGAATGTTAGACCACCGCCGTTTCGTGATACAGACACGGCTGTTCCGAAGGTGATGAAACGCGCAGGATACCAGACCGCGATGTTCGGTAAACATGGGTTTAGTGCCAGTAATTCCTATAACCCTGCAAAAGCGAAAATAAGGGAACCTGAATCCACCCCCAATCGTATGGGCTTCGATACCTTCTTCGGACATCTGAGCCATAAGGGTGCCTGGAAATACACGCCGCCCAATCTTTGGGAAGCAACGGATGACCCCAGTGTTCCCCATGGACTGAAACTGACGCCAACGCGTAGCAAAAAAACGGGTAGTGGTTTCACGCACGATGTCTTCACGGAGCGCGCAATCGACTATATACGGAAGAGTGCCGAGGGGAAGGCCCCTTTTTATATACAACTTAACTATGCGGTTCCTCACAAGGATATCTCACAGATTCGCAAGGCCCCTGCCATTACGACACCGGGACTGGAACAGCCGCGCGGGACCAGCCTGTATGACAACAGTGGATTGGGGACGCTGGAAACTAGATATGCAGCCATCATCACGCGTATGGATACAAGCATCGGACATCTCGTCGCTGCTTTGAAAGATCCGAACGGCGACGGTAACCCGTCCGACAGCATTATCGAAAACACGCTCATTTTATTCCAATCCGACAATGGCGCAACCGGAATTAACGGGATTCCTCCAGTAGAATCATTGAAATCGAATGGAGACTACCGGGGCGAGAAACGCAGTTTGTATGAAGGAGGGATCCATGTGCCTGCCTTTGCCTACTGGAAAGGAACGATTGCATCGGGGAGCACTTTCGATGGTCTTACCGATCTCGCGGACTTTTTGCCGACAGCGGCGGACCTTGCCGGAGTGCGTTCTCCCGTAGGCCTTGACGGAGTTTCGTTGGTTCCAGCCATGACGGGAAAAAAAGCTGTTGTGCAGCGGGACTTTGTGGTTTCCGAAAGTGGAAGAGGGATGGTATGGGCCGTCATTAACAATAAAGACAACATGAAACTCATTGCGATGGGAAAAGGAAAGGCCATCACCTCCTATGAGCTTTATGACCTGAATGCGGACCCGTCAGAATCTTCGCCCCTTCCTTTGGAGGAGGAACGGTATCGCAAGATAAAAGACCAACTGCGGGCTATTGCGGTGGCCGAGTGTGTGGAAAAGTTCAAGGATTATTCTGCCGTGAACCGGCAGTGGCAGGGAACCGATGGCGGTGATTTCTTAAAAGCGTCAAACTGGTCGGAATCCGAAACACCGGATGTCAACTGGCTGGCGACCATGGCCGCTAAAAGTAGTGCGGTAGTCCGCTCAGATGCCGCCGTGCTGGGACTTGAGACCCAAGGCATCTTGAGTATCGAAAACGGTATAACGCTGACGGCCCGGAACGAGTTCCGAGTTTCCGGCGAGGGACGCCTCCAGCTTGACGGCGGAACAATCCGCTCGATCCGCTGGGCCAACATCTATGATCAGGCGGAACTGCGCGGGCACGGAAAAGTCGATACGCTCCTCCAAAACGAATCCATCCTTGCGCCGGAGGGCGGGACGCTGACGATTGCCGGCAACTACCATCAATATAGCAAGGCCGCACTGGTTACCGACCTCAACAGCCCACTTGTTATCGGTGGCGAAGCGGCACTGGATGGAAAGTTGGAAATACGAATAAAGCCGGGGGCGGCAATCAAAAAAGGAGCCTCGGTTACTGTTCTTCGGGCCAAATCCCTTTCCGGAAAATTTGATGTGCCGAATGACCGGATAACCGCAGATGACGGTACGTCTCTGTTCCGCATTGAATATACGTCCGAGTCCGTATCGCTTATCAGAGTATAATGGGGTTATCTTCCCGTCACGAAAGATGCGGGATTAGAGCAAATGAACTTTCATGA
>JBDLJN010000231.1:0-2413 GCA_039714335.1 Planctomycetota bacterium
AATGACCTTCTTCTCCATTGCCGTAATAAAGATATTCTCCGTCAGGTGTATGTCCAACATATTCAAAATGAGTGATAATCTTTCCTTTCTCGCTTAAACCTTTAAGGAAACCTATCAAATCTTTTTCTGTTCTAATGATTTTTGAAATCTTTTTTCCATTTACTACAACTTTAATTCTGGCTTTTGCAGTTAGACCTCTAGACAATCCCCACGGATCAATCCAGTTAACGGGATTATTGCCGCAGTACTGGTAGAGGTTCATGCTGTCGTAGTAGCCGATGGGGTCGGTCTGCATGAAGCGGCCCAGTTCGGGAGCGTACATCCGGGCGCGGTAATAGTACAGGCCCATGCGCGAGCCGGTGCGCGTCTCGGGATCGAGCCGGCGGCCGGTGAACATGGTCGGATTGCCGATAAAGGTGGAAATATCCGTTTTTTCCGTGCCGGAGCCGTCATAAACCCTGGTCTTGCCGAAGGCGTCGTAGCGGTACTGCTCGGCGATGGTTCCACTGATATTTGAAAGAGCGGCGACAGAGCCAAGCCCGTCCCTGGTGTTGGCCCCAATTGTTAGTGGTCGACCGGTTCGCCGAGCAGGGCCTTGAGTTCATCGAGTTTTTCGGCGAGCATGTCGGGCGTTTTGGCTTCGACATTCAGACGCAGCAGCGGCTCGGTATTGCTCGGACGCACATTGAACCACCAGTCCTTGAACTGGACCGTAACGCCGTCCAGATCGTCGGTCTGGCCCTGGCTGAACTGGCGCGCCAGTTCGGTCATCATGGCTTCTTTTTCTTCGACCTCGAAGTTGATCTCGCCGCTGGCGGACAGCCGCTGCAGCGGAGCAACCAACTTACTGGCGGGTGTATCGGTGGCGCCGAGGATGTTGAGCATGTGAACCAGTGTGATCATGCCGGAATCCGCAAAGAAATTATCACGGTAATAGAAGTGGCCGCTCAATTCGCCGCCGAAACAGGCGTGACTGTCGTGCAGTGTTTTCTTCATGTATGCGTGGCCGACCCGCTCCCGCCGCGGGGTGCCGCCATGCTTGAGGATCTCTTCCTGCACGACGTGGCTGCTGCGCAGGTCGTAGACGATTGTTGAGCCGGGATTGTTTTTCAAAAAATACGGCACCATCAGCGCCGTCATAATATCACAGGTTACGGTCTTGCCTTTTTCGTCGACCATCATCAGCCGATCCGCATCGCCGTCAAAACAGAATCCGAAGTCAGCCTTTCGTCTGCGAACGGCTGTCTTCAATTCCTTCAGGTTTGCTTCGACCAGCGGGTTGGGGTCGTGCTTAAACTTTCCATCATGTTTGAGATTCAGCCCGACGAGTTCAACATTATCCAGGTCATCAAAGATGATCGGCACCATCTTGCCGGCCATGCCGTTGCTGGCATCGATCACCATCTTAATGGGACGATGCTTTCTGTCGAGAAACTTCAGGACATGGTTTTTGTATTCGGCCGCAAGGTCGCAATGTTCTACGGCCCCATCGGGGGTGCCCAGGGTGTGCAGCAGCGCGGTGGCGATATGCTTAATGTCTTTGAGGCCGGTGTCGGCACCGATGGGCCGGGCCAATTGACCGGAGATCTTGAATCCGTTATAGGGGGCGGGGTTATGGCTGGCGGTCACCTGTACGCCGCCGCAGGTGCCCAGATGATTGATCGCGAAATACATCTGAGGCGTATCGATCATTCCAACGTCGATCACATTGGCGCCGGCGGTGTTCATGCCCTCGATCAGGGCGTTGGCCAGTGAGGGGCTGTGGGTCCGCATGTCCCGGCCGACACAGATACTCTGGGAGTTGGCCAGCCCGCGATTGTAGCCATGCACCATCGACCGCAAAAATTGAGCCGTTGCGTGGCCGATCTTCCATGCCGCCTGCTCATCGATCTGCTCCTGATAGAGTCCGCGAACATCATATGCCTTGAAAATTGAAGGATCCATAAAACTGCTCCATTAAAAATATTGGCTGCCTCATTCATTATTTAAGAATTGATATCTTATGCTCAAACTGTCCGCTTGTCAACAAAACACACAATGCCATCGGCACCGGCAGGTCCGGTTCCCGACTGCCGCGATAACATCTTTACAGATAAAAAGTTACGCAAGCCACGTCCGGTTTTCCGCATCCGTTTGAGTGAACGTTAAATAGAGTATTGCATATTAAGTTATTTACGAACGGCCCATTTGTAATTACAATTCAAGCCGTGTATAACCAGCGACATTACTGAAAAGGAGTGATCTTGAAAGCTGACCAATGGGAATTATTGATAAATGTCATTAATGGCAAGCAGGCTGCCCCTCTACCTGTGGGCTTTATTATTGACAGCCCATGGCTGCCGGGATGGGCCGGGATATCAACGCTTGACTATTTCACAAGTGACGAACTCTGGTTTGAGACAAACAAGAAAGC
>JBDLJN010000232.1:0-2376 GCA_039714335.1 Planctomycetota bacterium
CGACCTGGGCGGCATCAAACCGCCGGACCTGACCCGAACTGCGCAAACGGTATAAAACGGAGCCGCGACAGTCATGGAGCGGGCGGGATTTAAACCCCCTCCATCACTGTCGGGGCTCTGATATTTAAACAGCCCGCGTTTCCAGTGATGGTGTTACATAGTGCTCATGGAACGCACCGTCGCCGAGGGCGCAAAAAACGGGGCACAAGCGGTATGCTGCGCCCCGATGGAGTATTTTAAGAGATACTTGTATCTGCAAGATGGACCGGGATTATCCCAGTTCTTCATCAATTGCGGCGGTGAGATCGTCCTTGGTCGTCAGTCCAACCCACTTTTTGGCGACCTGACCGGCATTGAATAAAATCACTGTCGGGATAGCGCTGATCGCGTGCTGGACCGCCGCATCCCGATGGTCATCAGTATTCATCTTACAAATCGTCGCTTTGCCGGCATACTCGGCCGCAATTTCCTCGATAACGGGCGTCAGCATTTTGCAGGGGCCGCACCAGGGCGCCCAGAAATCCACCAGCACCACGCCGTCGTTGATGGTTGAAGCAAATGTATCATCTGTCAGTTCAATCAGATTCCCAGCCATAATCATATCCTTTCCATTCGGGCATTATCGTCTTTGAATATCACAGGTGCCATTTTACAATGGTTGTCTCGATCTGTCAAATCCGTTTATTGTTTTGTTTCTCGATCTAACCGCTGCTTCGCCCTGATGTCTTGTACTTGTCCAACAGTGCCGTCAGCTTTGCAACCACCTCCGGATGCTCAGCATAGACATTATTTTCTTCCTGAGGATCGGTTGCCATGTCATATAGCTGTCCGTCCGGTTCACCGGATTTTGGTTTTCTGATTTTGCCGGAGAATCCGCCGGCGCCAAGCCCAAAGATCAGCTTCCACCTGCCCTGACGAACACAGAACAGCCCACCGCCCGAATGATGCACAACCGCCTCGCGGATCGGCTTATTCAATGTCTTGCCTTCCAGTGCCGCTAATATATTGTAACTGTCCTCCGCCGCGTTTGCCGGCAGGTTCTTGCCGATGATCGACGCGACCGTTGACATAAAATCCACATGACATATCAACTCATCGTTAACCGTACCAATCGGCACATGCTTAGGCCACCTTGCAATAAAGGGGACGCGATGCCCGCCGTCCCATGCGTCGGATTTCACACCACGCCAAGGTCTTGACGGGTTATGGCCAAACTTTCGCACCGAACTGACAGGTCCACTCATATTTGCGCCGTTGCGCCCGGGAGAACCATTGTCACTGGTAAATATAATCAGTGTATTATCAGCAAAACCGCTTCGCGTTAGCGCCCTGAGCACCTGCCCGATGCTATGGTCCACCTGGTAAACATAATCGCCGTAGGCAGCGGCCTCACTCTTGCCCTTGAACTCCGCCGCTGGTGCGATCGGCGTGTGCGGAGCCGTCAGGGCAACGTACAAAAAGAAGGGTTGTTCCTTCTGTGCCGCTCTGTCATCAATATAGCTGACTGCTTTTTCAGTAATTGTCGGCATCACGTTGTCGAGTTTCCACCCTTCGAGCATAATGCCGGAGTGTCCAAACATCCCCTTTGGCTTTGGCACCGATGGGATTCCGACTGTCCGATCATTCTCAATAAAACAGTACGGCGGGAAATTCGGGACATCGTCACCAAAGTAATAATCGAATCCGGCCCCCAGCGGTCCACCCCCGATGGATTTGGTAAAGTCAACGGTCTTGTTTGCATCATTTTTCTTGAGTTTGCTGCCGTCTTTGGTCGGCCAGTCCCACCCGAGATGCCACTTACCGATACACGCCGTTGAGTACCCGGCCTCCTTCAGCATCACAGGCACAGTAAGCCGGTCCTTTTCGATCAGCGGCTTATCCCATGGCCAAAGCACACCGCTCTTTAGACGACTCCGCCAGCAGTATCGCCCCGTCAGGATACCGTACCGCGTTGGCGTACACACCGCCGATGGCGAATGCGCATCTGTAAAGCGCATCCCCTCAGTCGCAAATTTGTCAAGATGAGGCGTCGGTATCTTTGATTCCGAATTCTGGCAGGCCAGGTCACCATATCCCATGTCATCGGCAAGGATAAAAACGATATTAGGCCGCGACGATATGTTTTTGTCGTCCGAACTCTTTGAAAAAGAGCGACATCCCGAACCGGCAACCCCAACAGCAGCACCAGCAACCTTTAAAAAATCACGACGACTTAACATAAACACTACCCTTTAATTTCTGTAATTATTCTTGCTTATTTAAATCGTATTTAACGGAGTAGGAATCCCCATCGAATTCGGTGTTGACATTATAGCCGGAGTTGTAAAAGATCGACAGCATGGCTTTATTGATCGGCAGCACGGTCGCATAGAATGT
>JBDLJN010000233.1:0-2299 GCA_039714335.1 Planctomycetota bacterium
CGGTTGACCCAATATTTTATCTTGGGGGAGTTCGCTTCCCGAAAGAGTGTGGTACCGTGTAAAAAGGGAATCACCGAGTCCCGTTTGCCGTGAATGACTAGGACAGGGCATTCGATCTGTTTGATTCGCGCGAGGTTGTTATAAGGGTCAAATGGCAGAGTTGCTCCAAGGGCAACCCGATGCACTGAGAGAAATGCACTTTCCAGAATCAACCCGCCAACGGACTTCTGGCTGGCCAGGTAACACGACGGCCCGCTGCCAAGTGATCGCCCGTGAACAATGATGCTGTTCGGATCTGTTTGGAGATTGTTGACCAGATAACGATAAGTCGCCAGAATGTCTTTATAAGTATTGAGTTCAGAGGGTTGTCCATCGCTGGTACCGTAGCCGCGATAATCGTATGCAAACACACTAAAACCATTCTTTTGACACAATTCAAAAAAAGCTTGATTTTGCCCGATATCCTCAGCATTTCCATGGCTGAACAACAGGGTATATCGGCTTTTGGGATTCGGTTTGTAAACGGCCGAAATAGATTCGTTGTTTTCGACTTTGATTTTGATAATGTTTGAACTGTCAGAGTAGCTTGCCTTGGGAGGATGAAAAATAAGACTGTTGGCATATGAAAACGGGGCCATGAAAAGTAATAACAGCAACGGCCATTTCATTTGCATTGTCATTTTCGGCTGCCTTTCTGTCTGCACCCGCACTTTTTACAGATTATCCCGGAGTTTCTCACAGGCCTTGATCAGATGCTTCAAGTCGGCCTTGCTTAATACGCTCATGGCCTTTTGGACCTCTTTGCCGTAGGCGGGGTCGGACTTGTCGAGCAGTTTTTGCCCTTTTTGTGTCAGCCGGATCATATTATAGCGGCGGTCCTCGGCGGCGGTACGCTGAACCATGTCGGCTTTTTCAAGTCGATCCACCAGTCCGGTGGTATTGGCACGGTTGACCATCATCATTTCGCTCAGCCGCGCCTGGCTGAGGCCTTCGCTGCCGCCGTGATGCTTGATCAGCATCATCAGGTTAAACTGCACGTCGCTCAGGCCGTAAGGAGCAAAAAATCCGGCGGCGTGCTTTTTAATGCAGATGCTGGTGTAGTACAGGTTCAGCAGTGCCTCATGCTCGACGCTGATGAAATCTTTACTGAGTTTCAGTTCTTCTTTAAGACCCATAGGGCATAACTCCTGCATAGTAGTTTATATATAAACTATACACTTGTATATCAATCAGGTCAAGAGAGAATCTTAAAATTTTTCAAAAAAATATTATTCCGCGTCAGGAGTTGTCAGGGCATAGTCGGCGATCATTTTGGCCACGTCGGTATGACCCTTTTGGGCGGCGATGCATGCGAACGGCAATCGTTACGGGCAGGTTCCCCAGACAGGCCGCGAATTAGACAGTGTCCAACTGGTGGCACCGGTATCGAAATCGGGCGGCTCAGAAGAAAATTGTGAGACGCACCATCCGGACAGGTCCTGGTTGAACGCTGGCGCTTCATAGAACATCCCGGTCATGTCGGAAACATTGGAGGTATCCCAGCCGCCGATGTCTTGCTTGAACGAGGTCGCCCAAGAGAACATCTCTTGCATGTCTGTAACGGTTTCAATGCCGTCAGACGTATTAGGTACTGAAACGAGGTTATGGCATTCATTAAACGCACCACGCATGCTGGCAAAACCCAGTTGTCCCCAGTTATCGACGCTCATCAACTTTGCTCGTTCATGGTAAATAATACTTCCGTTTTCCGTGCTGTTGTACGCCGTTACGCTGCCGGTAACCGAGACAGTGTAGACCCCATCGGTGCCGTAGTCGTGCACATGCGGGCCGGGCGTCGTTACGGTTTCAACCGTGCCGTCGCCCCAGTTGATCGTCGCGTCCACCGTACCGGCCAGTGCGAGGGTGACCGTTGTGCCGTCTCCAAGACTGGTGTCCCAAGTCGTTATGAAAGCATCTTCCAGTCAGTGTTGTGACAGAACAGCAAAGTCGGGCAGGTTGGTCACACCGTCAAACGTCGGGTCGCAGGGATAGTTGAATCCCGGGTCCAGCGCTTCTGTGTTGAGCCAGTTATGGCACAGGGCGAGCAGATCGTCCAACCCCGTCCCGTCCGGGCAGGCGAAGTCGCCGCGGGTGTTATACTGATGAAACAGCCGCGGATAGTCCACGCCATCGACGCACATCCGCCAGATGTCGTTGGTGCCGTTAACATCTTCGCCGACAAAATCCCAGCCGGTAAAGGTGCTTTGTGTCTGCATCTCAGCTATTGTTTTGCCTTCTACGCCAGCAGGGTCGGGATCTT
>JBDLJN010000234.1:0-2160 GCA_039714335.1 Planctomycetota bacterium
ACGGCCACGTCCACGATCGGGTATCCCGCGATCACGCCATACTCGAGCACGCTGCGGATGCCTTTTTCGATCGAGGGGCGGAAAGACTGCGAGATCGCACCGCCAAACACCTTCCACTCGTACACAAAACCGGCATCAGTCTCTCCCGGCTCCAGGCGCAATGTCACCTGCGCAAACTGCCCCGAACCACCGGTCTGTTTGTTGTGGGTATAATCAAACGCTGCCTGTATGGTGATGGTTTCCCGGTAGGCAACCTGGGGGGCGCCGGCCTCAACTTCGGCACTGTACTCCCGTTTCATACGCTCGATATAGACATCGAGATGCAGTTCTCCCATCCCTGAGATGATGGTCTCACCGGTCTCGTGATCGACATAGGTCCTGAAGGTCGGATCCTCTTTGGTAAACCGGTTCAGGGCCTTTGACATATTGGTCTGGGCCTTGTTATCAACCGGGATTACCGCCAGGGAAATAACCGGCTCGGGAATGTGCATTGAACTCATTGAAGCGGAAATACCATCGGCGGTGAAGGTATCTCCGGAAGCACAGTCAACGCCGAACAGGGCCACGATATCTCCCGGGTCACACGAATCGATCTCTTCCATCTCATCGGCATGCATGCGAACCAGTCGACCGATCTTGACCTTTTTGCCGGTACGGCTGTTGTAAACGGTATCTCCTTTGTTGAGAACTCCCTGATAGGTACGGACATAGGTAAGCTGGCCGTATCTGCCGTCTTCAAGTTTGAAGGCCAGCATGATCAGTTTATCATCGGGATCGTTGCTGACCTCAAACTCAGTCTCGTCATTGGCAAGATCCAGAGCGTGGTTAACCACGTCTGTTGGACAGGGCAGATAAGCAGAAACTGCATCTAAAAGCGGCTGAATCCCCTTATTCTTATAAGCAGAACCAATGAAAACCGGCGTAAATTCCAGCGCCAGCGTGCCGCGCCGGATGGCCTCATGAATCAGCTCAGTATCGATATCGCCGCCTTCAAGAACGGCTTCCATCAGCTCTTCAGAGAACATCGAAACTTCTTCCAGCAGAGCTTCACGTTTCTCCTCAGCTTCGGCGGCCATGTCGGCCGGAATATCTTCTTCCCTGAGAACTTCACCGTTGTCGCCATCAAAGTAGATGGCCTTCATGGTGATCAGATCGATAAGTCCCTCGAAGTCTCCTTCCAGTCCGATCGGCAGCTGAATCATGTGGGCGTTGAGCTCCAATTTGTCCCTGAGCTGCTCGGTTACCCGCATCGGGTTGGCTCCGGTACGGTCACATTTGTTGACAAAGGCGATACGCGGAACTTTGTACCTGGCCATTTGCCGACTGACAGTAATTGACTGTGACTGCACCCCGCCCACCGAGCAAAGCACCAGAATGGCGCCATCGAGCACCCTCAGAGCCCGCTCAACCTCAATGGTGAAGTCAACGTGTCCCGGGGTATCGATAATGTTGATGTCAATATCCTTCCAGGACGCATAGGTGGCGGCCGACTGAATGGTTATTCCACGTTCCTTTTCCAACTCCATGGAATCCATTTTGGCACCAACACCATCTTTTCCCCGGACTTCATGAATCGCATGAATCCGATCAGTGTAGAACAGGATTCTTTCTGTCAGGGTCGTTTTGCCCGAATCAATATGAGCGCTGATACCGATATTTCGAACATTTGATAAATCTATAGCCATTATTCTATCCTTTGCTGTTTACCTGCAAACCGGTTCCTCATTTACCGGTACCTCGAAACCATCTACTAACAGTAAAAAAGAAAGGAGTTACAGATTACTGTAACCCCTTACCAAATAAATCTTTACAAAGCCGCCGGATATAATTTTCCGGCATAAAGCCCGTCTTCTCGCTGAACAGAAGAGTAAGGAATATGCTCATTGAGAACAGTGTATTTAATCATATTTTTAAATAATTGCAAATAAAAAATCCCCCAGTAGTGATTACTGCTCTCCACACATAATTAATGATTTCATCTGCCTGCAATACGAAAAACGGATAACGACTGCAGAAAACACCTTTTGCCTTTACTTTATTGCTGAAAAATCGTTGATTATCAAACTGGAGGCTACCTGGAAATGAATGATCATCCATTCTGATGAGCGATCATATAGGTAATATCTGAGTCTATCAGGGATTGTCTATTTTCACTTCGAC
>JBDLJN010000235.1:0-2129 GCA_039714335.1 Planctomycetota bacterium
CTTTTATTTATCAAAGAAGAATCTGGTGTCGTTTTTTATGCCCTCTTGGTAAGCTGCTAGGTTTTTTTTCAAGATGTTCAATAGTTGAATTGCGCGCCGTCTCCTTGCTGGCAACATCCACCGTACCGTTTGGATTAACCTGCACCTCCAGATATTCATTGGCCATGGAAGTAGGCGCCACAAGCATTGTACCTTCATGACGATACTCACCCTCCATCGGGATTACGCGGAAAACCTTGTAACCCATTGCCGGGACATCATTCGCCTCGAAGAACAGTTCCCATCTATCGGATGACATGCGGCAGGGCACTTCATAGGGGTGGTTGAAGATCGCTTCCGCATTGGAACAGGAAAGAGTTTGCACCACCAGCTCTGTGCCGTCCATCTCGCAGACCTTGAAGCCCTTGATGTTAGATTCCCTGTCAAAGTCGATCTCTGTCTGGGCAATGTGGTTGCTCTTGCGAGGCAGGTTGTTGAAAACCACCAGAAGCACTTCGTTAGAAGCCACATCACCCGTATCAATCCGGCCTGCGATTTCAAGGGCGGCAGCACTGGTAATGCCCTGAGCTATGATCTCGATCTGGCCAAACCTGTAGCGCACGTCGTTGTCAACGGCATCACGTCCGCAACCGCCGATCGAATCATGTGCATGATTCTGAAGCAGCAGACGGTTGGCACGATCCAGCGAAAAGATTGGGTATTCCCGGCCCAACATCCACGCCATGGTCCCCAAGGGTTCGGCCGTTCTTTGAAGCAGACACTCCATTTGTCGATTTATGTATTTCGTAGGAATACGACTTGATTGAATTTCCGCATAAATATCGGTCCACTTCCCGGCCTTCTGACTGCTACGCATCTCGCCGCGCAGAACCGTAAGTTCATTTTCGTTCAGATGTTCGCGGGCCATCGCCACGAACTCGGGCAAACTACCCTGCTTGATCTCTTTGCCGTTGCTTATGAGCGTATTGGCTTCCTTTATGATTTTCGGCACAAATACAAACGGACCCGTACAATCATCACACTCGCACGACAGAGCCCATGGAGTCATCCATTCTCCGAGATCTTCGTTTTCGAGTGTTTCCAAGCTCTGCTCAATGTTTTCAGGATGCCAACCGTTCGGCGGTTGATGAAATTCGTAGGGAGTCGCCGAACCGCTACCGCTCAGACGAAACGGTTTTCCGCCCTGGTTCCACTGGTGCGAATCGTCGCCCCAGTAGCGATTGAACACCACAGCCCGATCTACCAGATGAAAAAAACCTACCCGGGCAAAATCACCCAGACGAATTCCCAGGATACTGCTGCCGTCCGGGCCTTCCCAAGTGTAGAAGTTATCCGGTGACTGATCAGGGCTTATGCCTCGATAGAAGATAATGCTGTCAACATCGAAGCCCTTCATAATCTGCGGCATCTGGCTGACCTGCCCCCAGGATGTCGGCGAGTAGCCCACCTTCATATTGCCGCCATATTTCCGGCCAATGCGCTCGCCCCACAGGAAGTTGCGAACCAAGGATTCACCTGACATCTGGTTTTCTTCCGGAAGAAGATACCAGGGACCGATCAGCAATCGGCCAGCCTTTACATACTGGCTGATTTTGTCGGCATTTTCCGGCCTGACTTCGCAGTAGTCTTCCAGAAGGATCGTCTGACCATCGAGGTGAAAACAGTTGTAATCCGGATCCTTATCCAGCAACTCCAACACGTTGTCCATCATCTCGACGAGCAACATACGTGTCTTTTCAAAAGGGAAGCGCCATTCACGATCCCAATGAGTCAGACTGACGACATATATATTATTTTTCAAATCCATAACACATTGCCTTATTAATTATAACCACATGATGGCGAGCCGCTTCCGTTCGCCATAAATACTCTACAAATACATCTTTTTTATTTTACTATCCAAGCACCACAACCTAATTGCGAAACGACCAATTTCAACTCGTTTTCGCCCTGATGCAATTCAGCGGATCTCCCCGAATCCAGTCTCACAATCGAACCGGCTATTTTCACCGGAACAACAATCTGTTGGGCCTCTTTGGTTGTGTTCACACAAACAACCACCGTTCCGGAGGTCGTTTCAAAAACAGCGGAATAGACTCCTTTTTCCTCAAACTTCCGGTTGCTTTTGC
>JBDLJN010000236.1:0-2129 GCA_039714335.1 Planctomycetota bacterium
CTTCCGGTTGGCGATATTCCATCAGGCCCTCCAGCCGACCGGATGTTTTCGAAGGCAGATTAATGAGGGCTTCAGGCCGATCCGGATTCTTTTCAAAGGTATAGTACGCCACTAGAGACGGATCACGCCTGAGTTGATAACTGTATGCCAGCCACCGGTCATACGCCGATCCCTCAGATGCCCTGACATTCGCCCGCAGTTCATCTTTGCGGACAAATAAATGCTCATTGACGGGCCGCTTGCTTACAGTTCCGTCTGAACTGATAGCCCGCGCCTGTCCACGCAGGAGGAACTCGGTCACTTTCGCCATTGCCTTGGCTCCGGTCAGCAGCGTAACCTGCCCCTTGTAAACATGCACCCCGGCGTTTCCGTTCCTGTCGACCTGAACGCCAAATTCCGTTCCCAAGTCAACGATTTTTGAAGTCGCGGTGTTCACCGCAAAGCCCCTGCCCTGGGTAGAAACAGCAGCAAACACTTTGCCTGAATCCAAACTCAAATCCCCATCCTTTGTAAATTCAAACTCGGCCGGACCTTCAACAATCAACTCAACGCCGCGATCGGTTTGAATCTCAACGAGCCCTTTGACCAGATAAAACGGCTCATTCGCATGAACCGCATCACCGCTTTCCGGCAAAACTGTCGAATCGGACCATCGGGCATCCACAGCCGCATTTAACACGGCAACCTCGATGCCGTTTGATTTTTCGGGCGCAAACTTGACAAGCAGAACCATCAACAGCATCGCTGCGGCACTGAAGATGGCAGAATAAAGACTGAATTTACTTATTTTTTGCTTTTCGCGCGGGGGATAGACAACCTTTTGGATCAACTCCCGCTCGGGCTGCGGCTCTTCTTTCGGGATTATAATCTCTGGGCTGGTTCGTTCCTGTTCGGCTAACGCTTCCCAGACCGCCTTGTCAAGAACAGAGTCATCCACCTCCTCCACGAAGAGCGAAGCGCCTCCTCTGCGAGAAAGGAGGGTATGAAGCGAGATATATTCAAGATACTCTTTTCTCAGCATAGAGTCTTTTTCAAGAATCTGACCTAACTGATTCTGCTGGTCTTCGGTGGCAATCCCATAGAGACAGGCAAGTATTAAGTCATAGAATTTGCTGTCACGCTTATCCATCAAGAACGCCTCTCAATGAAAGTTCTCCTTTGATACACTGCAGCAAAAGCTTATGGATTCGCGAAAGTGAATAAAAACTAGCCCTGGTTGACTTGGAAATATGCGCCCCGATATTTTGCAAGGTAAGATTTCTCTCGTATCGCAGTTTAAGCAAGTCCTGATCATCGCGATCAAGCTTTTTAACGCAATGCTTGAGGGCGTCTAATCGATCATCCATCCCAGATAAGGTGTTCTCAGATTCTTCCTCAAGTAATGTCGTAAGATCCTCACTAAAGCACACCTTCGATCGCTTGCGTTTTTTGAAGTAGCTCATAATCTGATACCGGGCAATTGTAAGCCCCCACGCTACAAAGCTCATATCCGACTTGAAATCAGAGAATTTCCGCCACATTATCGCTGAGGCTTCCTGCATGATATCATCGGCATCGCTAACATTCGGCACAATGGATAGAATATAGGCATAGATCCTCTTGTCATTGAGCATCAATAGTCTTAAAAATTGTTCTTGCTCTCTATTGTCCGAATTCTCCACGATACATCTTTCCCTTAGTCAATCTGATCATCTATGGGATACCTTACGGTAGTATCTATCCCTCACATGCTGTTTTTTACGAAAAAAACAGAAAAAATGCGAAATTATTTGTTTATATATAAGGTATTAGAGGGCCGAAGGGAGCAGGGGACGGCGACATCAACAATGGTAACATGTTTCCAATAAAGGGCTTATGGCGTCTTTCGTCGTGCAGCGGGGGCGAAATGGGGTAGGGTAAAAGTGAAGTTCGCGGCTCGTAGGGTTTAACCCCTCCGGCCTGTGTGTCAACCGATACATAACGATTCCGTTCGGATCTTTTACGGTAACCCCGAAGAATATCTGCGGCGGATTGAAAGTGATTTTTTGAAACTGAAAACCAAGGCAGGCAAGCTGGACTTCCACGCCCTGTGTGTCCATCTGTCTGTGGGCCAAAACAGGTCACTGGTGGCACAAATTGGCAAAGATCGG
>JBDLJN010000237.1:0-2067 GCA_039714335.1 Planctomycetota bacterium
ATCGAGGAAATGATCGCCAATCTGTTAACTCATGCCCTGGACAATCTGCCAGAACACGCCGGAACGATCTCCATCACAACAACGTATCTCAAAGAGCACCATCAGATTCAACTGTCTGTTCGCGATGACGGGCCGGGATTGCCGGATGAGATCATACGGTCGCTGGCGGAGCCGCGCGAACGAACGCGAAATATGTGCGGCACAGGTTTTGATATTCCGCTGGCAAAACTTTACATCGAACAGCACGCCGGCTATATGGAGTTTGAAAGCAGCCAGCCGAACGGCAACTGTGTCCACGTCTATTTGCCTGTTCAATAAATTGCTCTTGAACAAAGCATCACGCCATATCGCGACAGCGCTGCCGGATTATTTCGATCGCAAAATCACAACGTGACCGTTAAAATTGCCGCTCTTTAGTGCTGATAGATGCAGTGGATCCGGCCCTGCGTGAATCACGAGATCTGATGCATCGAGCGAGCCATCCTTATTTCGGTCGCTGTATAACGCCCCGATATGCTGATAACTTCTGGCACCTTTATAGCGAACCGCAATAAAATCCCCCACCCTGACATGTTTACCCCACAATATGGCCGTGTCAGGATCACCGTTTTGAAGATTGAACTCTGATGCCTTTGGGAATTTATTGACCAGCATGGCAACATTATAATTTTTCTCGTTCGGAAGCTTTTTCCACTTGGCATACGCCGCCATCAGCACATCCGCACAATCCACACCAATATAGTGGCTGCTTTGGCGAATTGTTGAGCCGAAAATCCCCGGCACATTGAAAAATCCCGTTAGATGGTTAATATAATCGGCCTTATCAAGACAAAGCGTCAATCGAAAAACATCGGCTGAAAGCCCCTGTTCAGTGCTTTCTTCAATACCCGGTGAACGGAAAATCTGACCGTCCTTCAAAATTTCAACCTGATACCAGAAACTGCCGGCGGATGGATTAAAAAATCTTGACCGGGTGATCATATTTTTCGGAAGACGATATTGAAACCGGTTATCTTTGTATAATGAAACCGTCCACTGGTTCCGAAAATCAAGAATTTCTTCCCGAAGGTAGCTTATCTTATCAACCCCCTTCCATTGATACGCCTTTGGCTCATTCGGCCAATAGGCATTATTGTAACGCTGTGTAATATCGGGAAAAATCTGATACCAGCGAACAGATGCCCCGGCAATTGTATCGGCTTTTAATGAAAGACTCCTGTCTTTCTCCAAAAGCACCTCCGGAGCGTCCTGCCATCCATTTGTCCGAATTTGTGAACGAATGCAAAGCGTTGCTGTTTTGTTCCTGGTCGCCCCGTCAAACGGGTCCGGCAAAGATTGCGTTATGACCGTATGGGCAGTGGGCGGAGTATTGTTCCCGCTGTCAGCAATTGCCGCCTTGGCTTCCGGCTGAACCTTTTCTGTCTTCTGTACAGCAGAGTCTGTGCCTAAGCTTTCCCGCCTCAAAATAAAAAGTACTAAAACCACGGTGATTGCCACGATGAATAGAAAAAAGCTCCGATAATATTCCTTCATGATGCCCTCGATAAAATCGATGTCCCTGTTACCTTCTTATTTCGGCAGGGACTGTAACTTCTCTCCAGAAAGAAACCGAAACTGTCAGAGAGCGATGAATTTAATATATACTGTTGAAGTGGGCTTGAAAATTCATTACGCCCCGGACGGATCAGATTAAAAAGTTCAGGGCCTTGTCGCAGTCTTTTTGGATTTGTTGTTTCAGTTGTTCTTTTGTTTCAAACCGCTGTTGATGGCGGATGAACCGCATGAAGTCCAACCCCAGCCATTTGCCACGGAGATCTTCAATATTGTCTTCGAGCAGATGCGCCTCCAGCAGCAGTGGATGGTCGCTGACGAAGGTCTTGGCCCGGCCAATACTGATCGCCGTCAGACGCCGAAGCCCACCGAACAAAACATCCTCCAGGCAGTCGCCTACAACAACATACCCCGCATAGACCCCCTCGGCGGGAACGACCTGGCCAGTCGATTCGATATTGGCAGTCGGATATCCAAGTTGTTTGCCAATCCCTCTGCCGGGAATGGTTTTGCCGA
>JBDLJN010000238.1:0-1731 GCA_039714335.1 Planctomycetota bacterium
TATTCCTTTTGCCTATTTTTTCGTATAGCTCAGTGAGTTCGGCGACTTTCTCGGGGTGGTCCACCGCAATGTTCGTTTTTTGACCGAGATCATCTTTCAGGTTGTAAAGTTCGTCCTTTTTGCCGGGGTTAATCAGCACCCAATCGCCTGACCGTATGGCCTTGCCGCGGGGAGCGCTGTAAACAAGGGTCTCACGAACTTGGTTCGATTCGCCCTTGAGGACCGGCAGGATGTCGATGGAATCCTCGGCGGCGGGTTCGGGAATCGTGCAGCCCGTGACCGATGCGAAGGTTCGCATCAGGTCGATTTGAGAAACCATGGCATCCGATGTACTACCGGGCTCGACAACGCCGGGATAACGGACGATAAACGGCACCCGGTGCCCACCTTCGTAGACATCGCGTTTTTGTCCTCGCAACGGGGCGGCAGCATGATGACCAAAACGTCTTCGAAAGCCTTTGGTAACATGCTCAGGGCCGTTGTCGGAGGTGAAGACGACAATGGTGTTGTCTGCCAGTCCGTTTTCTTCAAGCGCGTCCAGCAGGCGGCCCACAGAGTGATCGGTTTCGAGGATATAGTCGCCGTAGTGTCCGCATTCGGACTTCCCGCGAAATTCCTTGTTTGGAACCAACGGAAGGTGTGGCGAGGGAAACGAGAAATAAAGGAAAAACGGCTGGCCGGTCTTGGCGCGGGATTTGATATAATCAACGCCCTTTTGGGTTGTCAGCGGAATATTGTCGAACGGGTCCCAGTCCTTGGCCATCGGCCCGCGTGCGTGCCCCCAGCCCACATCTGCCAGAGGCTCCATCTCCCAGCAATGCCCCGTGAAGTCCGGCGCGGTGACAACCCGGTCATTCTCGATCCAGCAGTAAGGGGGAAAGTTAATGACATCGTCACCGAAATAGTAATCAAAACCATGGGCTAAAGGGCCGCCGGGGATTGGTTTTGACCAATCAAACGCCTCCGGAGGCAGGGCCGGACGATATTGACTCTTAATGGGCGGAACGGGTTTGACTTCTTGATTCTGAATGGCTTTCCAATCCCAACCCAGATGCCACTTGCCGATGCAGCCGGTGTGATAGCCTTTTTCTTTAAGCATTTCCGGGAGCGTGAAACGTCCTTCACGAATGACGGGTGGGTCAAATCCCCAGATAACCTTGTCGATACGACGCCAGTGATAGCGACCCGTCAGCAATGCATACCGCGAAGGCGTGCAGATGGCGCAGGAGGCATGGCCGTCCGTGAAACGCATTCCCTCTTCTGCCAAGCTGTCAATACGCGGCGTGATAACCTTTTTGTCTTTCTGCACATTGTTGCAGCTGACATCCGCATTCCCCAGATCATCCGTGTAGAGAATAAGAATATTAGGCAGTTTCGACTTCGTTTCCTTGGCACAACACGCACATGGAAGCAACAGCAACCCGAAACAGATGAAAATAGCCTTTTGCCTACATAAAAAATTCCACATGGTTTCACCTCTCATTTCTTTGTTTTAAATCGCTGCTGTTTTATTTCTGGCCTTCAATCCCATAGGTCTTGCCCGCAACGGTCTCCACCTTTGCGAGATGGTAACCCTTGATGTCGGCATCCGGAGCGGAACGAATCTCATCCAGGTCATTCTGAATAACAAAGGGCGTTGCGGAACGAATAACAAGATCGCCCCCCGAACGGGAGAGAATCTGCCCCTCGCTCAGCTTCCCGTCATTCCAAGCCATATCAATCACAAAATTG